>JAEXNA010000049.1 GCA_023447635.1 Vulcanimicrobiota bacterium | reverse complement strand
CTCCGTTGGTGGTGCTGGCTTTGCCAGAGGAGGCGGCGGCCGCTTCCTGGGCATTGCCGAGGTAGATTTTTTTGCGCTTATCGTCGCGGGTCATGACCAGCTTGAGACGATTGCTGAGGAGTTCGATGAGTTCGAGGTCGTCCTCGTTTATGGTCACCGGCTTCTGCCAGTTCTTGGGGGGACAGATGAGCTTCCATCCGTCGGTGCTATCGAGTTTGTCCATACTCTCTCTCCTTGGCGAGGAGTGGGGCCTCCACTGTTTGTCCTCTCATGTCTTAGTAGACGGGGAAGAACCGAAATCGGACACGTCTACTTCAGAAAAAGCATGGTTGCCTTTCCTATGGTGGGCTCGTTGGGGTAATAGCGAAGCTAGATAGAGTGACTGCCGTGCACCCTACTGACGTCGTTGTGAGCGCGAGGAAGCAGAGCCGCACCTCGAGGGTCGTGGCTTCGGTCGCGGGGGACGGCCAGCTCGCGGCGTTGGTGGGCCGGTCTGGAGATCCGCTAGGTTATGGGTCTATGGGGATCTGTAGTGGCTGCTAGGTCTCGCTCCAGCGGGCTTCGTAGCCTCTGGGGACCGAAGCGGTAACGCCTTCGGCTTGCGATGTGGGTGGAGTTCGAGACTCCGCCGCTTCCTGGGCATTGCCGAGGTAGATTTTTTGCGCTTATCGTCGCGGGTCATGACCAGCTTGAGATGATTGCTGAGGAGTTCGATGAGTTCGAGGTCGTCCTCGTTTATGGTCACTGGCTTCTGCCAGTTCTTGGGGGGACAGTGACCCTGAGGGTAACGCTGTCGCTTTGAGCTTCCATCCGTCGGTGCTATCGAGTTTGTCCATCCCTCATGTCCTTTCACTCTCTCTACCCGGCGAGGTCCGGCATTTCGGACAGCTCTTCGGAAAAAACTAGCTCTTGATTTAGATAAGTTTCTAAATTACTCTCTTGATAGAGACGTCTTGTTTCGAACTTGCTTTCCTAGCCTATACCCGGCAGCGAGCTAAGATTCGGACAGCAAAAAAGTTTTCTTCGCTCCGCCTGTCCGAATCGGACCACCTCGGCCTGTACCATCCATGGAAGGCGTCTTCGAGGCAAGGCTGCGAAGACGGGGAAGGGCAATGCACCGTATGAGTATAGAGGGCGATCAGCGCGACAGCGCGCCAAAGCAGAAGCAGATCCTATCCTTCTTTAGCTGCACCACGGAAGAGGCTGAGGAGATCCGCTCCGCAGCGCTTCGCAAGCTCAGACGAAGCCTCTCGACAAGAGCGTCGAAGATCGGATTAAGGGGAACGGGATTAGAAAATTGCCTGGAAGACTGGGTCAATGAAGGCTACATCGTGGCCGAAGAGCAGTTCGACCGTTGGGACACTGAGGAAGGCGACGCGAGTCACTGGGTCTACCTCAAGGCCAAGGACCTGGCTCATCGCTGGTTCGAACGGTTCTTCATGGATTTTCGAAAGATGCATGACCTGGTCCATCGCGGTTCGTCGTTGGTCCACGACGGACAAAGCCAGAGCAAGAACCATTACAGCGTGTACGACGAAAGCGTGCTCATAGCCGACATCCTCCGGAACGACCTCTCCAGCTCGGACTCCCGGATCTTGAAATCCTATCTTCAGGGGTTCACCATAGAAGAGATCGCCCTCCAGGAGGGGCTGTCGAAAGACACAGCTCAACGTCGTCTCAACCGCGCCCAGGCTAGAGCAAGAAACGCGCGCCGTAGCCGCGAGCAGTTGCCTCCACCTTTCCCTCCCGGAAGAACAGTTAGACCACCTCAAAGGAGAGCATCCTCATGACTCACAACTCCACGGATAGCAAGAAGCGCGCCCAAGAGGCGTTCCGTCAATCCTGTCAGGAGACCAGAAGTAGAGAGGATAGCTTCGGCGGCTACTTGCGCTCGATCCGAAGGATGCGGAAGCTCAGGGTCGAGGAGATGGCTCGGAGCGCCGGCGTCGACGAGTCGCTCTGGGACCTGTGGGAGGCGAATAGCCGCACTCCATCCCAGGCCCATCTAACCTCGCTCGTCGAACGGTTAGAGTTCAGCCCTTACAAGCACGAACGGCTGGCCTACTTTCTGGACCGCGTCCCCAGGTCCGTTCTTGGCGACCTTTGCCGTGCCAGGCTGACGGGGCTCGCGGCTCAGGGGAAAGCGCTGGTCGACCCTCGCCTGGAATGGGAGGCGCTGCATCAAACCGCCAGAGCCAGGCTCAGGAGCTGGGGCAAAGAGCGCGATATCGAGTTCCCGAGGGACCTCCTATCCGTGGTGGCGGGGATCCGGAGCGAAGAGCAGATCGAGGACTGGCTGGAAGAGGTGTTCGGCGATGATGAGGCTTTCTGAGCTTCGCGCCGCCGGGAACGAAGAGCTCGATGAAATGTTGGGCCGCTGCGTTCGTGATCGGAACACTATCTTCGCTCACTTTCGCGAACGATATCCCGACGCGGGGCGCCTGCTGCCTTCGGCCGTCGTCCGCGACGTGATAAGGGATGTCTGCGATTTCCGCATCGAGGAACGTCCCCTACCTAGCGGCCAGGGCGGTCTTTGCGACTTTCGCAACAGGTCGGTCAAGCTCAACTCCCGCCCCGGCTATCTGGTCGAAAAGGGAGAGTGCAAGTTCGCCTGGATGCGCTGCGTTCTCGCCCACGAACTCGCGCATATCCGGCTTCATTTCGACGAGATTGAAGAGGGCAGCTACATCTCGAGCCACGACATCTCCGAAGGGTTCGATGACGCGCGGTTCTTCCAGAAAGAGCACGAGGCCAACATCTACTCGGTAGTCTTCATGGTACCGGCAGAGCTGTTGGCCAAATGCCAGCCAGCGACATTAGCGCGAACAACACTCTCGGAGGCCGGCGGCAGCTCCGATGAGCTCTGGCGACTTGTCGCGGAGCTGGCAAGAATCTTCGGTACTACACGAGAGCTGATGCGAATGGCCCTGGAGCTATACGGTTGGGTCGACTTCCGGCCGCGCAAGAAGCACTCCCGAGCCGGAGCTCTGAGACTGCTGCCTTTCTCGAGATGAACCGATGGCCTATTGAATGATTTCGTCACTTGACGGACGAGTCCGATGAAGACTTCAGCAGGCAAGAGATGCCTTACTCCGAAGTTAAAGAAATGGACCAGAGTGAACCTTTGATCGTCTCAGACCCCAAAGTGATGATGGGCAAGCCAGTGGTTACTGGCACTCGAATCACGGTGGAACTGATTCTCGAGAAGCTTGCCGCAGGTCGGACTCAGGAAGAGCTTCTCGATAGCTATCCCCAACTGACGGCAGAGAGCGTCCGGGCGGCTCTGGCTTTCGCGGCCTTGCGCGGGCAAACCGTGACGGCTTTTACCGAGAGCGCCCTGGCAGGAAAGGCCCAGGAAGTCCTGCAGAATGAGGAGCGTATCCAGCTCTCTCAGGGGGCGTTCGAGGCCTTCCTAAACGCGACCGAGACCGCTCCGGAAGAGCCGTCCGTCAAACTGCAGAGCGCCCTTGCCGAGTATAAGCGTCAAAGCTTTTGAGCTACATCGAAATCCTCGCCGCCCATGACCGATAAGCTCAAGAGCCCGAGCTCGAATTCCGCTCCCCTCCACCCCATCACAACTCTAACGCCTCGGGAGTCGTAGCGTAGAAACGGATCGAGGCGGGAAAAGTTAAGCTCTAGAAGCCTACGTATGAAAACTCCCTCCTCCACCCTTCCTTTCTCTCCCACCACCCAGCGCTGGTTCGAAACTCACTTCCCCGGCGCCACCTCCGTGCAAAAGCAGGGCTGGCCGCTGATCGCCTCTGGCCAGCACACCCTGCTGTTGGCCCCCACGGGCAGCGGTAAGACGCTGGCCGCCTTCCTCTGGACCATCGACCAGCTAGTCAACCGCAAGCCGGTCAAAGGCACCAAGACGATCTACATCTCTCCCCTCAAAGCGCTGGTCTACGACGTCGAGCGCAACCTGCGCGCGCCTCTGGCGGGGGTGACCCGGGCGGCCGACCTCTCCGGCACCCAGATCACCGTGCCCACCGTGGCCGTGCGCACCGGCGACACCCCGCAGAGCGAGCGACAGCGCCAGCTGAAACATCCCGGCGACATCCTGGTCACCACTCCGGAATCGCTCTACCTGATGCTGGGTTCGCAGCAGAAGGAAAACTTCAAGACCGTCGACACCGTGATCATCGACGAGATCCACGCCCTGGCCGGCACCAAACGCGGCGCCCACCTGGCCCTCTCGCTCGAGCGGCTGGCCCAGCTGACCGAGCAAGAGCCGCAGCGCATCGGCCTTTCCGCCACCGTCCGCCCGGTGACCGAAGTGGCCCGATATCTGGGCGGCGACCGCCCCGTCGAAGTCGTCGACACCCTGGAACCGCCCCATATCGACCTGGAGATTATCGTGCCGGTCGAAGACATGGAGAACCCTCCGCCCGCACCTCCCAAAGAAGACACCGGCGGCGCCATCCTGAACCAGCTTCTGGAAGAGGACTCTCCCCCTGCCACCCCCTCGCTGTGGACCTCGATCTACCCCAAGCTACTGGACCTGATCAGAACGCACCGATCGGTCATCTTCTTCGTCAACAGCCGCGGCCTGTGCGAACGCCTGGCGCTAAAGATCAACGAACTGGCCGAAGAAGAGCTGGTGCTGGCCCATCACGGCTCGGTCTCGCACGACAAGCGACGACAGATGGAAGAGCAGCTGAAGTCGGGCCAGCTCAAAGCGATTGTCGCCACCTCTTCGCTGGAACTGGGCATCGACATGGGCGCCGTCGACCTGGTGGTCATGGTCGAATCGCCCGGCTCCGTGGCCCGAGGGCTGCAGAGGGTCGGCCGGGCCGGACACCAGGTGGGAGAGACCAGCCAGGGCAAGCTGTTTCCCAAGTTCAAGGGCGACCTGCTGGAATGCGCCGTGGTCTCGGCCAAGATGGCCGAAGGCGCCATCGAGCCGCTGCGCGTCCCGCGCAACCCGCTGGACGTGCTGGCCCAGCAGATCGTCGCGATGGCTTCGCAGGCGCCGCTCTCGGTCGAGACGCTGCGCACGATGGTACACCGCACCGCCTCGTATCTGGAACTGTCCGACGACCTGCTCTTCAACCTGCTGGACATGCTCAGCGGCCGCTTCCCTTCGACCGACTTCGCCGAACTGCGTGGGCAGATCACCTGGGACCGCGAGAAGGACCTGTTAGAGGGGCGGCCGGGCGCCAAGATGCTGACCCAGTCTAACGCCGGCACCATCCCCGACCGAGGCCTGTACGGCGCCTACATCGGGCACGACGGCCCCAGGCTGGGCGAACTTGACGAAGAGATGGTGCACGAACTGCGCCCGGGCCAGAACTTCTTGCTGGGCGCTTCGACCTGGCGCATCCAGGAGATCACCCGCGACCGCGTGATCGTCTCCCCCGCCCCTGGCGAACCGGGCCAGATGCCGTTCTGGCGCGGCGACGGACCGGGCCGCCCGATCGAGTTGGGCCGCGCCATCGGCGAGTACCTGAGACTGCTCGACAACAAAGGGGCCAAAGAGGCCGGACTCTGGCTCGAAGAGCACACCCCGCTCGACAGCTTTGCCCGGGGCAACCTTCTGGGCTACCTGGAAGAGCAGAAGCAGTTCACCGGTCTGCTGCCCACCGACCGCACCATCGTGGTCGAACGGTTTCGCGACGAACTGGGCGACTGGCGCGTCTGCATCCTGACCCCGTTCGGCGCCCGCGTGCACGCCCCGTGGGCGCTGGCCATCGAAGCCCGCATCGGCGAAAAGGCCGGCTTCGAAATCCAGACCATGTTCACCGACGACGGCATCGTGCTGCGCATGGTCGAAGGCGAAGAGCCGCCCGACGTCTCTCTGCTGCTGCCCACTGCCGAAGAGGTGGAAGAGTTGGTCATCAACCAGGTGGGCAACTCGGCCGTGTTCGCTTCGCACTTCCGCGAAAACGCCGCCCGCTCGCTGCTGCTGCCGCGACGCCGCCCCGGCCAGCGCACGCCGCTCTGGGCCCAGCGTCTCAAGGCGCAGAACCTGCTGGCCGTAGCTCGAGGCTACCCCAACTTCCCGATCATCCTAGAGACCTACCGCAGCGTGCTGCAAGACGTCTTCGACGTGCCGTCGCTGACCGAACTGATGCGTGACATCGAGCAGCGCAAGATCCGGATCCACTCGGTCGAGACCGATTCGGCCTCGCCTTTTGCCCGCAGTCTGGCCTTCGCCTACGTGGCCGAATATCTCTACAACGGCGACAGCCCGCTGGCCGAGCGTAAAGCCCAGGCGCTGACCCTGGACCGCAACCTGCTCAACGACCTGCTGGGCAGCGAAGAGCTGCGTTCGCTGCTGGACGCCACCGTCATCGAGCAGCTCGAAGCCGAACTGCAGTCGCTGGACCCCGACCGCCAGGTGACCAGTCAGGAGCAGACCGTCGACCTGCTGCGTCGCATCGGCGACCTCTCCTTAGACGAGCTGAAAGCGCGCTCGCAGGGCCCGATGGACGACTGGCTGCAAGCGCTGCAGACCGACCGCCGGGTGGTGCAGATGCACATCGGCGGCGAACCGCGCTACGTGATCGTCGAAGACGCCGCCCTGTACCGCGACGCTTTCGGCGCCATGCCGCCCAAGGGGCTGCCCACCTCGCTCCTGAACTTTGTCGAACGCCCGCTCGAGCAGGTGTTCAGCCGCTACGCCCGCACCCACGGGCCGTTCCAACTGCTGACCCTGGCCCATCGCTACGGCATGACCAAAGCGCAGGCCGAACCGACCCTGCGCCAACTGATGGCGCGCTCTCGCCTGCTCGAAGGCGGCTTCCTGCCCTCCGGCTCTGGCAAAGAGTTCTGCGATCCCGAAGTGCTGCGCAAACTTCGGCGCCGCACCCTGGCCAAGCTGCGCGACCAGGTGGCCCCGGTCGAAGCCGCCACCATGGCGCGCTTTCTGCAAGACTGGCACAACATCGGCGGTGGCGCCCGCCTGGAAGAAGCGGTCTCGGCCCTGGAGGGGCTGCCGCTGTCTTTCAAAGACCTGGAAAAGACCATCCTGCCCGCCCGCGTTACCGACTACCGCAGCCATCGTCTGGACCAACTCGGCCAGATCGGTATGCTGGTCTGGGTCGGCAGCGGTTCGCTGGGCACCAAAGACGGCAAAGTGGCCCTCTACCGGCGCGATCGCATCTCACAACTGCTTCCCCCTCCCACCGTCCCTGACGACCTGGACCCCACCCACCACCAGATTCTGGAAGCGCTGCAGCAGCGCGGCGCCTGCTTTTTCTACGACCTGCTGCAGGCCACCGGCAAGAAGGAAGACCGCCTGCTGACCAGCCTCTGGGACCTGGTTTGGATGGGGCTGGTCAGCAACGACTCGTTCGCGCCGCTGCGCCAGTTGGGCGCCCCGAAAGGGCGACGGCGCGCGCCTATCGAGTCGGCTTCGGGACGCTGGTTCCTGGTCTCGTCCTTGCTCTACGGCAAGGTCAGCGACACCGAGCGGCTGATGGCCTGGACGCAAACCCTGATGGAGCGCTACGGAGTGGTCTCGCGCGAATCGGCCGTCAGCGAAGGGATTCCGGGCGGGTTCACTCCCCTGTACCAGACCTTCAAGGTCCTGGAAGAGACCGGACGGGTGCGTCGCGGCTACTTCGTCGAAGGGCTATCGGGCGCTCAGTTCGCCTGGAGTCAGACGGTCGACCGGCTGCGCAACGAACTGGACCCGAACGCGGCCAAGGAGCCGGTTCTTCTCTCCACCCCCGACCCGGCCAACCCCTATGGCGCCCTGCTGCCCTGGCCGGAGAACAAGGGCCGGCCTCGGCGCGCTTCCGGTACCATCCTGATCACGGTCGAGGGGCACCCGATGTTTTTCCTGGAAAAAGGCGCCAAGAAGATCCTGACTTTCCCCAAGGTCGAAGAGCCCGACTACCTGGAGGCGGCCCTGCGCGGTCTGGATCAGTACGCCAAAGGCCAGCGCGGCAAGATGCTGAACCTGATGGAGATCGATGGCGAACCGGCCCAGAAAAGTCCGCTGCATGCCGCTCTCAAGGCGTTCGGCTTCCGCGACGATTACCAGGGCCTGACCTACATGGCGGCGCCGTAATGCTAGTCCATGCCTGAAGGCGATACAGTCCATAAGGTCGCCGCCGTGATCCGTAAGGAGATCGACGGCGAGATTCTGACTCGCTGCCTGCTGCGCGGCATCTACGGCTCCGAGCGCCTGGCCGGGGCCCGGGTGTTAGAGGTCGAGGCGCTGGGCAAGCATCTGCTGGTACACCTGGACCGCGACATCCAGGTGCGGGTGCATCTGGGCATGCGCGGCTCCTGGCATCGCTATCCGGTGGGCGCGCCCTGGAAGCGGTCGGCCAACAACGCCGGGGTGGTCTTCGAGACGGCCCGCAGTGTGCTGGTCTGCTTCGACCCGATGGAGATCGAGGCGATCCCCACGCCCCAGCGCCACTGGCATCGGCAGTTAGAGAACCTGGGGCCGGATCTGCTGGCCGAGGGGGAGCCGGAGTGGGAGGCGGTGCTGGCCCGCTGCAAGGAGTTGCATCCGCGTGAGGATTTCCTGGGAGAGATCCTGCTGGACCAGCGGGTGGCCGCCGGCATCGGCAACGTCTACAAGTCGGAACTGGCCTTTATGGGACCGTTGGAGGGGGACGCCTTCGCCTTTTCTAGCAAGGGCTATTCGCCCTGGACCCCCTGGGCGGAGCTTCCCAAGGACGAGTTGGTCCGCCTGTTCCAGCGAGCCCGTATCCTGCTGCAGGCCAACCTGGGCGGCTGGTATCGCACCACCACCACGGACCGTCGTATCAACCCGGCGAGCAAGGACGGCGACCTTTACGTGTACGGAAGGGTGGAGGAGGAATGCCGTCGCTGCGGAGGCGATATCGCGCGCGGCCACCAGGGGTTGCAGAACCGGGTGACCTACTGGTGTCCCGCCTGCCAGCCAGGTCCGGTGCCTACTCTTCTTCCAGCGAAGGGTCAGCCTGAGTCAGGTAAAGCGGGTAGACCAGCGCCTCGGCGCCGTTGACCGAAACACGAATCTGATACTGGCCGGGCGTTTTGAAGGTGATCCCCTGGAAATAGGTGATCGCCATGTAAGGACGGTCGTCGACTAACCCCAGCGCCAGGTCGCCGGTGTCGACCAGCAGCGCGCCGGCGGGGTCCAGCAGTTCGATCCGCTGCTTGTGAGCACCGGGCTCTCCCAGCCAGCCGTTGGTGATGAAGAAGCCCGCGTCTTCAGGAAAGCTGTACGGATATTCGTGCAGCGGAATCTCGTGGGTGACGAAGACGAAGGTGGGCGGCCCTTTGGAATCATCCACTCCTAGGGAGGGCACCGAATAGAGCAGCTTCGGCGCCACCAGCGCGGTATCGCTCACGGCTTACCCTTCGCCTTGCATCATGTTCTTGATCTCCAGCACTTCCGCGCGGTGATCGATGAACAGTTGACCCAGGTTGGGGTCGAAATGCTTGCCCAGTTCGTCCTGGATCACACCGAACGCCATATCCAGCGGGTAGGCTTCTTTGTAGACCCTGCGGGAACACATCGCATCGAAGGCGTCGCAGATGGCGGTGATCCGCCCCTCCATCGGGATGGCGTCGCCCGCAATCCCGTGGGGGTAGCCTTTGCCGTCCCAGCGTTCGTGATGCGACAGCGCGATGCGGTGCGCCATCTGGATAAGGGGAGAGTTCGAGCCTTCCAGGATGCGCCCACCCATGTTGGTGTGCTTTTTCATCTCTTCGAACTCTTCCGGGGTAAACTTGCCCGGCTTGCGCAGGATGGCGTCCGGCACGCCCAGTTTGCCCACGTCGTGCATCTTCGAGGCCAGCCGGATCTGCTCGACGTAGTCGGGCGGGGCGCCGGCCCAGTGGGCCAGCGAGGCGGCGTAGTGGCCCACCCGCTCGATGTGGTTGGCGGTCTCGGTGTCGCGCCAGTCGGCGGCCACGGCCAGGCGAGTGATGGTCTCTTCCCGCGAGGCGCGCAGTTCGGCGTTGGCGGCGGCCAGGCGTTCGGTGCTGCGGGCCCGCTCGAGCGCGGCGGACAGCAGGTCGGCCAGAATGGTCAGCAAGGCCAGTTCGGGCTCTTCGAATTTGTTGGGACCAAGTCGGTTGTCGGCGTAAAGCTGTCCGGTACCTCGCAGCGGAACGCACATGACGGAGCGCGCCCCGGACAGGAACAGCGAGGCGGTCATGCTGACTTTTTCGTCCTGGAAAGCGTCCAGCGTCTGCCACGGCTCGCCGGTCTCTTTGACCCGCTTCACCACGGAGCTCGAGAACTGGAAGGGCGTGTCGTCGACCCCGTTTTCGGTCAGCTGGCGGTAAAGGCTAAGGTGAGCGTAAGGGGCGTCGACCAGCACGGCCAGCCGCTCGGCGCCTAGGGTGGGCAGCAAGCTGTCCAACATGGTCGAGGCGACCTCTAAAAAGCCGCCTTTGGCGCGGCTGAGGGCGGTGCTGATACTGGCCAACGAGGACAGTTTCCCCAGTTCGCCAGGACTGAGGTTGCGAAGCGAACCCTTTTCTTCGGAATCCGGTCTGGACATCACCGGACTAGGTTAGCCCTTCCCCCAGCAAGCCCTGCATGAAGGGCGGTCAGAAAGGGCCCAAAGGGCATGAAAACGCCATTTTCCCCGGCAACTCTCTTCTGGCTCGAAGGCATGAGGCGGAAAGGGGCAGAAGGTACGGGAGCTAACCTCTCATGTTCAAAGAATTACTCAATCTGCTGCGCCCCGGCTTCGGAACGCCCACCGACGAACGGCGCGATACCATCCGCCTGGGCTGTCGCATTCCGGTACTGGTCAAGATCAAGTCGGCTATGGTCGAGGTTCTGGTCGTCAACGCCTCGCTGACCGGTATGTGTATCGAGATGGAAAAGCCGATGAAGCCGAAGACTCGGCTGACCCTGCATCGCGACGAGTTCGGCGAAGCGGTAGAGGCCAAGGTGATCTGGTGTCGCGGCATGAGGGGCGCCGCGAAGTACCAGGCCGGCCTGGCCTACACCTCGGACAAAGACGGCCTGAAGGATTCGTGGATCAAGCCGGCGCTGAAGCAGCTTGGCTTTACCGTGGGGCGGATCGGCGAGAAGCGTAAGCTTCTGCGGGTTCCCGGGCGCTATGCCTGTTTTCTGAAGAGCATGGCGGGCGAGACCTACGCCCGCGGCGAGTTGACCAACCTGTCCATCGGCGGCTGCCTGGTGGAAAGCGAGGTCGAACTCCCTCTCAAACTGCAGATCCGGATCAAGACCGACCCGGTGGGCGGGCTCGAGGCGCTGACCGGCACCGCCGAAGTGCGCAGCTGTAAGAAGAACCCGCGTACCCGCAACTACTGCTGCGGCCTGCGGTTCGTGGATATCGACGAACAGTTAGTCAAGCGGCACATGGCCGTCATGATGTCCCACCTTTGAACCTTTGAACCCCGCTCTCCCAAATCTTCGCGACCGCCTGGCTCGCCCCATGCGCAGCCTGCGTCTTTCCGTGACTGATCGCTGCAACCTGCGCTGCATGTACTGCATGCCGGAAGAGAACTATCTCTGGCTGCGCCGGCAGATGCTGCTGAGCTTTGAAGAGCTGACCCGGGTCGCTCGTCTGTTCCAGGGGCTGGGCGTCGACCGGGTGCGCCTGACCGGGGGCGAGCCGCTGCTGCGCAAGGACCTGCCGACTCTGGTCGGTCAGCTCAAAGAGTTGGGGCTGGCCGAACTGGCCCTGACCACCAACGCAACCTTGCTGGCCCGCCAGCAGGCCGATCTGTTCGCGGCCGGACTGGACCGGGTCACCGTTTCGCTCGATGCGGTCGACCCCGAGGTGTTCCGCGCTATGTCCGGGCGGGACGATCTGGACACGGTGTTAGAGGGGATCCGCTCGGTCGCCCACCGGCCGGGCCTGAAGCTCGATTCGGTCGTGGTGGCCGGTGCCAACGACTCCCAGGTGTTGCCGCTGCTGCGCCTGGGGCAGCAGGTCGGGGCCGAGGTGCGCTTCATCGAGTACATGGACGTAGGCGGCGCCACTCGCTGGCGAGCCGAGCAGGTGTTCTCGCAAGAGGATATCCTGCAGGCGGTGGCTGCCGAGTACGGCTCGGTCACTCCCCTTTCAGGGCGAGGGTCGGCTCCCGCGCAGCGTTTCCAGGCCGGAGAGGACGGACCGGTGTTTGGAGTGATCGCCTCGGTCACCCATCCGTTCTGCGGCGCCTGCGACCGCGCGCGTCTGACCGCTGACGGGCAGATGTTGACCTGTCTGTACGGGCGCCAGGGGCGAGATCTGCGGGCACTGCTTCGCGGCGGACAGAGCGATGAGGAGATTTTGCAAGCCCTGGGCGGGGTGTGGCAGGCTCGGGCCGACCGAGGAGCCGAGCAACGCCGGGAGTTGGGACAGCGCGGCCCCCTGGCCGATGTTGCCGAATTGCAGGAAAACCTGCACCTGGAGATGCACACCCGAGGCGGGTAGTGACGCATGAAGGCTGAAGAGATCATAGAAAAACTTCGCCCCACCCTGCGCCAGGAGGGGTTGGAGGTCGACTTTCTGGGACAGGACGGGCCGGTCGTGAACCTGCGTGCCCGCCGGGTCTCGCCGGGAGTGCCGGTGGCGTTCCTGGTCAAGGCGATCGCCGGCACCTACAAACGCTACATGCCCGAAGTCGAGGACGTCTGCCTGCTGGAATACGACCCGGGCGAAGGGATCGAGACCCGACCGAGCCCCACCTTTGCCCCGGTGTTCAACCATCGCCACGGGGGGGGAGGGCCAGGTCTGGCCGGGCTTCCGGTGGCGGACCTCAGCGGTCTGAGCCGGCGCGACGCGGTGCTCGCCATTGAAAGCTTCGTCAAGGTGTGGGGAACGCGCAGCCCGGTCCTGGGTTTGCGAGGGCTTAGCGAGGACGCCCCCGGGCGGGCCGCCCGCAAATGGGCCGAGGTGTACCGCGACGACTACCGCGAACTGGTCGAGGTTAGCCCCGACCGCTGGGAGATTGTGCTCACCGGGGAAAACCTGGAAGGCATCTCTGCGCTAAAGTCCAAGGGCGACGAAGTGATGCCCGGACGCATTTTTTTGACCAATGAGGAAGTTTCGTGAGCGATAAAGCCGCCGCCGGTAAAGGCGACCAACCCCAGGGGGGCAGCCCCTGGACGCTGCTGCTGATGGTCCTGCTGACCCTTTACATCTGCAAGCGCCCCAACCCGGAGGCACAGGTCCAGGCCTGCGGCAAGCATCTGCACCAGATCGGCGTCGCTTTAGAGAAGTTTCGCTACGGCTCCGATGACGGGCTGTACCCCAAGACGCTGGCCGAAGCGTTCAAGAACGGCACGGTGCCGCACTGCAACGCGGGCGGCGACGATTCGTACGTCAACGGTTATCAGCCCAGCGCGGACCGCCGCTCTTACCTGCTGGTCTGCAAGGGCGAAGGGCACAAGGACGGTGGGCTTCCTTCGGACTATCCCAGGATAGCCTTTGGTCCGCACGAAACCCCTCCCTCCGGTGAAGAAAGCGCAGTCCAAAGCGTCGCCAGCCCCACCCCGGCGGCGAGCCCCAGCCCCCAGTCGACCCCTGTCGTCAAAACAACGCCGGCCAAAGCCAGCCCCACCCCCCGCGTCGTCACGAGCCCCACTCCTAACCCCTAGCGAGGGGCAGAAGGTGCTCCTGTCGCTGGGTCTGCTGACTCTGGTGACGGTCGTGCTGTCGTTTGCCACCGGCGCCTTGCAGGCCAGGGTCGCGGACCAGGCCTGGCGGCTGTCGGCCTATGACACGAAGGGAGTGCGTCGCTTCGCGCTGACGCTATCCACCCAGCACCGACCCGATATCGCTCTGTTCAACGAGAGAGGGCAGCGCTGGACGCCCTAGGCGCGGCTTCGGCTCACTTGAGAGCGAGCTTAGGCTCACCGTTCCACGAGCCGCAGCCTCGGCTCACCCGGGAGCGAGCTTAGGCTCACCGTTCCACGAGCCGGCTCATCCGAGAGTGAGCTTAGGCTCACCGTTCCACGAGCCGGCTCATCCGGGAGCGAGCTTAGGCTCACCATTCCGCGAGCCGGCTCACTCGAGAGTGAGCCGAGGAACTAGGGCGCGCTGGCGTAGACCTTGATGGCCAGGCTGCCGACCTGGCCATCTCCGGTGGCCGGGCGGGCGTGGCCGTAGGCCTCGTCCTCGGAGGACAGCAGCGCTGGCCCCTCCACCCTGACCTCTTCCGGGATCTCGTAGGTCTCGTCCCCAAAGTTAGCGAGGATCCAGACGCCGGCTCGTCGGAAGCCGATGACTTTAGCCTCCCGGTCGTAGAGATGGTTCGAGATCGGGACCTCCGAATGCAGGTCGCGGCGCTTCTGGCGGAACTGCAGTACGTCGGAGATGGCCTGCATGAACTGACGGCGCGCCAGCGGCAGCGCCTCTCCCAGCAGCAGATGGCTATCTCCGTCCCAGGACGAGGGGACGCCCCAGGTAAACGGGTTGGTCGCCATGTCCTCGGTGCCCTGGAACATGATGGGATAGCCAGGGGCCAACAGAGAGACCCAGCTGACCAATCGAGCCAGGTCCGCGCCCCGAGGGTGAGGCGCCACCAGGCGTGAGATCTGAATCGCGTTCCCCACCTCGTCGTGGTTGGACAGCACTGTGACCGAGCAGGTCGGGCGGGCAAAACCAGCCGGATTCAGCAGATGCTCCATAAACGAGCGCAGCGGCAGCGGCTGCCCGGTCACCGCGGCCTGGGTGACCGACAGGTGGTGCTGGCTAAAAATCAGCCTGTGCTGGTGCTCGGTGTTCCACATCGCGTCGAAACCGGCGCCGCCTTCGCTGACCGGGGTAGTGATGATGTTGTGCTGAGGAAACTCTTCAGCGAAGGTCAGCACCTCGGGGAAGAAATGCTTGAGACGGCGGTTGATCTCTTGCAGCATCGTCCATCCGTGGTGCCCTCCGCCTCCGGGCTGGGCGTGGATCAGATGGGTGAAATCGAAGCGGATGCCGTCGAACCCCATGCGGGCCACCGAGTCCACCGCGTGGTCGATGAAGAACTGGGCCACCAATTTCTGATTATAGGCCGGAATCGGCCCCCACGGCGTATTTCGCACGGTAGGGCTGGCTGTCTGCGGTTTGTCGTCGGCCGTGTTGTCCGGCCGGGTCGGCAGGTCGCCCCTGGTGCCCGGGATCAGGGCCGGGGTCGAGTTCCACTCGAACCAGGGGTTCTTGTAGCCGTCGAAGTTCCACAGGTCGTTATGGTTCCCGCCCACGTGGTTATAGACGACATCCGTGAAGACGGACAGGTCCAGGTCGTGGGCCGCCTTCAGGAACGCCAGCAGGCCCTCTTCGGCGCTCTGGCCCGGATTGGCGTAGGCTTCCTGGTGGGCCATCGACGACGTTCCCAGATAGCCCCAGTCGCGCCATCCCTCGCTGGGGTTAGTGGGCATCAGGGCGATGGCGGTGAAGCCCAGCGCCTTGATCTCGGCCAACCTGGCGGCGACTTCGCCAAAGGTCGAAGTGCGCAGATTTCCGCCCTGGCCCAGCAAACTGCCCACGTGCATCTCGTAGATGACCAGGTCGCCGAGCGGCTGCGACGGCTTGCGAGTCTTCCGCTCGCCGCTCAGCGGGCGCGAAGCGATTCCGTAGCGAGGCCAGTTGTGCAGCCCTTCGAGCAGATTGTTCCAGGGGTCGTGATAGCTGCCGCCCTGGCCGTCCTCGATGGTGTAGCTCAGGCCCCTGAGCGCCCTGGCCGTGCCCAGGCAGACCGAGTAGGCCTCGACGCCGGTCCGCCGGGTCAGCGAGATCGAACCATCCGCGTGGGCCCAGTTGATCCACCAGGACTCACTCTCGGGCAAGGAGGGCGCTTTGCTCAGAAGCTTCTTTTTCAGCGCCTCGCGATCGAGCGGCTTACCCTTCTTGAACAGCCGGAGAATCGGCGCCGCCGAGAGCTTGTTCCTGGGAACGGCCTCGAAGCGCAGCAAGTGGTGCCCCTTGGCGTCCTGAGCGTAACGGTGGGTAGCGCGTCCGTCAGCCGTTACGAACATATCGCTCACCCCACGCTGGGGGCCCTGGCGACGCCGAGCATAGGGATCGGCGCGCAGGACCCGCTGGTCTTCCGAGGTCAGGATGGAGTAGCCGTAAACACGGCCCTCTAGCTTGCTCCAGCCGCTCTCGGAGCGAGTGGACCAGACGCCGTCCTCTTCTCGCTTCAGGGTCAGCACTTCGGGCGAGTCCGATTCGGGCTCGAGCCAGAGTTCGACCGCCTGGGCATGGGGGGCCCAGAGCGCCGCGCTGTAGCCGTCTGCACCCTGCGGGTTTAGCCCCAATCGATAGCGCTGCCCCAGAGCGAAGTGCTGCTCCCGCTGAGCCGGGTCAGCCGGCTCGAAAGAGATGGCTGAATGGCCGAACAGCATCCATTCCCCGCGATCTCGAACCCCCCACGAGAACACTTCGCCCGGCTCTGCCTCGAGCAGACAGTCGACCTGCCAGCTCCCATCCGGGAGCAGCTCTAACGGACGCCCCGAGTCGGTCCATTCTTCGTGGTAGCGCCCGGTCGAATCCCAGGAGCCGTGAACACTGGGCCGTTTCAGGGGAAGGCCGTCGGAATGGAAGCGGAAGCGGACGATGTGTTGGGCTTTCAAGGCTCGGAAGTCTCCTTAGGGTCTTGGGGCATGATGCGAATCGGGACCGGCTCGATAACATTCAGGTCCCGTCGCGGGAACGGAATGGAAATACCGTGTTCGGTGAAGAGTTCGACGATGGCGATGCGCAACTGGCTTTCGCTGCGCTTCTTGTTCAGCGGTTCCACGATGGAAACCCAGAAATTTACGGTAAAGATGAGACTGGATTCGGCAAAATCCTCCAGCATCACGAAATGAGCCGGAGTTTTCTCGATGGTCTCGACCGATAAGACGGCCCGAGAGATCAAGGCCATCACCTGATGAGGGTCGGAGCCGTACTCGACGCCCACGCTGACCGTAGACCGCACGACCTGGTCGGCCAGCGTCCAGTTCACCACCTTGTTCTCGAGCAGGAGCGAGTTCGGCAGAACAACATGGATACCGGTGCCCAAGCGAACTCGTGTCGACCGAGCCCCAATCTCTTCGATCACCCCGGTGGTCTGGTCGACTTCGATCAGGTCGCCCACCCGGACCGGACGCTCCGCCATCAGGATCAGACCGCTGATAAAGTTGTTCAGGATGTTCTGCGCCCCGAAGCCAACCGCAATGGCCAGCGTTCCGCCCAAGAAGGTGAAGATGGTCAACGGGATGTTCACCACGCGCAGGGCAAACAGGAAGACCATGAGGATGAAAAAGTAGCGCATCCCGCGCTCGATGTTCTGTCGCGTACTGTCGGGTAAGGGCAGATGCGAAAGCAGGCGGCGGCTGACAAAGGTCGTCGTGCGGCGAGCCAGCGCTAAGCCAAAGGTCAGTACCAAAACCGCGATGATAACCTTGCCGATGGTGACCGAACTGTCACCTACGCTGTAGAGCTCGATCTGCCAGACATCTACCACCATGCCCCAGATTCGGGCCGCTCGCTCCCGCAGCGAGAGCGTGCGACGGGTGGCGGCGATCTCGCTGTCCAGCCGCTGGGCCAACTGATAGGTAGCGCCGGCGTCAGCCAGGGTCTCCTCGAGAGCCGCCTGGTGGGTGGCCAGCGCCTTGGCCTGGTCGTTGCGCCAGCGCTGCAAAGCGGGGGGAGCGTCCGCGGCCGATTCGACCACCGCCGCCAGCGAGCCGCGCAGCTGAGCCAACTGAGCGTTCAGCGCCTCGCGCTGGGCCTGCAGGCGACTGAGCTGTCCGCTGGTGGCTTCGTCCCAGTCGCTGAGGCTGGCCAGCGCCAACCCCTGGCTGAGTTCGAAGCGACGCTCCCAGAGGTCCCGTTTGCTCAGGTTCAGCTCGAGGCGCTGTTCGAGCAGGAATTTCTGGCGCTGGTAGGTGGTCAACCATTCGGCCCGAGCGTCGCGTTCAACGGCCAATTCCGGACTGCTGCCGGAGCGCCCCTCCAACGCCTTCACCTGAACCAGCGCTCGAGCGGTCTCGACTTCGATCTGGCTGTGCTGTGCGCTGATGCGAGAGCGCTCGTCGTCGAGATGCTTCAACTGCTCGTCGAGGATGGCGCGGGTGAATAGGAAATGAGCCTGCACCAATTCGACCTTGCGTTCCAGCAGGACGATCTGCTTCTCGGCTAGCTCTCGAGACTTCTGGGACAGCGCCAGTTCGGCGGTGTTCACTTCGACCAGAGACTCGGCGGCTTTGACCGCCCAACTGGCGTTCTGGCTGGTGCGGTCGAGCTGCAGATCGCTTCCGGGCCCGATAGCGATGCGGTCCAGAATGCGACGCCGCGCGGCCTGCTGGGCCTCGAGTTGCTCCTGAGCCATCTTCAGGTCGGCCTGGGAAGAAGTCACGCTCGCTTCTTGAGTGCGCAAGTCGTCACGGGCCATGGAAAGCTGGAACTGCAGGTCGTCGAGCAGGGTGATGGGGTACGGCTGCTGTTCGCTCAGGCCGCTCTGGGTAAACTTGGACGAATCCGCCTCGACCCGTTCGATCTGGGTCTGCAGCAGCGCCCCCGCCTCTTCCAGCGAAAGCAGCCGACGGAGCGAGGCCTCGATACGCAGCAGCGAACTGTAGTAGCTGGGCGGCTGGTCGGGCGATTCGGTCTCGGATGACGGGGTCGGCGAGGGAGCCTGGCGCAGACTGGTCTCGATCTCTTCTAGACGCTGCTCCAGGTTGGCTCGCTGCCGCGCGGCGTCGGGCGTCGGGGTGGCCGTGGGACTGGCTGTCAGCTTAGGGATCGGGAGCCGAGCTAGCGCGGGAAGCCCACAGAGCCAGCAGAGCATGACGAGCCAGACTATGTGTCGTCTCGAGCGCATGGGGTTCTGCCGGCTGGCGTTCGGCTCCTCGGCCGCTCACTCCCCCAGGCTACGGCTGCTCGGATTTAACCGGGGTTCATTCCGTGAAAGTCGTGCGCCATACCCGCTTCGTAGCCGGCCGCGATGATCCGGTCGGCCAGGTGAAAATCGAACAGCCCGTAGCGGCCCGTCTCTGGCTGGATATAGTGGTCGACCGTGTGGCGTAGCCGGCCCACGGAGGCGGCGTTGGAAAGCGTGGTGACGCGGACCAGGATCTCGAACAGGTGAGGCGCCGTGGTCTTCCCGCGTAGCTTGCGCCACAACTGCTGGGCCATGCTGCCTTCGAAGTCTCGCATGTTGATGGCCATTTCGTCCTTGGGGTCGACGTTGATGGCGATGGTCTTGCCGCAGTCGAACGTCCCGGCGACGTCCACCGGTAGGTTGTTCAGCAGACCGCCGTCGAGCAGCAGGCTTCCGTTGTAGGGGAAGGGGGGAGCCACCCCCGGGACCGACATTCCCACGGCCAGCCACTGCACCAGCGGGCCGTGGTCGTGGACCATCGAGCGAGCGTGAGTGATGTCGGCGCTCATGCAGAAAAACGGCATGGGTAGATCTTCGATGGAGGCCGAGCCGAAGAGCCGCTGCAGCCGCCCGATCATACGGTTACCCTTGATCACCGAATACAGCGGAAAGGTAAAGTCCAGAAAAGGGCCCGCTTCGTTCCAGGCCCAGCGCAGATCGGTCTCGACCCGCTGAGCTGACCGGCCCGAAGCGTGCAGAGCCGCCACAAATCCGCCCATCGAGGTTCCGCAGACCAGGTCGACCTCGATCCGCTTCTCTTGCAGCGCCCGCAACACGCCGACATGGGCCAGCCCGCGGGCTCCCCCCCCTCCCAGGACCAGCCCCACAGCGGTTCCGTCCAGAAAACGAGCGATGCGACGGGGCGTCGCGCCCCATTCGAGATGATGGACCCCCATCGACGGTCGCCCTTCCAGCCAGCGCGAGGTGCCGCGCCGCTTTCCCGAGCCCAGCAAGACCAGCAGGTTACGAACCGGAGAGCGAGCCAGGTCGGCCCAGTACCGCTCGGCCGCGCTGATCGGCTGAGGAGCCTTGGCCGCTCCCAAAACGACCAGCCGGTCGGCCTGACGAAGGCAGCGCTCGGTCCATCCATCAAGCTCCGGGCGGCACTGATACAGCACCGTATCGTAGCGCTGCTCCTGGCGGTCGAACCAGCCGGGATCGGGCACCTCTGGCGTGGGCCGAAAAAGCGCCGAGGAATGCCGTGTCTGCAGCTGCGACTTCAAGGCCTGACAGAACCGCTCGACCTCGGGATGATCGATCAACGGTAAAATGGCGATACTGCGAGACGGCTCGCGCTCTTCCCGGCCGGGGGCGCCCAGGCGTCGGTCGGTGACGCCCAGAACCAGCTTCAAAAGCTCCCGAGGATGGTCCGCGAACAACTCCTCGACATGATCTCGCCTCAGGCGCAGCAGCCGGCTGTCGCGTTCGGCCTTGACCGTACTGGCGCGGACCCCTTCGCGCAGCAGAGCGGCTTCGCCCACGCTCTGGCCTGGCCGAACCTGCCCGATACAGCGTCGTCCCGACCAGATGCCCAGGCGACCAAACATCACGGTGTAGAACGAGGTCGCTTCCTCGCCAGCTTGATAGAGATCTTCGCCGCGCCTGAGCTCGCGCTGCGAGCAAGCTTGGGCGACCCGGGTCAGAAGCGCGTCGTCGAGGCTGCCGAACAGCTCGGTGTCGCGAAGAAATTCGATGATAGTCCGCACGGCGGATAGCCTTCGCCCCGGACGGGCGTGTTTCCGTCCCCCGGGCGGACTCTGTCGCGGCCCGAACGAGATCGAACGCTTCGCGACAGACTAGTTCTATAGTTTGTCGGATGCTCTATTTGCCTCGTGGCCTGGCGGCATTTCTCTCTGTAAAGAGACCGAGTCCTTGTTTATTCTAAAAAGGATGAAGGGAATACCTCCGGTGCGGGTTAATTAACCCGATAGCGGAGAGAAAGAACTCCTTTCTCCTCATACCATGCCCGCTAGCCTGCTGGCGGCGATATTAGACGAGAGGTGGACCAAGTTCCCGGGGGAGTCTGGGGGGGGTGTCAGCATGAGAGGCGAAACAATCCTTGTCATCGACGATGACGTGAGCGCCCTGAAAGTGCTTCAGCGGCGACTACAACGCGAGGGGTTCAGCCAGGTTCATATCACCTCTTCCCCCGAAGAGGGCCTGGAACTGTTCAATCAGCTGGATCCCGATCTCCTGATCCTGGACCTGGACATGCCCGTACTCGACGGCTTTGGCGTCCTGGCCGCTCTGCGAGAGGGAAATCCCGAGCAGTTGGCCGAGACCCCGGTCCTGGTCCTCACCGGCCAAGCTTCCAAAGCCGCCAAGCTCGAAGCGCTCTCGCTGGGCGCCCGCGACTTCATGATCAAGCCGTTTGACCCGGTCGAGTTGGCTATCCGGGTCCAGGGCAACCTCGAGGTCAGGGCGCTGCTCAAGCGGGTGACGCGGCACAACAGCGAACTCGACGAAGAGGTCCGTCAGCGCACGGCCGACCTGCAGATCGCCAACATGGAGGTGATCGACCGTCTGATGGTGGCCGCCGAGTATCGCGATGACGATACCGGCAGCCATATCCAGAGAATGAGCCGCTACGCCTACCTGGTCGCGCTAGAGATGGGACTCGACGAGAGGGCCAGCGATGACATCATGCGGGCCAGCCCCATGCACGACATCGGTAAGATCGGCATCCCCGACAACATCTTGCTCAAACCCGGCAAACTCACCGCTTCAGAATGGGAGATCATGAAATCGCATTCCCAGATCGGGGCCAACCTGCTGGCCAACAGCCGGTCCGCCCTGTTGAACCTGGCCGAAGAGATCGCGCTGTCGCACCACGAGAAATGGAACGGGGAGGGCTACCCCAACGGCTTGAAAGGCGAGGAAATTCCTCTGTCCGGCCGGATCGTGGCTGTCTGTGACGTGTTCGACGCCCTGACCTCTGAACGCCCCTACAAGTCGGCCTGGCCGGAAGAGAAAGCTCTAGCCGTGCTGCGAGCCGAATCCGGGACTCATTTCGACCCCCGGGTCGTGGAAGCGTTCTTTCGCGTGTTGCCGAAAATCCTGGAAATCAAAAACCAGTTCTCCGAATCTAGCAGCGCGACACTGGCCGTCTGATGGAAGCGCGAGAGATTCAGGTTCTTCTGGTCGAAGACTCGCCAGAAGAACGACGATTGGTCCGTCTTGAACTGTCCGAAATCTCGGAACCGGTTTTCTTGACCCACGAAGCGAGTCGACTGGCCGAAGCCGAAGAAGAGCTTCGCAAGGGCCGATCAGACGTGGTCTTGCTCGACCTTTCCCTACCCGATGCTGCGGGGCTGCAAGGGCTGATCAAACTGTGTCAGGAGTACCCCACCCTTCCGGTCGTAGTTTTCACCGGCATGGACGACCAGGAACTCGCGCTGCAAGCGCTGCGTGAGGGCGGTCAGGACTTCCTGGTCAAAGGGCGCACCGAACCTGGCGTACTAAAGCGCGTCTTGCTGCACGCCATCGAGCGTAAGCGCATCGACGTGGCGCTCAACAACAGCCGAGAAAGCCTGCGCGAGGCTCAAAGACTCGAAACCCTGGGCCGCCTGGCTGGCAAGATCGCGCACGATTTCAACAACATCCTGACCACCATCGTCGGGTTCTCGGACCTGCTGCTCGAAGACTTGCAGGGCCACGCCTGCGTCGACGACATCATGGAGATCAAAAAGGCCGGGGAGCGGGGCGCCGCGCTGACCTCGAACATCCTCTCGTTCTCCCGCAAGGAACAGCCGATGCTGTCCTCGCTCGACGCCAACGAAGCTGTGCAGGGCGTCTCGGGGATGCTGCGTCAACTGCTGCCCAAGAATATCGATTTGGCGCTAGAACTCCAGCCCGAACTTCCCAACGTCCTGGCCGACCTGGGACAGGTCGAGCAAGCCCTGGTCAATCTCGTGGTCAACGCTCGTGACGCCATGCCCGGCGGCGGCGTCATCCGCGTCTCCACCGAACTTCGTACGTATACGACCGGTGCCACCACTCCAACCGCACCGTCTAAACCCGGCGACTACGTGGCCATCGTGGTCGGCGACAACGGAGCCGGAATCGACAGCGCAACCCTGGACCGGATCTTCGAGCCGTTCTTCACCACCAAACCCAAAGGCGCAGGCACCGGACTCGGACTTTCTACCGTCATCAGCATCGTGCGGGGGTGCGGCGGCGGCATCGAGGTCAAGTCCGCCCCCGGTCAGGGCACCTCGTTCTACCTCTCTTTCCCGCTCTTCTGCCCGACCGGGATCGCCTCAGAGATCAACGGCCACGCCCCGAAAGTCCACGTGGCCGCCTCGGGCCTGGATGTCACCCTGCGCCCACCCAGGGCCCTGGAACCGCTTCCCGAACCGTTCCTGAAGGCTATGGAGAGCGGGGGCGAGGAATGGGGGATGTCCCAAAGCCGCCTGGCAGAAAACCTGCGACACCTCTATCACGTGGTGGGACACGATTTCCATGAACCGCTACGTATGGTGAACTCTTACCTGGGACTGGTGAAGCGCCGCGGTCGCGACCAGTTGGGAGAAGACCTGGTCGAATTCATCGATTACGCGGTCGACGGCAGCCAACGCATGCAGTCGATGCTCGACGGCGTCCTTCGCTACTCGCGAAGCCTGAAGGCCCCACCGACCTACGAGGAAACCGTCGTTTCCGACGTCATCGGACGAGTGATCAGAGAGTTTCCTGATACGGTAAAGATCCGCTGGGAAGGCGACCCTCCCGTGCTCCGCGTGGCTCCAGAACACCTGGCCACCATTCTTCGCGAACTGATTTCGAACGCTCTGAAATTTGCCGATCCGGCGGCCCCCGACGTGGTCCTGCGCAGCCATCGGGAGGACGATTCTCACTGGCGCCTGGAGGTCGACGACAACGGAGACGGCTTCCCGCAAGACACCGCAGAACGCTGCTTCCGCTTGTTCGGGCGGCTGCATGGACGCGATGAGTTCCCAGGACTGGGCGTTGGACTGGCCGTCGCCCACTGCCTGGCCGAAAAATACGAGGCGGAGATCAGCGTTTCCAACCTGCCCGGCGGCGGAGGCCGGGCTTCCCTACGCTGGCCCGTCAAAGAAGGGGCGATCAGCGTATGAAGGCCGTGGATATTCTTCTTGTCGAGGACAACCCCGGAGACATCCGGTTGACCCAGGAAGCGATGAAAGAGGCTCGCCTCACCAACACCCTTCACGTGGCTCGCAACGGCGTGCAGGCCCTGGATTTCCTCCATCAGCGGGGCGAGTTCGCCGCAGCGCCCCGCCCCGATCTGGTACTGCTCGATCTCAATCTGCCCCAACTCAGCGGCCGCGAAGTGCTCAAGCAGATGAAAGACGACGCCGAGTTGCGACGGATTCCCGTCATCGTGCTGTCGACCTCGGAAGCCAGCCGCGACGTCCTGGAATCGTATGACCTGCACGCCAACTGCTATATCAACAAACCGGTGGATTTCGACGAATTCTTGAGGCTGCTGGTCTCGATCGAATCGTTCTGGTTCCAGCTGGTGAAACTTCCCACCCAGTAGCCACGCGATGCCGGTGAGAAATCCCCACATCTTGCTCGTCGAGGACTCTCCCACCCAGGCCATGAGCATGGTGAGCGCCCTGGAAACGGCCGGCTTCGAAGTGAACTGGGTCAGCACCGCCGATCAGGCGCTGCTGGCCCTGACGGGCGAACGTCCCGACCTGGTGATCACGGACTACCATCTCCCCGACATGCTGGGCGATGAACTGTGCCGCCTGATGCGAAGCCGTTTCGACACGCGCGACATTCCGGTCATCTTGCTCACCGTCGAAGAGGCCCACCGGCTCGAGGTTCGCGCCCTGCAAAGCGGGGTCGACGATTTTTTCGAAAAAACCGTCTCCCCGGCCGAAATCTTACCCCGAGTTCAATCGCTCTTGCGCCACGGTCGTGGGGTGGGGCGCGGGCTTTCCCGCTCGGTTCTGCAACGCCCTCGCCTCCTTCTGGCCGTCGAAGGGCGGACCCGCCAGGAGGCTCTGGCGGCCTCTTTCGAAGAGCTCGGGTTCGAGGTTCGCCGGGCCGAAAATGTCGGCCAGGCGTTGGAGGCGCGGGACCAGGTCGACGGACTTCTGCTCGACGCCAGCCTGGTGGCAGAAGACCAGAGCGGTTCCTGGCAGTCGCTGCTCGCTCGCGACGCGGGCGCCTTGACCCCACCGCTGATGATCCTGGCCCCTCGCGACCAGAGCAACGCTTTTCTTCTCGAGGCCGGCGCCGACGACGTGATCGTGCACGAAACCGAGCCCGAGGTGCTGCGCCTGAGGGTCAAAAATCAGGTTCAGCGCCATCGCGTCCGCAAAGAGAACCTGGACCTCGAAGGACGCTACCGCGAACAAGAGCTGAGGGCTGCCATGGCCTCGGAGCTGGAGGAGAAAAACTGGGAGCTATCGCGCTCTTACCAGCGCCTCAAAGAGACTCAGAGCCAGCTGGTTCATTCCGAAAGAATGGCGGCCCTGGGCCAGATGGTGGCCGGCATGGCCCACGAGATCAACAACCCCCTGGCCTACGTCACGGCCAACGTCCATAACGTGCTGTCCTGGCTCGAGGGGCTCGACGACACCGTCTCGCCCGCTCTGGACCAGCGACAGAGCGATCGCTGGGCGAAATGTCAGCGACGCCTGCACGAAACCCTGGACGGACTCGAGCGCGTCAAAGACCTTGTTCTGCAGCTGCGCACCTATTCTCGCCTGGACGAAGCCGAACTCAAAACCATCGATGTCGAAGATAGCGTGCGCTCTGTCTTGCGCATCATCGGACACCGCATCCGCGAACAGGGGGTCGAACTCGTAGAGCAGTACGAGTATTCCCAGCCGCTGGAATGCCAGCCGGGCGCCTTCAATCAGGTCGTGATGAACCTGGTGACCAACGCTCTAGACGCCGCACCCGACGGAGGCACCGTGGTCTTACGCACCGAGGCGACCGAACGAGGCTTTCTCCTTACGGTAAGAGACAACGGACCCGGAGTCGCCTCAGGAATGGAGGAGAAGATGTTCGAACCGTTTTTCACTACCAAACCCGCCGGTCAAGGGACCGGTCTCGGTCTCGCCATCTCGCGCCAGATCATGGAACAGCACGGCGGCACGCTGACCCTGCAAAGCGGAGCCGCCGGCCAGACAACTTTCGCCATCACCATCCCCCACCCGGAGTCGAGCCATGCCGTTTAGAGGAACCCCTACGATTCTCATTGTCGACGACGAGCCGGCCATTCTGGACGCTCTCGAAGACCTGCTGGAAGAAGACTTCCGCGTGCTCAAGGCCAACAGCGGCGCCCAGGGCCTCGAGCTGCTGCAGTCCAACACCGTCTCCGTAGTCCTTAGCGATCAGAAGATGCCGGGGATGAAAGGCGAGGAGTTCCTGGCCAAAGTGGCCGAGGGGCACGTGACGACCCGCGTTCTCTTGACCGGCTACACCGACTTCGAAGACCTGGTCCGCGCGGTCAATCGTGGCCACATCTACGCGTTCGTCTCGAAGCCGTGGTCGCCCCATCAGCTGCGCAGCCTGGTCCGGGCGGCCGCCGAGCGGTTCAACCTCGAGCGAGAACTGCTGCACGAGAAGACGCTGCTGGGCATGCTGCTGGAAAACACCCCCGACCTGATTTCGATCAAGGATCGCGACGGACGCTACCTGCGCCTGAACAGCGCCCTGGCCAGAGCCCTGGGCGCGAACGACCCTCGAGAGCTGATCGGCAAAACCGATCAGGACCTCGGCGGCCCGCTTTTCCAAGATTCGCCCGAGCGGGAACAAGCGATCCTGGACGGAGCCGCTCCGGATACCGATCTTACCGAGCGCGCCTCGCGAGGGCCTCAGTGGTACTCTACCACCCGGGTCGCCACACCTTCGGCGGAAGGCCCCCCTTTGCTGATCGGCATCTCGCGCGAAATCACCGAGCGGCTCGAAAGCAACCGCCGCCTGGAAAAGCACGCCGAGCAGATGGAGCGCCTGAACCAGGAACTGTCCCGCTTCTCCTTTATCGTGGCTCACCATCTGCAAGAGCCGCTAAGAACGATCGGCAGCTTTGCCGATCTGCTGGGACGTCGAGCCCTGCTCAAAGACGGCGCCGAAGAGTATCTGGGCTATATCCACGACAGCGTGACCCGAGCCAAATCGCTGATGCGAGACTTCTCGATGTATCTGGACCTGCACTACGGTGCCGAGCGCGGTCCGGTCGACCTTTCTGCGGCCTGCCAGAAAGCGCTCGCCTCTCTGGCGACCTCGACGCCGGAGCCGCCCCGAGTGGAAATCACCGGAACGGCCAGCGTGATGGGACATGAAGAGCTGCTAATCCAGCTGTTTCAGGCTTTGCTGCAAAACGCCATCATCCATGGACGCACCGGGCAAACCATCGAAGTCCGCCTCAGAGCGATCCCCGGTCAAGGGATCGAAGCCGTCATCGGCGATCAGGGGCCCGGCATCCCCAACGAAGCGATCGAGCGGGTCTTCCGCCTTTTCGAAACGCTAGAAACCGGCAATCGAACCGGGCTGGGGCTGGCTCTCTGTCAGAAAATCGTCGAGCTGCACGGGGGCCGAATCTGGCTCAAGAACCGCGAGCAAGGGGGGCTCGAAGTCCATTTTACCCTCACCGACGGCGAGGAAGCCGACGAGCCCGGCGGCCTCGAGAGCAGCCGAGAGACTGAACTCGATAAGTCGGCGCCAACCTCGCTCGCCGACCTGGACGGAGAGCTCGAGCGAATGCGTGGATTCACGGCGGTGGCGGCGCACGATCTTCAGGAGCCGCTTCGCATGGTGACCAGCTACCTGAAGCTTCTCGAGCGACGAGAAGGCGGCCAGCTGAGCGAGGACGGCAAAGAGTACCTGCACTTTGCCGTCGACGGCGCTCAGCGCATGAAAGGCCTGCTGGATGGCCTGATGAGCTACGCCGTTTCTGGGCAGCATGGCGACGGCGACGGAGAGCGCCCGCTCGACGAAGTCCTGGCTGAAGTGCTGAGCGATCTGCAGGTCGCGATTTCGGAGAGCCAGGCGTCGCTGGACTACGCCGATCTGAGCGGACATAGGATCCACGGACTGCGCGGACGCCAGCTGCTCTCGAACCTCGTCGGCAACGCCTTGAAGTACCGAGGCGCCGCCCCCCCTCGCGTCGTCGTCGAGACCCACCTTGAACCCGATCGCACCGTAGTCACCGTGGCCGACAACGGTCTTGGCATTCCCCCCGACACGGCAGAGCAGATGTTCCAGCCGTTCATTCGGGGGATGAACACCAATACCCAGAAGGGCGCGGGGCTTGGCCTGGCGACCTGTCGTCGCCTGGTGGAAAGCTGGGGCGGCCAGATCTGGTGCGAGCCCAACCCCGGGGGCGGAACGCGTCTGCGCTTCACGCTTCCCAGGGCTGACCCGTAACGCTTTACTGAGTCTGAGTGGCGAACAGCTCTTTCATCGAATCCGCAATGACGTCGAAGTCAAACGGCTTGGTGATGTAGGTATCGGCGCCAAGCTCGCTGCCCCGCATGATGTCTTCCTGGTCGCTTCGCCCGGTCAGCATGACCACGGTGGTCTTCTGGTTCAGGGAGTTCGCGCGGATCTGTTCGAGCGCTTCGAAGCCGTTCATGTTGGGCATGTCGACATCGAGCATGATCAGGTCGTAGACGCTGGTTCTGGCCGCCTCGACCGCCTGTAGCCCGTCGGCTCCTTCTTCGATAGCGTGTCCGTGAAAGATGCCGTCCAGGCAGTCTTTCATCAACTCCCGTAGATTTCGCTGATCGTCACAAAGAAAGATGCGAAACGTCGAGCCGCCTTCCGAGCGGGCCGAGGGATTCTCGAATGGGTTCATGCTGGTAGCCTTTCCAATATCACCTGAGGTCGACGATAAGACGCCCTAACGGCAGCCTTGTCTTCAAACTCGTATTTCACCGAACAACGTCGTGGTTCCCCACCCGATCTCTTTATCCAGGAAGCTTTAATCCCCTTGCCGGGGAGTCCACGGAGTGGGCAAAGCTGACGCCCGGCTTCCCCCTTATCGACTCCGTCCCCAAATCTCTTAAGGGGATAGCGGCGGAGTGTATTTGACCGGTTCGGAATTTTCGCCGAACTCGCCCTTGATACGCAAGATCTCGGGAAGCACTTTGAAGAACGCCATCACCACTTCCGGGTCGAAGTGGGTTCCGCTGTCCGACCTCATCACTTCAAGCGCGCGCTCGGTTTCCCACGCCTTCTTATAGGGACGCTCCGAGGTCAGGGCATCAAACACATCACAGACCGCGACGATTCGACCGGACAGGGGGATCTCCTCACCCTTGAGGCCTCGGGGATAGCCCTGCCCGTTCCATTTCTCGTGGTGGGTCAAAGCGATGACTTCGGCCAGTTGAATCAACTCGGACGAACTGTTCGCCAGCAAGGCCGCACCGATGGTGGTGTGGCTTTTCATCACTTCAAACTCTTCAAAGGTCAGCTTTCCCGGCTTCAGCAAGATCGCGTCCGGAATTCCGATTTTACCCAGGTCGTGCATGGGGCTGGCGTTCTCGATCGCCTGGCTTTCCTCATCAGACAGGTTCATGGCACGAGCGACCAGGCCGGCGTAACGACTCATTCGGTGAATATGACTGCCAGTATCGTCATCGCGGTACTCGGCGGCCGCCATCAAGCGATGGATAATCTCGAAACTGGCCTTCTCTAGTTCGGCCGTGCGCTGCCGAACCTTCAGGTCCAGCTCTTCGGAATGGCGAGTGATCCGAGCCATCAGAGCTCTCACCTCGAGGTTACCGCGAACCCGAATCGCAAGCTCCGCAGGGTCGAACGGCTTGGGTAGAAAGTCGCGAGCCCCCAGGGACAGGGCCTGAAGCTTTTTATCGTGGCCACCTTCGCCGGTCAGCATCAAAACCGGGGTCTTGGCTAGCTGCTCGGGATGGCGGTTACGAAGCGCCTTGAGCACCTCAAAGCCGTCCATGTCCGGCATATTGAGATCCAGGATCATCAGATCTGGCTCGGACGATTCGA
This sequence comes from Vulcanimicrobiota bacterium, assembly GCA_023447635.1. Classification (GTDB taxonomy): domain Bacteria; phylum Vulcanimicrobiota; class Xenobia; order Xenobiales; family JADMJV01; genus JAEXNA01. The sequence goes on along the minus strand of JAEXNA010000049.1, from coordinate 29,905 downwards.
ACAGTTCCAGGCCTAACCGGGGTAGCGCGGCCACCAGAACATTGATGTAGCCGTCTTGTTCAAGACGGCGCTTCATCAGTCTCAGCGCCGCTTCGTCGTCATCGATAACCAAAATCTTGTCGGCTCTGTCTTCACCGACTTCGACGTTGGCAAAAGGCTCAACCATACTCACAACCTCTCCTGGACCTGCCTGCATTCTGCCTGCGGAACACCTGCGGGCTTCGCGCTCGAACCGAGCGAAGCCTTGAAAAATTGATAGACACCCTGGTGGGATCCTCCTCCCAGAAGGATCTCCCACGATGGCGTTCGTTCTCTAGCCGGGGAAACCTCGCTTCTGAAGGGAACCGGCCCCCGGAGGCAAATGCCGAAAAGCATGTCGAACTCTGCACTCCGACCCCTCCCCGGCGTGGCCCTCTGGTGACCGCCCTTCAGCTCTGCTGCCTGCAGCCTCAAGTCAAGGATCCTGGCCCCATTGTGGAAGCGATGGGGTTTACCGTGAGTCATATCGAGACCCCCGCAGAGAGCGGAGTGGTGATCCTCGCGGCCGAGTCGGGAGACCGCATTGCCGAGAAGCTGTCCGGATGGGGCCTTGCCCCGGCGCGAGTGGTGGCCGTTTGCCCCAGGCCGGACGGGCTGCCGTCGGGCTGCCTTTGGGTTACCGCCGAGACCCTGGGCTCGACACGCGGGCAGAACCTTCTTCGGGCCTGGCTCTCGGACACGAAAGACGATCCCGTTCAGGGGTTGCTGGCGCAGATTTCGCACGATATGCGTTCGCCTCTGTCGGTGATCTCGACCGCAGCATCGCTGATCGCAAGATTCGGTAGCGACAGCGGCAAAACCCAGCGATATCTGTCCTTGATCAACGAATCTTCTGGCGTCCTGAAAAGCCTGGTCAACGACATCCTCGACTACTCGAACATCCGCCAGGGCGAGTTCGCCTTCACCACGGTCGACTTTAATCTGCCCCAACTGCTGCAGTCGCTGACCGAGAGCTTCCGCTTGCTGGTCAAGAATCCGGAAGAGTTGACCGTCGACTGGCTCGGCGGGCCAGGACTTCCAGAGTCGGTCCACGGAGACCCTGGTCGCCTGAGACAGATCCTCACCAACCTGATGAACAACGCGCTGAAGTTTACCGCGCGGGGTCAGATCCGGCTGGCAGCCACTCCCTTCGAAGGCAAGCTGCGCTTCGAAGTTCAAGATAGCGGGGTCGGTATTCGACCCGAGGCGCTGGAGCGGATTTTTCTTCCCTACCAGCAAGCCGACTCCAGCGTCCATTCCAACTACGGCGGAACCGGTTTGGGACTGACCATCTGCCGCGCTTTGACCGAACGGATGGGGGGCACGATCGGGGTCGAATCGACCCTGGGCGAAGGCAGCACGTTCTGGTTCACCGCCGACCTGCCAGTAGTCACCCTGGCCCAACCGCTGGCCCTGCCCGAACTGCGAGGTCATCGCATCCTGATCGGCAGCGCCAACGCCAACCTCTTCACCTCGTCGCTGTCGGCACACAACACCCTGGTGGTGGCCAAAACGGTGCGAGATGTCGAAGAGAATCTGGCTGGTGAGGGTTTCGATCTGCATATCCTGGACCTCGAAATGGGACAGTTCGAACTGGTCGCGAAGGCCGCCCGCGCGGACAGAACGGGTGCCGTGGTCGTTATCACCTCGGCTGGTCAACGCGGCGACGTGGCCACCTGTAAGGAACTCGGTGTCTCTGGCTATCTGACCACCCCGATCGAGCCTCGAGAGCTAGAGATCGCCCTGGCTCTCGCGGTGGGGACGACCACGCAGGACGTGATCACGAAGTACACCGCCAAGGAGTTGCTGGCCGCAGCTAACGCCTGACCGGGGACGACCGTCAGCGGCAGAACCGGGGAGCCGGAGCGCAGCGCGGCGCGGCCGGGGCGCAGTTGTAGCCGCCGCCCCCGTATCCGTATCCATAGCCGCCGCCGAAGCCGTAGGGGGAAAAACCTCCGAAGAAGACGGGACTAAAACCGGTGAACTGCCCGCCGTTGCGGTACGACGGCCTGGTCTCTTCCCGCCTAGCCACCGTCACCGGCGCTGCGGCGGCGGGCTGCGGAGCTGCCTGGCTACGCAAGGCAGCAATGCGCACCTGGGTGTCCGCCTCGATGCGAGCCAACTCGAGCTCGTGCTTCCTCTGCAGGTCGGCCTCGCGCGCCTGGAAAGCGCGTTCAGCGGCGTCTTGCCCACGGACGGCCGAAAGGGGCCGGGAGTCGTGGATGACGATCGTCGCCTGGCCCGAGGCGTCCCGGGTCACTCGGGTCTTGACCCCCGTCTGGGCTGCGGCGGGTAGAACGCTGAGCCCTAGAACCAGCGCGATCATCGGAACGGACGAAGAGAGAGAACGTTTCACGTGTTCACCTTTCAGAGAAGCTATCCTTACTATACCATGCCGCTTCAAACATTTGCCAACAGATCAGCTCTCTACCCCCTATCCCAGGGCTTCCAACTCCCTTCTCGAACCCGTCCCGGATGACTGCAGAGCTGTTTGACGGAGAAGAACCCTGGGCCGAGCCGCTGGCCGAAGGGGTGACCCTGCTGCATCAACGCGCCTCCCAATGCGATGTCGCCCTGCTCGATGCCGTGAAGCAGATTTCAACCGACGCGCCGTTCCGGCATATGGTGGTGCCCGGCGGTCACACCATGTCGGTCGCGATGACCAACTGCGGCGCCCAGGGTTGGGTGACCGACCGACGGGGCTATCGCTACCAACCGCTGGACCCGGAGTCCGCACGCCCCTGGCCGGCGCTGCCGGAGCTCTTCCAACGGCTGGCCTCCGAAATCGCGGCCGAAGCGGGGTTCCCCCACTTTCAGCCCGACGCTTGCTTGATCAACCGTTACGCCCCGGGAAGTAAGATGGGGCTTCATCAGGATAAGGACGAGCAGGACTTTAGCCAGCCTATCGTCTCGATCAGCCTGGGTCTCCCGGCCGTCTTTCAACTGGGAGGCATCGAGCGCAAGGACAAAGTCCGTCGCATCGCCCTGAGGCACGGCGACGTTCTGGTCTGGGGCGGGGCCGCGCGGCTTTTGCATCACGGCATCCTCCCTCTCAAGGAGGGAGATCATCCCGCCGGCCCTTACCGCTGGAACCTTACTCTGCGGCGGGCTCGCTAGAGGCCAGGCACCTGGCCATCGGAGCGCTGACGGTCACCCGGGTACCTGGCGACAGGGCTTCGATGCGACAGGTGCCCCCTAGCAGGCCGATCCGCTCGCGAATCCCTACCAGCCCCATGCCGCTACCTTGGCTGCGCTGGCCCTGGAAGCCGACCCCGTTGTCTTCCACCGTCAGCACCAGCGACTGCCTGACCTGCCCGATGGCGATTTTTACCGCACTGGCTTCCGAGTGCCGGACCACGTTATTGAGAGCCTCCTGGCAGATGCGGAACAAGGCGCTACGGGCGGCGTCGTTGAGCGGCAGGTCGGGAAGCTCCCATCTCAGGTCGAAGCTCAGATCCAGTCGTTCGCAGGACTGCCTGGCCAGCCACTCCAGCCCGGCGCGCAACCCCAGGTCATCCAAGATCTGAGGACGGAGCTGGGTGGCCAGTCGTCGTACCGTCTTGATGGTGTGGTCGAGAAGCTCGCTCATCGAATCGGTCTGCTTTCGCAGGGGCGGATCGAGGTAGGTCTGCAGCCGCCCCAGGTCTAGCTTCAAGGCGGTCAGAAGTTGGCCGAGCTCATCGTGCAGCTCGCGAGCCAGATGACGACGCTCTTCTTCACGGACGGCCTCGAGGCGCGCGGCCTCCTGAGCCTTCATCTCCTTGATCTCGGTAATATCTTCGGAGATGCCCAGCAGATACAGCGGTTGGCCCTGGTCGTCGAAAATCGGAATCTTTTTGGTGTGCAGCACTTTGACCCCGAAGCGACTGTTCAGACTCTCTTCAGGGATATCCAGCAGCACGCCAGAGTTGAGAACTTCGCGATCTTTAGCCTGGAAGTAGGCGGCTTCCTGAGCGGGGAAGAGGTCAAAGTCCGTCTTGCCCACCATCTCTTTGTCGCTGTAGCCCACGATCCGTTCGCCAGCTTTGTTCCAGCGCACCATGCGCAGGTCTCTGGCCTCTTTGACGAAGACCATATCGGGCAGGTTGTCGAGGACACTGCGCAAGAACTGTTCCGACTCGTGCTCCTCGATGCGAATAGCGTGGGGCGCTTTCTCTAGCAGCCTCTCGAGATCGATAGGCGCGCCGCGGACCAGGACGACGTCGTACTCGACGATCTCGAGGCAGGTCAGAGCATCTTCGACGAAATCTACCTGAACGACCTCGGCCAGACGGCCGAACCGCTCGGTCCAGGCCTTCTCGAATCGTCCCACCAACAAAATCCGACTGTGCATCCGTGTCCTACTTTTCTCGCAGTCCTTCAGGACAAGAAGGGTTCGCCCAGCCGCCCGGCCCTCCTTTTCGCAGTCCCTACGCCGAGACCCGGGACATACCCCAAAGATCACCTATCGCGCCCTTTACCAGCCGGCGTTAAACAGTTAAGATTCCGGCTCACTCTGTGACCCGTGTGCTTGGGGCGACACATCTTAGCCGCGTCAGGGGGGTCGCACATCTTAGAGGAGAGAGTTCTATGAAAACCACCAAACATAAGTGGGCCGCCCTTCTGCTGGGCCTGCTCACCTTGTTCGTCACCGCTTGCGGTGACTCGAATGACTACACTCAGGTATCCGGCCAGCAGGGCAACCCTAACAACGGCGGCCTGATCTTCCCCGGCAACTATCTGGGCGCCAACACCTTCGTCGGCCAGATCGGCGAACTGGACCTGACCGTGAACAATAACGGCCAGGCCAGCGGTACCTACACCGTCGAGGATGCGCTGCTGCTGCAGACCATCGACATCAACCCCGGCGTCTACAACGTCGTCGGAACGGTCAACCTGACCACCGGCGCCTTCAACCTCAGCGGCACCTTCCCCGGACTGGGCAACTTCACCATCGTCGGCACCTTGCCGGTCGGCGGTAACGTCGCCTCTTACACCGTGACCGTCAACGGTCAGACCTTCACCGGTAACATCCAGGCCGCCAGCCAGGGTGTCCCCACTCCTCCCCCCAACGGCGGCGGCAACAATGACGGCGACGTCGCCCTGTTCTTCGGTGGCGAACTGTCTAGCTTCAGCTTCAGCCCTGATGGCAGCTATAGCGGCTTCAACCCGCCCGTGGACAACGGCTCGCTGATCACCGGAACGATCACCCAGAACTCGGACACCAACAACCAGGTTCTGGTCACCCTTTCCGAAATCAACCTCGGCACCACGGAAACGACCGCTCTGGTTTTCGGCGTGATCACCCAGGACGGCGAAGAACTCGTCGTCGGACAGACCTACGACCTGATCGAGTCCGAGGAAACCGGCGCTCTGCTTAGCCTGAGCACCTCGATCGGAACCGACATCAGCGAAGCCTGGGTCGCCACCCCCGGAACCTCGACCGGAACCGTCACCGTCGTCGCCATCACCGCAGCCGGCGTCGAACTCGACTTCGACTTCGACAACGTGGTGCCCAACAGCGAAGTCGCTGGCAACGAAGCCGCCGGAAGCTTCTCGGTCTCCGGCACCGTGTTCGCCAACTACTCGCCCAATCTGCCGTAGGGCCTAAGGGCTTAGCCAGCCTCGCCGGCGGGCTTTGGCCACCGCGTCGCGCCGCCCACGTGCTTGCAGTTTCTCGTAGATATGCTTGACGTGGGTGTGCACGGTGTGGGCGCTGACCACCAGCAAGGCGGCGATCTCCTTGTACGATAGACCTTGAGCCAGGTGCCTGAGCACCTCTAACTCACGGTCGCTCAGGGGCCCCCTGGTCTCGTCGCGAAACTCGCCCAACAGAAGGCGAGCGATGCGAGGGGTCAGCGGGGCCCCTCCTTCTTCTAAGGTGCGCAGGCTTTCCAGGAGCTGGGACTGGGTGCAGCCCTTCAGCAGATAGCCCGCCGCCCCCGCCCGTAGGCAGGCAAACACCGACTCCGGCTCTTCGAACACCGTATGGGCCACGCAGGCGACTCCGGGGAAATCCGCCACCAAGCGCGCTATCAGCTCGACACCGGACATTCCAGGGAGTCCCAGGTCGACCAGAGCGACCTGCATCTGCTCGGGCGGAGTGGCCAGAAGATCCTCGGCCGAAGCCGCGCTCTTCACCACCTGAAAGTCCGACGAGCCTTCGAGCAAGTGGATCAGACTCGCTCGCAGCTCCGGGTTATCCTCGACAATCACCACCGTTTTCATAAGGGCAAACTTACCTCCAGACGGACTCCACGGACCGTGCTCACACGCAGCTCTCCCCCCAGGTCGGCTACCCGGGACTTCATGCCGGACATGCCGCGTCCCTGGGCCTCGCCCTCAATTCCTACACCATCGTCTTCGAGCACCGCCTCGAGTCGCTGGTCAGACCACGCCAACTCTAACCCGAAACGGCTTCCTTTCGAATGCTTGAGCGCGTTGCACATCGCCTCTCGCACCAGTCGAAACAGCGAAAGGGCGACCCCTCTGGGCAGAGTCCCGGTCTCGGAGCCGACCACCCGAAACTCCAGAGCCAGCCTCTGACCTTCAAACAGACGGCGCGCGTAGCCCCGAATCTCGGCCGTGAAATGGGCCCGCTCGAGGGTATAGTCTGGACTGTCGTAGAGAAAGTTCTGCAGCTCGAACAAGGCGTCGCCCGCCATGTCCACGACTCGTGGCTCTGTGCTCATCATGCGGATCCCGGCCAGAGCCGAGCCGACCCCGTCGTGCAGGTCGCCCAACAGCCGCTCCCGCTCTTCCAGACGTCGCTGGCGCTCCTGGTCGGCCTGAGCGTAGTACAGAGCGGCTTGATGGTACAAGCCGGCTTGCTCGGTCAAAAGCTGCAGCTCCCGCATCACCCTCGAGGTATAGTGTCGACCCCGGGGAAGCGGCCCGCAGCGAAGCGCTACGTCCGGGGCGACCGTCAGCAATACGGTGGGCGGCTCAGTCAGTTCGAGTCGAGCGCCCACCTCCTGGCCCTCGGCAACCTCGGCCGGGGTCAACGGTGATGGCGCCCAGAGCGAGCGCACTGTCTCCTCCAACCCCTCCCGGATGCCCTGGCTGCTCATCCCCGTGATCTGCGAGCGAAGCAGGCGCAGGGCTTCCTCGCTGGTGGGCTGAGTGCGATAGAACAGTCGCGCCAGCCCCAGGGAAAGGCGCTCCCGAATCGGTCCGTAGAGCCCTAGCAACAGGGCTATGCTGACCAAATACGGTTCACCGAGCTGCAGGTTCGGAGCCAGGGCGGTCAGCACAGCGACTTCGGCGAAGATCAGCACGCCCACCGTGATCAGGTAGGCCAGGGTGCCTTCCAGGAACACCCCGATATCGAAGAGGCGGTAACGCTGCACCGCCACAGCCATGAAGATGGGGATAAAGACCAGACAGGCGCCAGGAACGGTATCCGACATCCCTCGCTGCCCGATCAGCAGCAGCGGCAGCCCGTTGATAGCGAACCAGGGACCGACCCCCAGCAAGAACCCTACCCCGACCCACTTCATCTGCTGCCTCTCCACCGCGCCGCGGTAAGCCCAGGAAGCTTGCCCGATGGCCAGGAGCGAACCTAGGAAAAGCAGCGGCACCAGAACTCCCTGCCCGGGGATCGAGGTAGTGCCGATGACCCAGACAGCAGCAAGATAGCTAGGGCCCAGCAACGCCCCCATCCAGAACTGGGAGCGAGTCCGAGGCAGCAAGAGCGAAAAGTGAAAAAGCAGCAGCGGCGCCAGAACGAAGTTGACCAGGTTCAGTCGGTTCATTCCGCTGAACACGGACGGCGACGCCACGGGCTGGACCATCAGCGAGGTCATATTGGTCAGGTAGACCAGGCTCATGGAGAAGCACATCAGGTAGAACACAAACGCCTGTCGACCCGCCCCAGGCCGACGATAGGTCGCCCAACCGACCAGCAAAAAGACCAGCGCCACCACCCCATGCATCAGAGCGGAGCTAGCCAGAAACTGCCAGCCTCCTCGGTTCACCGGAAGCCGCAGGTTCACCGTCTCGTCCGGGTTGGCAGAGTGAGCCCGGCGCACCACCAGCGCAACTTCCGAACGGCCCTGCAGGGCGTCATAGAGCCGCGCCTTACGGTCGAACCAGTCCCGCAGTTCGGCTTTCGAGGCGATGTGCATGTTGTCGACCAGCAGGGAGTGAAAGTCCGCTGGTTGGCCGGCCACGCTTTCCAGGCGGTCTCCCTTGCTCAACGGCGGGGCGCCTTCGCTCACCACCCAACGGCCGTCGGACCATTCGAAGCTGCCCGGAAGTCGCGGCGCCGAAGATAAGGAGACCAACGCCACTGCGGTGAGCAGTAGGAAGACTAGAGGCCCGAAGGACAGCGCGAAATACTTCTGGAGGGACACGGCAAAGGGATATTATCCCCGGCCCGAGCCCAACCTTCCGTAGGGTTTGGGATTCACCCAGTGGAAGTCTGGTCAGCACAGCAGAAAACAAAGCAGGGTAAAGATTGGGGAGTTCTTCGTCAAGAAAACGTTAAGGTTGCTCTACCCCTCTTGTCCTGGCGGGGATAAGGACTACACTCACGGAAAACTTCGGGTCCTGGAACTGCTATGTCTGCTGACGAAACTTCACCCCCCACCACAGCCGCCACGCCGGACTCTCCGGCCGACGCGTCCCCCTCTACCGAATCCCCGGCGACGCCCCACCCCGGCGGCTCCGCGCCCGTCACCGATCCCCACGAGGAGCCGGCCGGCCACCATCACCATGGCCCCCTGGGCCTGCTGATGCTCAGCGCGCTCGGCGTGGTGTACGGCGACATCGGGACCAGCCCGCTGTACGCTATCCGCGAGACCTTTCATCCGTTCAACCTGCACCCCGACCAGCCCACCCTGCTGGGTGTGCTCTCGCTGATCACCTGGTCGCTGGTGCTGATCGTCAGCGTCAAGTATCTGGCTTTCGTGATGCGGGCCGACCTGCACGGCGAAGGCGGCATCCTGACCCTGACCGGTCTGGTCGGCAAATCCGCTCCTGATCCCAGCAAACGCTCGATCGGTATCCTGACCCTACTCGGCCTGTTCGGAACGGCGCTGCTGTACGGCGAAGGGATCATCACCCCGGCGATCTCCGTGCTCAGTGCGGTCGAAGGGCTGAAGGTCGCGACCCCGGTGTTCGACCCTTACGTCCTACCGATTACCATCGCCATCATCGTGGCGCTCTTCAGCATCCAGTCGGGCGGAACGGAGAAAGTGGGCCGGATCTTCGGACCGATCACCCTGCTCTGGTTCATGACCCTGTTCGCCCTGGGGCTTTATCACATCTCGGAAGCGCCGGTAGTGTTCCACGCCCTGAACCCCTGGCACGGCCTGGTCTTCCTGACCCATCACGGCTGGAAAGGGTTCCTGGTGCTGGGCTCGGTGGTCCTGGTGGTCACCGGAGCCGAAGCGCTGTACGCCGACATGGGCCACTTCGGTAAAAAACCGATCCGCGGCGCCTGGTTCGTGGTGGTGCTTCCTTCGCTACTGATGAACTATTACGGTCAGGGCGCCATGCTGCTGGCCCACCCCGAGGCCGTCGACAATCCGTTCTTCAAGATGGTACCGCAGGCGTTTCTCTACCCTGTGGTCGGCCTGGCCACGATGGCCACCGTGATCGCCTCTCAGGCGCTGATCTCCGGCTCCTACTCCATGACCATGCAGGCGATCCGCCTGGGCTACCTGCCTCGCCTCAAGGTGATTCACACCTCTGAGCACGCCGCCGGTCAGATCTACGTGCCCGTCGTCAACTGGGTGCTGATGGTCTCTTGCATCGCCCTGGTCATCGGGTTCAAGTCCTCCAGCGCTCTAGCTGCCGCCTACGGATTGGCCGTGACCGGAGCTATGGCGACGACCACGCTGCTCCTGTTCATGGTCTCCCAGAACCTCTGGAAGTGGCCGCTTCCCGCCTCTCTGGCGCTGTGCTCGTTCTTCATGGTCATCGACCTGACGTTCCTGGGCGCCAACCTGATCAAGATTCCGGCCGGCGGCTGGTTCCCTCTGGTGGTCGGCGCCATCCTGTTCACGGTGCTCACCACCTGGTACAAGGGCCGCTCCATCCTGGGCAAGGCGATGCAGCCGATGAGCGTCTCGGTCGTGCAGCTTTTCGAACGCTTCAAAACCGAACCGCCGCTGCGCGTCGAAGGCACCGGCGTGTTTCTGGCCGGCGTTCCTCACCGCGCTCCGCCCGCGCTGCTGAACAATCTAAAGCACTATCACGTGCTGCACGAGCGGGTGGTTCTGGTTTCGGTCACCATTTCCGACCGCTCTAAGGTCGACGGCCCGTTCCGCATCCGGGTCGAAGAGCTTGGCCAGGGGTTCTTCCAGGTTCGCCTGCGCTTCGGCTATCTGGAACGCTGTGATGTGCCGGGCGCTCTGGCCTCGATCCCTGAACTCGACCTGCGTCCGGCCAGCACCACTTACTATCTGGGGCGCGAGATCGTGATCCCCACGGTGGGCGGCGGGATGGCGATGTGGCGGGAAAAACTGTTCGCGACGCTCAGCCACAACTCGCTCAACGCCACCGCCTTCTTCCATATCCCCCCGGACCGGGTGGTCGAAGTCGGCTCTCAGGTCTGCATCTAAGGCGTCTCACGCAAAAGGCCCGCTCCCTCTCCGGGGAACGGGCCTTTTTTTGTTGGAGGGGAGAAGGTGGAGGGGTCAGACGACCGAGCCTGCTCCGGCAAAGACTCGTAGCATCTCCCGGTTGAAATCCGGAAGGTCGTCCGGAGTTCGGCTGGTCACCAGATTCCCGTCGACCACCACCGAGCGGTCGACATACTTCGCTCCGGCATTCTTCATATCGATGGCGATGGTCTCGACGCAGGTCATCTTGCGCCCCTCCAGCGCCTCGGCCGAGGCCAGCAGTTGCGGACCGTGGCAGATCGCTGCAATCGGCTTATCCCGCTTCACGAACTCCTTGACGAACTCTACCGCGCCTTCTTCCACTCGCAGCGACTCGGGAGAGGATCCGCCCGGAATCACCAGGCTATCGAAATCCTTGGCCGAGGCCTCGACCACCGCCAGGTCGGAGGTGATGGTGAACTCGCCCTTCTTACCCTCGTAGGCTTTGCCCGCCTTGGGGCTGACGACCACTACCTCCATCCCCTGAGAGCGAAGCGCCTCGATCGGGCTACTCGCCTCGGAATCCTCGAACTGGTCCGTCAGCAGGACGGCCACGCGTATCTTACTCATCTTATCTACCTCTTGTCTTTTCAGTATGCGAGAGGCTCAAGGTGAGACTCTCGACACTCTTCAGACTAAAGGAACCGGCGGTCGAGCCGCCCGACCCTTTGAGAGACGCGCTTCCCCCCACGGAAGTATGCCGTCGTTAGGAGACCCGGGTTAGCCGTCGTGGCGTCGCTGAAAGTAGGCGGCGAGCTGTTCGCTGTGAGTCGAGAAGGCCAACTCTACCGGCTCGTGGAGCACTACGATCTCGGAGATTTCGGTCCGGTCGATGGTCCACTGCAGTTCGTCTCGAGTGCGGGGGCGAGCCTGAGAGAAGAGCAGAACGACCCCTTCCGAGACCGAACTCGCGCCCAACAAGAGCAGTTCGTCGGGAGAGACCGTGAGACCGGTCTCTTCGTGCAGTTCTCGGACGCCCGCCTCTTGCCAGGTCTCTCCCCAGTTCACGAACCCACCGGGTAGGGCGAGCAGCCCCTGGGCCGGAGGGATGGCGCGGCGGATCGCCAGCACGCCGTCGTCGACCGGCAGCAGCACCACGCTGACCGGGATAGGGTTCCGAAACTGCTGGCGCCCACACGATGCGCAGCTCCGGGGCCAGGTTTCCTTGTCGGCGTAAGCGGTTCCGCAGGAGGGGCAGTAAAGCATAGTCCTCGCTTCGGCGCTCCCCGGCCGACCGACCTTCAGGGAGCCCCTAGCGAACCAGCAGGGTCGTCTGCCTCAGCACGTTCTCGTACAGACCCGGTCCGTGGGCTTCTTGCCCTCGGTACCAGTAATCAGTGGGCTTGAGACGCCACATGCTGTGCCAGGTCGGCATCCCCTGAAAACCCAGGTCGGGACGCAGCCGCTCGAGCCAGCCTTCCCAGCAGGTGCCGTAGAAGGCCGAGCGCAGATGAAAGTGGTCAAAGCCGTACCAGCGGGCGTCGGTGTCCAAGAAGGCGTAGCCGCGCTCTCTAGACATCTCGCGCAGGCCGCCCTCCAGGTCTTCCAGGCGCTGCATGATATCGGCATGGGTGACGCTTGGCCCCGCGTAGTAAAGGGTGCGTAGGAGCAGAAACAGCCAGCCCGGCAGGCCGCGCAGGCTCTCGACCGGGATACCCGCCAGGACCACCTCGGCCCCCTGCCCCTCCAACCGTCCGGCCAACTCTCCGACCCAGCCCAGAGTCGTGTCGGGGCGCTGCGCGTAGGCGATATCGTTTCCGATGTCGCTGAGGACCGCCAGGGTGGGAACCCCCGGCCCATCCCAGGGGAACTCGACCTCGCGTAAGGGGCGATAGCGAACCAGCGGATTCCCCGCCCGCAGACCGTAGGAACGCCCGGGGCCGCAGGCCAGACCGACCTCGATCGGGCCGTCGAAGCGACGTCGTATGGCCGACAGCGCGGCCCGACGAGAAAGCCAGAGGTTGCTGGCGCCGTAAAGCTGGATCCTTGAAGTCACGCGAGTGGATTCGTGCTCGGAGAGAAGAATCCCGGCAGCGCTGGGCGCTTAAGAGTTCCCGTCCGGCGCCTTCAGATAAGACGCGAACTTGTGCTCGAACAGAAACGGCCCAAACGGGATGAAGGCCGACAGGAAAGCCAGCAAGGCGACCCGGGCCGGCCAGCCGCGCTTGACCGCTGTCCAAACCACGGCAGCGCAGAAAAGCAGAAAGAATCCGCCGTGGAAGCGGCCCGTCCACTGCACGAAGACGGGCATATGCCAGACGTACTTCAGCGGCATCGCGATCAGGAGCAGAATGAGAAACGAGAACGCTTCGAGAGCGCCCGAGATACGAAAAAAACGAAGTGCCGCCATCATATGGAGCCCATTTGTCTGTCCTGCTCCGTCCCCTGCTCTATATCAGCAGCCACAGTACGTAGACCCTTCGTCGCTTCGGGGGCCCAGGAGCACGACAGGAACCTTCTGCCTCCTGGAAAACAGTGGGGAGCCCTTACCTGGCCCGACCTTTTCAAAAAATTTGGAGATTGCCATGAGCCAAACCACCGTGAAAACGACTCTGACCGACGACGACCTCAAAGACGTCCACGAAAGCCTGACCAAAGCCAACTCGGCCTTCGTCAACATCTATCCCGGCGAGATTGCCGACCGCCAGCCCGTACACACTGTTTACGGAGGGGCCCAACTGTTCGTCCCCGACCGGACGGTCCGCATGGGCAAGAGCGCCCTGGCCACCCTGAAAGAGTACACCGACGGTCCGCTCGACTTCCTCGACGCCATCGATCCGATGCACGACTTCGACGAAGAGTTCGCCGAGAAGCTCTACGACCGCGTGGTCAAGAAGCTGGAAACCGAACCGGTCGAAGACTTCCGCATCGACTTCGAGGATGGCTACGGCAACCGCCCCGACGATGAAGAGGATGGCCACGCCGTCGCGGCCGCTCAGGCGGTGGCCCAGGGCCAGAAGGACAAGACCCTTCCCCCTTTCATCGGCATCCGCCTCAAGCCGTTCAACGAAGAGCTCAAGCGCCGCAGTATCCGCACCCTGGACCTGTTCCTGACCGCTCTGCACGAGGCGACCGGCGGCAATATCCCGCAGCCGTTCTACATCACCCTGCCCAAAATCACCGTGCCCGAACAGGCCGAGGCGCTCTCGGACATCCTGGACACCCTGGAAGAGAAGCTGGGCCTGGCCAAGCACACCTTCCAGGTCGAGTTGATGATCGAGACCCCCCAGGCGATCTTCTCCTATAAAGGCAAAGTGCCGCTGCTGAAGATGGTCAAGGAGTTGAAGGGTCGCTGCCGCGCCGCTCACTTCGGCACCTACGACTACACCGCAGGCTGTCAGATCACGGCCGAATATCAAGACATGCTGCACCCCGCTTGCGACTTCGCTCGCAACGTGATGCAGGTCGCCCTGGCCGGTACCGGGATCTGGATCTCGGACGGCGCTACCAACATTCTGCCGGTCCCCCCGCACAAGGGCGAACTGACCGAAGAGCAGGAAGAAGAGAATCGCGATGCCGTGCGTGGTGCCTGGGCGCTGCACTACGACCACAACCAGCACTCCTTGATGAAGGCCTACTATCAGGGCTGGGACCTGCACCCCGGCCACCTGCCGACCCGCTACGCCGCCATCTACTCGTTCTTCCTGAGCGGGATGGGCGCGGCCGGGGAACGCCTGAAAAACTTCGTCGCGAAAGCCGCCCAGGCCACCCTGGTGGGTGACGTTTTCGACGACGCGGCGACCGGTCAGGGACTGCTGAACTTCTTCCTGAAAGCGCTGAACTCGGGCGCCGTCACCCAGGAAGAGGTCACCGAAGCCACCTCGCTGACCCTGGAAGAGCTGCAGACCCGGTCATTCTTGAAGATCCTGGAAGGTCGCACGGCAAAATAGGCCATGAGCCGGAGCCTCACCGCATCCGAGTCTTCTCAGAGCGCGTCCCGTCACGGTCGAGCCATGCTCGCCGTGATGGGCGCATTCAGTCTTCTGGGGATTCTTGGGGGAGACCGAATCCCCATCGCCGATGGCTTCGGCTGGGACGGCCAGCTCTATGCGCAAGTGGCCGCCAACCCTTATCTGACCCTATGGGTTCGTGGAATCTCCAGCTATCACTGGGGGAAGGTCCTGCCCAGCCTGGTGGTCCACGCGGGAATGCTAGTGAGCGGAGCGATCATCACCCCGCCTGCAGTCGTCAAAGGGTTTCTGCTCCTCAACAGCGCGATGCTGCTGCTGGGCACGGCCATCTACAACCGTCTCGCCACATTCTTGCGTCTATCCGTAGCCGCCCGCTGGCTGGGCTTCTGCTTTCTCTTCATCAACGTCAACGCGATAAAGGTCGGATTTTATTACTCGGTATTGACCGACATCAGCGCCCTTGTTTTGGGACTGGCGATGACCTACTTCTATCTCTCTCGACAGACCACCGCTCTGGCTCTGACAACCCTGGTCAGCTCTTTCACCTGGGGAACCGCGCTGATGATGGGGCTAGCGCTTCTGCTGTTTCCGGCCCCCGCAGATTCGCGCTTCGAGGAGCCCGGCCTGACTCCGACCCCCTCCCTGATCCCTCGTGGGCTAGCCGGCTTGATCGCCCTGGGAGCCGCCGGCCGGCTTTACTATCTGTACAAAGTGGAAAGCCTGAGAGCTATCGGTTACGGCCCGATCCCGCTCACCGTCGAGCCGGTCTATCCGATCAGCCTGCTCTGCACGACGCTTTATATCTACGCCGTGTTCGCCTGGTTCTTCTCCCTACTCTCGCCTGGGAACGTCGGCGCGGCGCTGCGACGGCTGGATTGGCGTCACGTGGGATTGGCCGTGGCCGTCGCCTTGCCCGTCAAGCTGATCGGCGCTCTGCTGGCTAAAGGCGTGTACCCCTTCACCGTCGCTGCCCACTTTCAAATGGTGACCTTTCAGTCGGCGACCCGACCGGGGGTGTGGATGGTGGCTCACTTTCTGGCATTCGGCCCCATGGTGGCGTTTTTACCGCTTGCCTGGAAAGGCATGCGAGACATGTTGGCTCTTTGGGGCCCCGGAGCTGTGCTCTTCACCGTTCTTAACCTGATGACACTGATCGCCCCGGAATCACGCCACAGCGTGTTCGGATACCCTTTCCTGGCGATAGTGATGGTGCTGGTGCTTGACCGAGCTAAACTGGTCAGCAACAATCTGGCCTGGGGGGTAGGACTGCTATCGCTGGTCATGTGTCGCGTGTGGCAGCGCTTCGACACCGGAGCGGTTGACGCCGACGGAGCGCCTGATGTCTCCCGCTATTTCGCGACCCAAGGGATGCAGTTGCCCAACGCGGACTACCTGCTCGGGCTGATCGTGCTCGTACTCTTAGGGACTGGACTGCTGGCCTACGCCAGATCGTCGCGAGCTCGAAATGTTGTAGATCCGATGGAGCCGCCACAGGTCCAAGGGCAGCCGTAGCAGATCGACCGGACGGATCTTGGATCCTGGCTTTTCGTGCCACACATCGAGCGGCTCTTCCACCAGGTTAGAAAGAAC
Source organism: Vulcanimicrobiota bacterium (assembly GCA_023447635.1). Lineage (GTDB taxonomy): Bacteria > Vulcanimicrobiota > Xenobia > Xenobiales > JADMJV01 > JAEXNA01. The sequence goes on along the minus strand of JAEXNA010000049.1, from coordinate 13,800 downwards.
CTTGGCGCTTCCCAGCAGATTGCGGCAGCGCGCGATGAGTTCGGCATCGAACAGCCAGCGGCTTGCGAAAGGCAAAGCAAACACCTCCGCGGCCAGATCACGTCGAATCGCCTTCGCTCCACACTGTGTGTCATAGGTCGGTAGGCGCAGCACCACGCTGATAGCGGTGGCGGCGCAGCGCCCGAAATAATGGCGCGCCATCTTGCGCTCGATCCGACTGCCCAGGCGCTGGATACGAGAGCCCAGGATGGCAAGGACCTCCGAGCGTTCGGCGTGTCGTTCAAAAATCCGCCGAAGCTCGTCCGCTGGGGTCGCCAGGTCCGCGTCGAGGTAGCCCACCCATTCACACGCTGTCTCTTGTAAGGCCCAGAGCGCACCCCGACGGACCGCTTCGGCCTTGCCCATGTTGAGCGGCAGCTCCAGCACCTCGACGTTCGGGAAGGAGTCGGCGAGGCACTTCAACAGATCCAGGGTGTCATCCGTGCTACCATCGTCGACCAGCAGCCAGAGCGCGTCAGGTTCGCCGGCGAAGGCCCTACGCCACTCATCAACTGGCAAACGCTCGAACTCGTTAAAGCAGGGAACAATCGTGCACAGACCACCAGTCATCGGGCGGGCTGGCAGATCGCGTAGCATGACAGCCCCGGAAGGTCGACGCCAAACTTAGCCTTAAGCCACTGGGCCAGTCCTGCGTCCAGGCCGAGCACCCCGGCGATCAACCCTGTCAGCGAGGGGGAAGCTTTCCATTCGGCGACGCCAGAAGGCTTCGCGTCGGCCAGTCCCAACCGCTCCATCTGACATTGCAGCCAGCGCACGACCAGGAGCGACGAGAAAACGTAGCCGGTCTGCAAAGGTTCCAATCCGCTCTGCCTCATCAACTGCTCGAGCTCATTTCGCGAGTAGCGACGGTAGTGCCCTAAGAACCTGTCGTGCTGAGAGAACAGCTGCTGGAAGGCCGGGACGGTGACGAAGACTCGAGTTTGCGGCCCCAGAAGTTCGCGCTCCTCGAGTTCGGCCAGCAGGTCCTGCGGCGTCTCAAGATGCTCGAGCACGTCCATCAACAGTATCGCCGCAGGATGGCCCAGATGTGGCAATCGTTGTAAGGAGGTTACCACGTTGACGTCCGGGGGAAGGTGCGCCAAGCCTGGCTCCCACGCGCTGTCGACCCCGAAGCCGGGCCGCCGGAACTGCTGAGAGACGGAAGAGAGGACGAAGCCGTCTCCACAACCCACGTCCAGAATGACACCTGGTCCGGCCAGATAGCCTCGAAGCCAGTCGACTAGAATACCCAGGCGTGCGACTTCCCAGGGATGTCTGGCCACGGGCCCGGCCTGGCTTGCTATCTGCAGCTCCTTGAGATCCATAATCAGGGCGACCTTTCGGTTCGGCGCCAGCCAAATCCCGCCGACCGCCTGGCGCGGTACCAGGCTTGGTGGAGGACCCTTTGCAGAAATCTGTTACAGCGTTTTAGCGCAGCAGTTCCAGCACATAACGCTGCAGCTCTTTTTCGACCTCGTCAGGCTGGGCCGAACGAGCCCTGACCGCAGCGCCAGCCACCACCGAGAGCAAGAGGCGGGCCTGAACCCGGGCGGGGCCGGGTCGCAGGCGCGAGCTCTTCTGCCCCGCCTCGATGGCCTGAGTGACCAGATCCTCGACGGCTTGGAAATGCTGGTCGAGCAGCGCCTTGACGTCGTTATCGTGAGGTCCGAGTTCGACCATGCTGTTGATAGCAAAACAGCCGCAAGGGGACGGCGTGGGCTCCTCGGGATCGGTAGAGTAGGCCAACCACTGGGTGAGCTTTTTCAACGGTTCACCTTCTCCGGCAAGGTGCTCTTCCATATGGGCCCGGCGGGTCCCCAGATAGTTCTTCAGGCATTTCAGGAACAGGGTGTGCTTATCGCCGTAGGCAGCGTAAAGCGACCCCTTCTTCAAACCCGTTACGTCCATGAGGTCGGACAGCGAGGTCGCCGCATAGCCCTCATCCCAGAACGCCTTGGTCACTACCTCTAGCATTTCCGACGTGTCGAACTCGCGGGGGCGTCCCACCCCTCGGCAAGCTTTCAATTCATCGTCCTGGGTCTTCATCTGCTGCGGCTCCCGTCTTATGGCAATTCTCTAGCGTCTTACCCTTAGGAACATAGAGTCCCTGGCACCAAGGGCTTGAAGATGCCCGTTTTGTCGGCTTTTTAACCTCCCCTCAAGCCGAGAGTTAAGACATCTCAGGGAATCCTAATCTTTTCTTCATAATCGGCTGTTTACATTCATGAAATATTTTGCTCGACAGGTCAGCCTACAATCCGTCCAGAGCCACCGACAAAAGAGCTCTCAACGAAACGAAAGGTAGAACACCGTTATGAATATCCAGTCCAGCACCTCCGCCGCCCCCCTGGCCCGCAAGACCTTCACCTACAACCCTCAGGACAAGGCTGTTCTGCCTGACCAGACCGTAGAGCTCGACGTTCGCTCGAACGACGGCCACCCCGAAACCGACACCGTCGTCTTTGCCAACAAAAAAGCCGTCTTCGGACCTTTCGGCGACCTTCGCGACATCGTCGACGACCCCAAGCACAAACTTCCCGAAAACGCCTCCGGCAACTACGACTACCCGCTGGGGCACGCCAATCACACCGACTCGGCCGCCTTCGCCTCCAGCGCCCTGACCGTCGAACTGTTCAACAACAAGCTGCAGGAGAAGACCGGCAAGACCATCGATTGGGCCTTCGGCGAAAAGCAGCTGCAGATCTCGCCCGAGACCGGCAACTGGCCCAACGCCTTCTACGCTCGTGAACTCAAGGGCGTGCACTTCTTCGACTACAAGACCACCTCGACCGGCGACTCCGGCGAAGTCGGCTCGCACGAGGTCGGCCACGCTATCCTCGACGCCGTGCGCCCTGGCTACCTCGAGGGCGTGGGCACCGAAACCGGCGCCTTCCACGAAGCTTTTGGAGACATCCTCTCCCAGGTCGTGACGCTGCAGAACGACGCCGCCATCGACAAGATCGTGGCCGAAACCAACGGCACCGGCGACCTCTCCTCCAAGCGCAACTCGCTCTCGGATGTCGGTGAAGACTTCGGTAACGCGCTGGGCCTGAAGGGCGGCATCCGCACCACCCTCAACGAGTTCAAATACGCCGACCCCGCGACCCTGCCCGAGCGTGGCTCGGACACCAAGCTGGGCAGCGAAGTTCACGACTTCGCCCGCCTCTACGCCGGCGCGTTCTACGACGTCCTCGACGGCATCTCGGATGCCAACCGCGCGGCCGGAATGTCGCCTGCCGCAGCCCTCAAAGAAGCTGGCAAGGAAGCCCTCAACCTGGTGGTTGGTCAGGCCGAGTTCGCCCCCAAAGGCAGCGAAGCCACCTACGCCCAGTTGGCCGCCGGCCTGCTCGAAGCCGACAAGCAGTTCAACGACGGCAAGCGCTCGGAGCTGATCGCCGGTGTGATGTCGAACCGCGAAATCCTCAGCGCCGAAGCCGCTGGCGGTCTGTTCAAGAGCGAGGCGCCCGCCTTCTCCGGCCAGGTCGTCAATAAGGAAATGACCTTCGGACAAGAGTTCGGAACGCTGGCCGGCGTGAAGTTCGAGACCCAGGTCGACCTGCCCATCACCGGACTGTTCGCCTCCGAGCCTGTCGGCTCCAACCAGATCGAAACCGGCGTCAAGACCCTGCTCGCCAACGACGAGATCCTGTTCACCGACAGCGCCAAGCCCAGCCTGGCCGAGATCTTCAAGCCCGACGGCGAGTACTATAAAGCCTACGTGACCACCAACGAAGCCGGCGAGAAGGTGCTCAAGCGCACCCACATCGCTGGATAGACCAGCAAGAGTTCGAAAGAGCCGCGGCCCCTTTTTGGGCCGGGGCTCTTTTTTTGTCTCTGGGAGGAGACTCTTCGAGGTCAGATTCACAGGTTTCAGCCAGGAATTACGCCGCTGCCTGGTTTAACCACCGGCCTCAAGCGGATATATGGCCAGAGTTCAAGGAGTTCCCGCTGTGACCATCGCCCCCACTGCTCGGCCCAAGCCCGAGCCCGCCGCTTTCGACCTTCCCCACGACATGCCGCCCCATCCCTGGGACTATGTCACAATCGCGGTTCTGGCCTCGGTCCACATCGGCGCCCTGTTTGCCCCCTGGACCTTTTCCTGGTCGGGTCTGGCCGTCGGCCTGGTGCTGTACGCCGTAACGGCCATGGGGATCACCCTGGGCTATCATCGCCTCTTGACCCATCAGGCCTACAAGCCACGCAAATGGCTGGGACGCTTCATCGTCTTCTGCGCTTCGCAGTCGGCTCAGGCCGGCCCCGCCGCCTGGGTGGCTATCCACCGGCAGCACCACGCCCATTCTGACGAAGAGGACGACCCGCACGACGCCAGCAAAGGCTTCTGGTGGTCGCACATGGGTTGGATGGTTCGCCTGACCCCCCGTCGTTTGGACAAAGCGTTCGCCCGTCGACTAGCGCGCGACGTTTTCGAGGATCCGTTCTACGCTTTCCTGGACCGCTGGTTCCTGGCGCTCTGTTTCCCTACCGGAATCCTGCTCTATGCCATCGGCGGTTGGTCCTGGGTGGTCTGGGGCATGTTCTTGCGCATCGTCGCGGTGTTCCACGTGACCTGGCTGGTCAATAGCGCAGCCCATCGTTTCGGCTACCGCAGCTATCGCACGACCGACCTTTCCACCAACTGCTGGTGGGTGGCTCTGCTGACCTTCGGGGAAGGCTGGCACAACAACCACCACGCCTTCCCCCGTTCGGCCCGGCACGGCTTGCGCTGGTGGGAGATGGATATGTCGTGGCTGGTGATTCGCGGTTTAGAGAAGGCGGGCCTGGTGGAGAAAGTGCGTCTGCCCAACGAGAAGCAAGAGGCCGCGACCCGTATCAGCGGATAATTCTCCGCAACGTTCACAATCTGTTCACATCTTCTCGGCTCAGTCCATCGACCGTCAAGCGCGCCCTGGCAGTATGAGGTCAAGACTTTAGCTCGAGAGGTGTTCCTCAGATGGTGAATATGAACTTCGGAATGAGCCCTGGCGCGATGGGCGGCGGATTTCCCGGCGCGGGTGCTGGCTTCGGCGGCAGCGCGATGGGTGGCGGCTTCGGCGCGATGTCCGGTATGGGCGGCGGCTTTGGCGCAATGGGTGGCGGCGACCCGTTCCAGAACAACATGAACCAGCTGCTGGTGCAGAACCAGCAGATGAGCCAGATGATGATGACCCTCTTCAACACCATGATGATGACCTTCATGGCGAAGATGATTCAGTCGATCGGCTCCGGCGGCGGTGGAGCCGTCGGTCTACCCGGCGGTTCGCCTGGTTTTGGTGGAGGCAACGGCGGCGGTAACCCCACCTCGGGCTTCCTGGGCGGCTCTTCGTCGGCCGGCGGCACCGGTTCGGCTTCGGGCGCTAGCGGCTCTTTCGGCACTCCTGGACCTGGCGTCGCGGGCGCTCTGGACAAAGCTCGCTCGATGCTGGGGCTGCAAGAGGGTCGCGACCGCGCCAAGATTCAGGAAGTCACTGGCAAAAGCGGCATCAACCCTGCCACCACCCCCTGGTGCGCCGCCTTCGCTATGAACATTCTCAAAGACGCCGGGGTGATGGACCTGAGCGGCCTCTCGAATCGTAACTACTGCCCCACCATCGTCTCCTGGGCCAAGGATAAAGGGATCTGGGGCGCTCGCGGCAGCTACCAGCCCAAACCCGGCGACGCCATCATGTTCGACTGGGGCGGCGACGGCACGTCCGACCACATCGGTATCGTGGAAAAGGTCGAAAACGGCAAGGTTATCACCATCGAGGGCAACTCTTCGAACAGCGTCAAGCGCAACACCTACGACCTGAGCTCGGGTAAGATCATGGGCTACGTGGTCGGCGGCAAGCCTCACAAGAAGTAAGCTCGTCGCAGTCTCCTGGAAAGGGCCGGTGGTTTTCACCGGCCTTTTTCGTTGTAGGGGGGAGGAGGACAGAGGAGGTGGAGGGGACAGCGGGTCAGGCTGCTGCCGATGCAACGACGGTCGCTTCGCTTTTGAACAAGCGGTTCTCCGTCTCGCGTTCGTCCAGCAGGCTCTGGAACTGCTCGGGAGTCATACCCAGGTCGGTCACCGCCAGCGTCTGGATAAACTGCTTCTCTTCGGGAGAGATCTTGAAGTTGAAGTCCGCCACCACCAGCATGAAGCGCACGAAGTCGGTTCGCTCGACCTCAGTGTCCAGCTCTTGGACCAGCTTCGAGCGCTGCAGCGCCTGAGGCGCCTGGGCATCCCGCTTCGGCATATCGCGCTTCTGCCCAACCTTTTCGAGTTCGATGCGCAGGCGAGCCGACTCTTCGCGCGAGTAGCGCCCGTCGGCGTGCAGAAGGTTGGCGATCTCGGCCAGTTGAGCCTTGCTGTAGTGGGCCGGCGCCTCGGGGTCGACCTTTTTGACGAAGCGACCCATGAAGCGACGAAACGCCTTGACCACCGGCTCGGACAGGTCGGTAACCTTGTCCACCACCTTCTGCAGAACCGGCTCGGCTTTATCGATCACCTTGTCGACCTTTTTGCGGAACTTGGGGCTGAACTGATAGCCCAACTTGACCACGTTGGCAGCCACCGCCAGAGCGACCCCGGGGATCACCGCTGCGCCGCTGGCAAAAGCCAGCGCCGTGCCCACCGCCGTAGCGATGTCGACCAGTCCGCGCAGCTCTTTCCGGTTATCGTTGTTCTTCAGCCCGATGGCGATGTCGTGAAGCCCGCGACCCGCCTGAAAGGCGCCTGCCACAGGGGCGAATCCGATCCCCACGGCGCGGAAAACCGGGCTGCGTTTTTTCAACAGCCGCCCGAAACTGCCCGCCGAACGGGTCAAGTCCAGGGCTCCTTGAATCTGCTTTCGCTCGTCATGGCGCTTGTAGCCCACCACCAGATTGTAGCCGCCTCGCACCATATTGATGGCAGCGGCCAGCGGGGCGACGATGGCGCGAGCGCCCGCCAACCCGGCGACGGCCAGGGCCAGGGAGCTGCCCGAGGCGATATCCACCAGTCCGTCCAAGCCGCGCCCCCAGTGCCCCTCTTTGACGGCCGAACTCAGCTTCAGTGCGCCGGAAAGTGCGTGCCCGCCGGCCGCCACGAAGCCCGCCGTCAGGCCGACCCGTTCGCCCAGGTCCGACCAGAAGTCTCGGTCGCCCTGAGCCACCCGGTCGGCGATGATCGGATGATCCATGATCCGCTCCGGGATGTCGCGGATGGACTTCCAGCTACCCCTAAGCGCCCCGCCCACGGTTTTGAAGAAGCGACTGAAGTCGTCAACGTTCTCGTGATCGAAATAGAGCAGATAGTCGCGAACGTCGGAACGGAACTCCCGCCAGAAATGAGTCTCCTTCTTGCCCTCGCCGTAGGCGGCCGCTCCGGAAGAGGTCTCGAGCTTAGCCGGAGCAGAGCGCACGGGCAGGCTAGCCGGGGTTCGGGATATAGGCAGATCGATCCGCACGATAGAGAGTATCCCCTGTCCCGCTGTCCTCACAGTGGACCAGAGCCCCAGGCATGTTAACGGCTTGTGACGCTTCACGAAACCTTCACGAGCAAGCCGGGGCGAATCCGACGGCGCCGTCCCCCTCCACCTCCGGGCATCTCCGAATCGAGTCGGAGCGCCGATCCGTCGCCTGAGCAGAAGGCCGCGCTAGGCCGTAGAGGGAAAGAGACCCCATGAGCCAAGCCCAGGCGACCCCTTCCGCCTATCCTCATCAGAACAGCTTCCCCGGCCAGCCGCCCTTCACCCGAGGCCCCTACCCCTCGATGTACGCCGGGCAACCCTGGACCATTCGCCAGTACGCCGGATTCTCTACCGCCGAAGAGTCCAACGCGTTTTACCGGCGTAACCTGGCAGCCGGCCAGAAAGGGCTCTCCATCGCTTTCGACCTGGCGACCCATCGCGGCTACGACAGCGATCATCCCCGGGTAGAAGGCGACGTCGGCAAAGCGGGGGTTGCGGTCGACTGCCTAGAGGACATGTCGATCCTCTTCGACGGCATCCCGCTCGATCAGATGTCGGTCTCGATGACCATGAACGGGGCCGTGCTGCCGATCCTGGCGCTATACATCGTAGCGGCCGAGAAGCAGGGGGTCGAGCACAAAAAGCTCACGGGGACGATCCAGAACGACATCCTCAAAGAGTTCATGGTGCGCAACACCTATATCTACCCTCCGAAGCCTAGCCTGCGTATCATCAGCGACATCTTCGCCTACACCTCGCAAGAGATGCCGCGCTTCAACTCTATCTCTATCTCCGGCTATCATATGCAGGAGGCCGGGGCCACCGCCGACATCGAACTGGCCTACACCCTGGCCGACGGCATCGAGTACGTCAAAACCGGCATTGCCAGCGGGCTGAAGGTCGATGACTTTGCTCCACGTCTGTCCTTCTTCTTTGGCATCGGCATGAACTTCTTTACCGAAATCGCCAAACTGCGCGCCGCCCGCTACCTGTGGTGGGACCTGATGCGCCAGTTCCAGCCGAACAGCGACAAAAGCCTGATGCTGCGCACCCACTGCCAGACTTCGGGCTGGTCGCTGACCGAGCAGGACCCGCTCAACAACGTGGCCCGCACCACCATCGAGGCGCTGGCGGCGGTGCTGGGCGGCACTCAGTCGCTGCACACCAACGCTCTGGACGAAGCGATCGCCCTGCCCAGCGACTACTCGGCGCGGGTAGCTCGCAACACCCAGATCTTCCTGGCCAAATCGACGGACATCTGCGCCACCGCCGACCCCTTCGGCGGCTCGCACCTGGTGGAAGAGCGAACCCATCAGCTGATCGAGGCGGCCCGCCGCCACATCGCCGAAGTCGAAGAAGCCGGGGGAATGGCCGAAGCGATCGCTCAGGGCCTGCCGCAGCAGCGGATCGAAGAAGCCGCCACCCGCAAACAGGCCCGCATCGACAGCGGTGCCGAAGTCCTGGTCGGGGTCAACCGCTTCCGCTCGCCCCGCCCCGGACAGCCGTTCGAACTGCTAGAAGTCGACAATCAGGCCGTACGCCGGGCCCAGATCGAACGCCTGGAACGCCTGAAGTCCAGCCGCGACGCGGTCGCCGTCGAGCACTCGCTGCACGCTCTAACCCGTGCCGCTGAAAGCGGCCAGGGCAACCTGCTGGAGCTTTCGGTTCAGGCCGGACGCGATGGAGCCACTGTAGGAGAGATCTCGGACGCTATGGAAGTGGCGTTTGGGCGCCATCGCGCTACACCTGCGGCTATCTCGGGAGTCTATTTGCAAGAAAGTTCCACCGTCCCCGATGTCCAGCGCTGCCTGGAAGCGACCGCGGCCTTTGCTCGAAGGGTGGGACGGCGTCCCCGTATCCTGGTCGCCAAAATGGGACAGGACGGCCACGACCGGGGGGCCAAGGTGATCGCTGCCGCCTTCGCCGATCTGGGGTTCGACGTCGACCTGGGGCCCTTGTTCCAGACCCCGACCGAGGTGGCGCGACAGGCTATCGACAACGACGTCCACCTGGTCGGCGCTTCGACGCTGGCGGGCGGGCACAAGACTCTGGTCCCCCAACTGATCGAGGCGCTCAAGGCCGAAGGCGCAGGGGATATCCGGGTGATCGCGGGCGGCGTGATCCCGCAGAGCGATTACGATGAACTTCGCGGGGCCGGCTGTGTGGCGGTGTTTGGACCAGGCACCATCATCCCTACGGCCGCCCTCGAGCTATTGGACATTCTCTCTGACGTTCAACTATAGTCTTACGACTCTCCGTTGAGGCACCATCAACGCTGAGGTCCTGGGAAGCCAAGGGGCGTAGCGATGAGGAAACGAGCAGAAGAAGGAGGCCCCGAGCCTCCGTCGGGTCTTCCCGACAGCGACCCCCCCGATCCGGGGGAGACGCTTCGCTATTTCCTTTTGGGCGCGACCGTGGTGTGGGCTTTCCCCGGCCTCTTCTACGTTTTTTCAGGTCGCCCGCTAGGCGCTGCCGTCAACGCCATCGGAGCCCTGCTCTCGCTCTTTGTTCACTGGCTGTTCACCACCAACCGGATCTCCTATTCGGCGGGCGTCCGGGCCGGTCTGGGCGTCAGCCTGGTGGGCCTGCTGGCCGAAAGCTTCCTGATCGGTCAGGCCGACTCGCAATCCGCCTGGTATCTGGTCGCCATCGCCCTGGCCGCCGGCTATCTGTGTGGAGGGGTAGAGATCTGGGTCTGGGCCGGCCTGACGGCCGTCTGTCAGGTTGCTCTCAGGGTCGTTCAGTCGGTTTACCAGCCCGTCCCGGAGTACCACATCCAGGGCTGGGAGCTGACCCAGGGGCAGATCATCTTGACCTTGCTCTGCGCCTCCTTTGCCTTCGCCTCTCGACGGCAAGCCGTGCTGCGGCTAAAACAGGTTCTCAAAAGCGAGCAGTACATCCGCGAGCAGTCCAAACTGCTGGAGACTGCCCGCGATCATGCCGTCGCCGCGACCCAGGCCAAAAGTCGATTCCTATCCACCATGAGCCACGAGATCCGGACCCCGCTCTACGGCATCCTGGGCGCGGCCCAGGCGATCGACGTGGACCAACTCGAGATCCAGGATTACGAAAACGTCACCACCATCGTGCAGAGCGGCGAGCTCCTGCTGGCCGTGCTCAACGATATCCTGGATTCGGCCAAACTCGACGCCGGCGAACTGAGCCTGCATCTGCGCAGCTTCCAACTGCTGGAAAACCTGGAAGCCGCCTGTCGCCTGATGCGTCCGCTGACCGAACGTAAAGGGCTGCAGCTAGAACTCGAAATCAACCCGGACCTGCCTACCCACTGGTTTGGCGACGACATGCGGGTGCGCCAGATCGTCTTGAACCTGCTCAACAACGCCTGTAAGTTCAGCTCTCAGGGAACCGTCACGCTGCGGGCCTACGGCTCGACCGGCGACCTGAACATCCTGGTCAGCGACCAGGGCGTGGGCATCTCCGAAGCCGACCAGGCGGCGCTTTTCCAACCGTTCAAACAGCTCGCCGAAGGCGACACCCGACTGCACGACGGCACCGGGCTGGGCCTCTGGATCGTGCGCCGCCTGGCCGCCCTGATGAACGGCAACGTCTCGCTTCGCTCGGTACCCGGCGAAGGATCCGAATTCGTGGTCACCCTGCCTCTGGTAGCGACAGCCTCTTCCCGCTCCTCGGTCCGTCCGGCCGAAGCGCCGTCGGCTCGGCCGCTCAAGGTGCTGGTGGTCGACGACAACCCGGTCAACCGCAAGGTCACCTTGAACCTGCTCAAACGCCTGGGGCACAGCGCCGAAGCGGTCGAGGGCGGCATGGAAGCGCTCGCGCTGTTCAAAGACGAAGCGCGCTATCAGGTCGTGCTGATGGACCTGCAGATGCCAGAGATGGACGGCATCCAGGCGACCGCGGCGATCCGCGCGCTCAAGGTCATACGCCAACCTCGCATCGTCGCCTTTTCGGCCGATGTCCAGGCCGGCAAGAAACTCGAGATCGGCCCTCACGCCTTTGACGGCTTTCTGGGCAAACCGCTGCGGATGCAGCAACTAGGAGAGTGCCTGGACGAGCTCCAGGTTTTCGATCTGGACCCGGCCTGAGGCTATCGAGGAGCGGCCTGAGCCGTCGAAGGGTCGATCTCTAACACCGAAGTCTTGCTGTCCCAGCGATAGGGGATCTCGAAGTAGTCCAGGACCAGCGGGAACGGCAGCCAGGTCTTCCCTTTCCACTTATGTCCGTCCACCTTCAGCGGCTGACGGCCCTGCGAACGAGAGAGCTTGTTGGGGTTCAAAGGGGTCACTTCGGGCTTGACCAGGACCACCCGTCCGTCGGCGCTTTCTACCCGCACCAGTCGGGCTTTGGCATCGGTGCTGACCTTATAGCCGCGCGCTTCCAGCACAGCGGCGTCCAGCCAGTTCCCGGTGGCCTTGGCGTAAGCCGAGTCCCGTCCCACCTGCTCGCCGACCCGCAGTTCGATCGGGCGTCCAAAGACGGGCGAGATGGTGCCCAACTTTTGTCGCATCGCCTCTTCGACTTCGAACTCGCTGAGCGCGATGTCGTTCCCCTCGTAGCGAGCCCCCTTCAGCGCCTCCTGAGCCTGGAAGGCGGTGTACCACTTGTGATAGGGGTCGGGGAAGAAGGTCCAGACTAAAGAGCCGTCGTTCTCCTTGCCGATCCGGACCTGCTCGTAGATCACGTGCACCCGAGTTCCGACTCCAACCTGATCGTAGAGTTCTCGAATCGCTTCGGGATACAAGCGAACACAGCCCAGAGAGGCGACGCCGCCGATGCTGTTCGGGTCGTTGGTTCCGTGAATCCCCACCATGTCGGGCGTGATCTGCATCCAGCGGTCGCCCAGAGGGTTGTCCGGTCCCGGCGGAACGGCCTTTTTCCCCAACCAGCGAGGGGGCTCCCAGGTGGGGTTCTTCTCCTTGGCGATGATGGCAAAATTTCCGGTAGGAGTGGGGTAGATGTCCTCTCCGATAGCGACCCCCCAGTACTTGACGACCGAACCGCCGCGATACAGGTAAAGGATCCGCTCGGGCAGGTTCAAGACGATCGAGGTCGATCCGTCGCGAGCCGCCGGAGGGATACGGCGCAGCGGAATGGTCAGCTGTTCGCCGACCGCCGGAGGGTGCTTGAAACTGACGTCGTTGGCCCACATGACGTGATCTGGCGCCAGTCCGTACTGGCGGGCGATGGTGTAGAGGTCTTCCCCCTTTTTCACCTCGTGGATCACGTCTTTGCCCATCGGCCTTGGCAACGACCAGGCCGGTCCCCCTAACAGCAGACAGCCCGCCGCCAGCGTCACCAGAATTCTCGTAAACTTCCGCATGAGGTCTCCTTACCAGGCGAACGAACCCAACCCGTCCCCGAAATGGGAGTATAACCGCAGGACGCTCTCAAGGCTACCTGCGGGGGAATGCGGGAAAAGCGCTGCGAACGGGCCGGGGTGACCCGTGAAGAGATCCCTCGACTGGCCGAGGGCGTAACGCTAGGCCAGAGACGCGCTCTAGCCCGTGCTCTAACCCTGGTAGAGTCCGATCGCCCCGAGCACCAGGCCCTCTCCCTCGAACTGTTCGAACGCCTGGGGGCGGGCTCGCGCGCTTTTCGACTGGGCATCACCGGGCCGCCCGGCGCCGGCAAGAGCACGGTGATCGAACAGCTGGTGCTACCCTGGGTCGAAGCGGGCCATCGCGTCGCCGTCCTGGCCATCGACCCGTCCTCCCGGAAAACCGGGGGCAGCCTGCTTGGCGACAAAACCCGCATGGGCCGTATCGCCGACGATCCTCGAGTTTTTATTCGCCCCTCTCCCAACAGCCAGACCCTGGGCGGGCTGGGCCGGCGAACTCCCCTGCTCTGCGCTCTGCTGGAACGGGCGGGCTACGACCGGCTGATCGTGGAAACGGTAGGGGTGGGACAGTCCGAGATCACGGCGCGGTTCCTGGTCGACCGTCTGCTGCTGGTAGCCCTACCCGGAGCCGGAGACGAGGTTCAGGGCATCAAGCGCGGCCTGATGGAAGAGGTCGACGTGATTGCGGTCAACAAGGCCGACCTCGGCACCTCGAAGGCGGCGGTAGCCAACCTGCGCTCGGCCCTGCGGGTGTTCCGTCGCGAGGTCCCGGTGGTCGCGGTCTCGGCCCTGACCGGAGAGGGGTTGGAGGCCCTGCGGGAGGTGTTGGAGGAGGCCCCTCGAGACAACCCGGAAGGCGAGGCGTACTTTTTCGAACAGCACAGCCTGGAGGCGCTGCGTCGACGGCTGTCGAGCGACCCGCGATGGCTGGCGCTGCGAGACCGGGTGGCCGGGGGAGAGCTGGACTTCCTGACCGCTCTACCCGAGCTAGAGCGTCACCTCTCCGGGGGCGCGTAGCCGCCGGGGCGGCGT
>JAEXNA010000210.1 GCA_023447635.1 Vulcanimicrobiota bacterium | reverse complement strand
CCCCCCCCCCCCCCACCACCCCCCCCCCCGCGACCAACCTCAGCCCCATAAGGGACCCTATCCCCGGTTGGAGGTCTAAGACTTGGATTTGAGCTTATCAGCAAAGATCTTGCGGAACTTCTCGACCTTGGGCGTGATGACCATCTCGCAGTACTGAGGGTCGCTGTTCTTGCTGTAGTAGTCCTGGTGTTTCTCCGCAGCCATCCAGAACTTGGTAGCCGGCTGCACCTCGGTCACGATGGGCTTGTCATAGATCTTCTCGCGGGTCATCTCGTCGATGACGGATTCGGCCATCGCCTTCTGCTCGTCATCGAAAGTGAAGATAGCGCTGCGGTATTCGATCCCCTCGTCCTCGCCTTGCTTGTTCACCGAAGTCGGGTCGTGGGTTTCGAAAAACACCTCGAGAAGTTCGGCGTAGCTGATCACCTGAGGGTCGTAGAGAAGAAAAATCACTTCGGCGTGGCCGCCCTCGCCTTTAGCGATCTGCTCCGGCGTCAGCCCCTCGTCCTGACCTCCCATCATCCCGGCCGTGACCTCTTTCACCCCGTTGAGTTCCTGGAAGATCGCCTCCGTGCACCAGAAGCAGCCTCCCGCAAAGGTTGCCTGACGCAGACCGGACGGATGGTCTTCGGCAGCAGCGCCGGTAGGAAGAATCATGCCGAACAGGAGCAGCGCGGCCAGCCATTTACGCATCGGGAACACCTCGGTGGGAAAAGTTATGATCAAAAAACCTGATCTCGCCTATCGATTAGAGTCGGAGACGATTTCTCCCCTCGCCCCGCCTTCTTATCGACCGCAAAACCTGGTGGGGATCGGGCCCTCGGGCCAAGAAGGGCCGCCCATGCAGATATCCACCGCCGATCTCTATGACGCTCACGAGGCCACCGTCCAGGTCGCCGAACCGCTGTTCCGCGACTTTGGAGGAATCCCGGCCTTTGCCGGACCCATCGCGACCGTGAAGGTCTTCGAAGACAACAGTTTGGTGCGCCAGGCGCTCGAAGAGCCTGGCGAAGGCCGCGTCCTCCTCGTCGACGGAGGCGGTTCGTTACACTGCGCCCTGCTGGGTGACCTGCTGGCCCAACTCGCTGTGGACAACGGATGGAAAGGCGTGGTCGTCCACGGCTGCATCCGCGACAGCAAAGCCCTGGCGGGTATGCCGCTCGGAATCAAGGCTTTGGCCTCCAACCCTCGGAGAAGCGTCAAGCGTGGTCAGGGCGAGCGTGGAATCCTGGTCACCTTAGCCGGCGTCACGGTGCACGACGGAGACTGGCTATACGCTGACGAGGACGGAGTCCTGATCAGCCGCACTCGTCTGTAAAGCGCCGACGGGACAACCGACAACCTCCTCTCTCTCACAGCCAGCCTCTCTGCCATGCTGCTAACCGGGTGCCCCCCGGACAGGCCAGGGCATACTCCCCGTAACAGCGCCAGCCGCTACGATAAGGGAGAGTTTACGAGTCTTCTCGGGGAAGTCTCGGGCTGCGAAATCCGCAGGGTCCACCTTCGGTCTTCGCCAGAGCCCGTGTCGCCACCGGCGAGGACCCACGAAAGAGAGGACCCCGATGAGAACATTGCCATCGACCAAATTTCGGCCGTATCGTGCCATCGTGGCCGGATTCTGCGCCGCGACCGTCGCTACCATCATTCTGCTTTTCTCCCACATCTTTGCCCAGATTCTGGCTAAAGGCGCCGGAGAAGGTTCGCCGTTCTACGCCCTGGCCTACAACAACTTGACCCAGAGCGTCTCCCAGAACGTGTTCCTGACCACTCTGGCCCACTTCGTCCTGGGCGTCGCCTTCGCGATGGCCTATGCCAAAGGCGTCGACCGACTGCCCGGGCACAACAACTGGAAATCCGGCTTGACCTTTGGTCTGGCGCTGTGGCTACTCTCGGCCGTCGTCTTCTTCCCCGTGGTGGGGGCCGGCTTCTTCGGAATGGGCCTGGGTGCTGGCATCCTGCCTGTGGCAGGTTCGCTGGTCCTACACATGGCCTACGGCTTGACTCTGGGCACCGTCTATAGCCCCGCCCTGGCCCGCATGGGTGTCAACGTCGGTGCCCAGCACGCCATCGACGCGGAAGGCCACGCCCTGGACTTTGCTCCTGGCGCCCCTAATGCGGAAAAGTCGGCCGCTCTGGGCATCCTTGGCGGCAGCGCCTTAGGTGCTGCAGTGGCCGGCGTCATCTGGATGGCCACCGGCCCGGGAACTTCGATTGTGCCGGGCTTGCCGCTGGACTACGCCCTGATGGCCGTGATCTTCTTCTGCGTCGGCGTAGGACTGCTGATCGGCTTCTGGACCGGCGTGCCCGACCCCAGACCCGCTCGTGGAGCGACCCGCGCCCAGGCGTAAAACCGCCTCACCTCACACGGAAAGTAAGAGAGTCCGAAACCTCGGGCTCTCTTACTTTATTTTCGGCCGGGCCAAACCACGAAAATCGCGCGCCAACCGAGCAGCAAGATGCCGCTGAAGGCGAAGGTCACCAGCACGAAAGTGCCTACGGGCGTTCGACCCTCCACCACCATCCGAAGCAGGATCCCCAGGCCCGTCCCTACCCCCCAGGCCTTCAGGCTGCTCCCAGCCAGGGCCCAACCTCGCAAAGATGGCGAGAAGGCTCCAAGTAGGCCCGCCGCCAGAAAATAGCCCCCAAAGAACGGCCCGCCGATGCGTAACGCCTCCATCACGGGCGAACCAGCGACCTGATGGAACGCCATGCCGCCCAGGGTGAAAGCCAGCCAGATCAGGGCGTCGCCCATCAGGAGCGGTAAAGAGACTCGATTCCACACACGAGTCGATTTCTGAAGCCTCCCCTCAACTCCTGGACGGCCGAGGTATGGGTCCCGGGGGATAGGACGAGCATGGACAGGGGCGGGTATCTCCACCCCCTCCCCGACCCGCTTAATAGATGGGGGCCGAGGCTTGCTCGGCATAGAGGAGGAAACGATGAAGATTGCTCAGGTTGTGCCTGTTCATGTGCCCGTGCCGCCCGTTGGCTACGGCGGAATCGAGAGAGTGGTCGGCTGCTTGACCGACCAACTGGTCGACCTGGGCCACGACGTGACGGTGTTCGCCAGCGGCGACTCGACCGTACGCGCCAAACTCGAGCCGCTCTGCCGCCAATCCGTAGCCTTCTCGAAAGGCCGAAGAGAACCGCTGGGCTGCCATCTGCAGGCGATGGAAAACATCGTGCGGCGCGCTCACGAGTTCGATGTCTGGCACTTTCACTTCAACTACGTACATCTGCCCTTTCTGCGCCGCCATCCCGAAATTCGCGGCTTGACCACGGTGCACATTCGCATCGACATCCCCGACGTGCGCGGCGCCATCGAAGAGTACAACGAACTGCCCTACGTCTCGATTTCCGACCACCAGCGTGGCCCGGTGGACCACGCCAACTGGCTCGGAACCGTGCCCAACGGGCTGGACCCGAATCTCTACCGCCTCGAACCGAGAGGCGGAGACTATCTGGTGTTCCTGGGACGCTTCTCACAGGAGAAAGGTCTGCATACGGCGTTCGAGATTGCCCAGCGCAGCGGCCGCCGTCTGGTGGTGGCCGCTGCGACGAATGTCAGCCGGACTACACCCGCGAGGTCGTCATGCCGATCCTGGAGGACCCGCAGGTCGAATTCGTCGGGGAGGTCGGCGACGCCGAGAAGCAGACCCTTCTTGGAGGCGCTTACGCCGCGCTCTTCCCCATCGAATGGCCCGAACCGTTCGGCCTGGTTATGATCGAAGCCCTGGCCTGCGGCACCCCCGTGATCGCCTCCCCCTGCGGGGCGGTGCCCGAAGTGATCCAGGACGGCACGACGGGGTTCCTTGCCGGCACCGTCGAGCAAGCCTTGCAGGCGCTCGAGAAGATCCCCCAACTCCGCCGCCGCGCCTGCCGAGACGACTTCGAGCAGCGCTTTTCCAGCCGCGCCATGGCGGACGGCTACCTCAAAATCTATCAACGCCTGGCAGGTCGCAACGCTATCGAACCGCTGACCTCCCTGGCCTACGGAGCGTAACCTATGGATATTGTTGACCCCCCTCTCAAAAGCGACAACGAAAGCGAAGACAAAGTCCACGCTTTGACCCGCGGTATCGCGAGCGCCGTGACCATCAAAGACGGCGAACTGTTCATGCTGATGAACGACAAGGGGGAAGTTCCCCTGAAGCCCGGGCACGGTCTGGGCGTCTACCTGCACGATATGCGGTTCCTCTCGGGCTACACGCTGCGCCTCAACGGCACGGCTATGGAATGCCTCGGGGTGGTCTTCGACGGCGGCCGTGAAGCGGTCTTTCACATGGCGAACTTCGCCATGACCGCGCCCGACGGAAAGGCCCTGGACAAAATGGCCATCGGCTGCGACTGGGTTCGCCGAGTCGACGGCGTCGGCCTGAAAGTCGAAGAGACGCTGAGCTTTCGAAGCTACCTGACGCACGAGGTCGACCTGCCGCTGACCCTGCGCTTCGACGCCCAGTTCCGCGACATCTTCCAGGTGCGCGGACTCTTCCCCGAGGCCGAAGGCACCCGTCACGACCCGGTTTGGCAGGGCGACACCCTGGTGCTCGCCTACGATGGCTTGGACGGCACTCGCCGCGAGACCCGCCTGAGCTTTTCTCTTCCTCCCTCCCGCCGCTCTAACGAAGGGGTCGAGTTCGACCTTCACCTGGCGCCTCGAGGTGAGCAGGTTATCAGCATCACCGTCCGCTTGAGAGAAGGGGGAGACGAAGCCGACCACACCCCGCGCTCTCCTTTGACCGACCGAGCTTCGCGGTACGCCGCCGTCAGCACCAGCAGCCTCTACGTGGGCAAGCTGATCGACCGCTCGCTGGCCGACCTTCGACTGCTGGTGAACCAGCGCGACGGCCATGACTACTACGCTGCCGGACTGCCCTGGTTTGGAGTGGTTTTTGGTCGCGACTCGCTGATTACCGCCATGATGACCTTGCCCTACCAGCGCTCGGTCGCCGAGAGCACCCTGCGCCTGCTGGCGACCTTGCAAGGACGAGAGTTCAACGAGACCAACGAGGAAGAACCCGGCCGCATCCCCCATGAACTGCGTTGTGGCGAACTGGCTCGCTCGGGACGGCTGAAGAAGTCGCCCGACTACGGCACCATCGACGCCACCCCACTGTTCCTGATGCTGTTCCGCGAACACGCCCGCTGGACCGGCAGCACCGCCCTGTTCGAAGAGCTGCGAGGTTCGGTCGACCTGGCGCTGGACTGGATCGACGCCCGGCTGAAGCGGTACGGCGGCTGGTTGGCCTACCAGGCCTGTTCCGAGCACTCCTGCGAACACCAGGGTTGGAAAGATGTGGAGGGGTCGATCGTTCGTAAAGACGGCAGCGTCCCCAACGCCCCGATTGCCCTGGTCGAGGTGCAAGGGCTGGTCTACGCCGCCTGGACCGGCTGTGCCGACCTGTTCCGACGGATCGGGGAGCTTCACCGGGCCGAACAACTCGAGGCCAAAGCCAAAGAGTTGAAGGCTCGCTTCGACCGCGCCTTCTGGGTGGAAGACGGCCAGCACCTGGCCATGGCTCTCGAAGACGGCAACCGCCCCGTCGATATCATCACTTCGAACATGGGGCAGGCGTTGTGGACCGGCATCGTCGACCCCGAGCAGGCATCGCACGTGGCTCGCCATCTGCTCGACGAGCACAACTTCTGCGGCTGGGGCATCCGCACCATGAGCAGCCAGGAGAAGACCTACTGCCCCTTCGGCTACCACAACGGTGGAGTATGGCCACACGACAACGCTCTGATTGCGGCCGGGCTGAAGCGCTACGGCTTCGACAGCGAAGCCGAGCAGGTGATCGACGCGATCATCGAGGCCGCTTTCCACTTCCCGCTCGAGCGCCTGCCGGAGCTTTTCTGCGGCTACGCCAAGAGCACTCACTCCGTGCCCGTCTCCTACCCTACCGCCTGCCACCCTCAGGCCTGGTCCTCGGCCTCCGTCCCCTCCATGCTGGCCACCGCCGTCGGGTTAGAGCCGGACGCCTTCGGCCGCCAACTGGTGGTTCGTCAACCTCGCCTCCCCTGGGCGGTCCCCGACTTGAACCTGCGCGGTATCAAGGTCGGAGAGGCCCAGATCGACCTGAGTTTCCGGCGCCGCTACGGCTTTACCGACGTCAGCGTGGACAAAGTCCAGGGCGACTGCAGGGTCGTGATCTGGCCTCGACATACCGGGTAACCGAACGACTTTGGCGAAGAGGCGGGGGGCTTCAACTCGTCTTCGCGTAACCGCTACTCGAGAGATTTCCGACATTAGAAAAGGAGGCCCTTATGGCCAGAGCTATCCCCCCCGACTTTCTCATCGGCGCCGCCACCTCGAGCTTTCAGATCGAAGGCGCGCTGGACGCCGACGGACGCACCCCCAGCATTTGGGACGCCTTCCCCGTACACAATGGCGACACTGGAGCCGAAGCTTGCGACCACTACCACCGCTACAAAGATGACGTCGCGCTGATGAAGGGGATGAACCTGCAGGCTTATCGCTTCAGCGTTGCCTGGCCTCGGGTCCACCCTCATGCCGACCGCAAACTGAACAAGCCCGGACTGGACTTCTACGACCGTCTGGTCGATGAACTCCTGGGCCAGGGGATCGAACCGTGGTGCACCCTGTATCACTGGGATCTGCCGATCTGGATGCACGACAAAGGCGGTTGGGAAAACCGGGAGATCGTCGATGCCTTTCAGGCCTACACGGAGGACGTGGTGCAAGGCCTGGGCGACCGGGTCAGCAACTGGTTCACCCTCAACGAGCCGTGGTGTACTGCCATCCTGGGCTATCAGACGGGCGAGCACGCCCCCGGTTTCAAACTGCCGCGACGTCGAATTCTGGCCATCATCCACCATCTACTCTTAGCCCACGGAGTGTCGGCCCGCGCCTTGCGCGCCTACGACCCGAGCATGAAAATCGGAGTGGTGCTGAACCCCTGGATCCCGCTGCCGCTGACCGACTCTGAAGACGACCTGCTGGCCGCAGAAACCGCCTGGAGCGAGCAGGTCGGCTGGTGGTTCGAACCGATCTACAAGGGTCACTATCCCCAGCGCGTCTCCGAGGCCTGGCTAGAAGACCTACCCGTAGTCCACGACGGCGACATGGCGGTCATCGGGGAGAAATGCGACTTCCTTGGCCTGAATCTGTACTTCCCCGGCTGGGTTCGCCACGCCGCCGAGAGCGCGCCGTTCTACTATGAAGAGTGCGGCGACCTGGTCAACCTGCCGCGCACCGAGATGGGTTGGCAGGTCTATCCTCCCTTCCTGTATTACGCCCTGGAGAGGATTCACCGCCTCTATCAGCCCGGTCCGATCTATATGACCGAGAACGGCTGCGCCATGGATGACCGTCCCGACGAGGACGGCCAGGTTCACGACATGTGGCGCAAAGAATACATTCGGACTCACCTGGGCCAACTGTTGGACTTGCGCGAGGAAGGCGTACCCGTGCAGGGCTACTTCGCCTGGAGCCTGCTGGACAACTTCGAGTGGCAGTGGGGCTATTCCAAGCGGTTCGGCATTGTTCGCGTCGACTACGAGACCCAGAAGCGAACTCTGAAGGCGTCGGCTCGCTGGTACAGTCGCTGCGCTGAAGACCGAACCTTACATTCTCTGCACGCCGCCTTTTGAGCCGTTGATGGCAGGCCTTCGGCCTGGTGGGGGGAGGTTGGAGGTTTTCAGCCGCCCGCGGCCAGGTAGGCCGGAGGTGGAGGGAGCCGCCCGGTGGAGTATCCTCTGGCATACCCCGCCGGGATGGCGGCGCGGGGTGAACCCATCCCCGGCTCATGGCGCATAATAGGCGGAGACTTTCCCCCGAGGTGCCATATGACTTTCCTGACTCGCAGAAAAATTCAGAAAAACTGGGACGCCGACCACAACGAACTTCGCCTGGTCTTGAGACTGCCCAAAGGCTACCGTTTTACCGCGATGCAGGTGGGCTGCGGTCGGATCACTCTAGAGTATTTCGAGCTGCAGGCCCCGGAAAGAGTGCTGCACGACAGCATCGACCTGCAGGTGCCAGTGCGGGGAGACGAAGCGGTCCACGCGCTGCGGGAAGAGGACGGAGCCGAGGTTCTCAACATCTGGGTGCCCCGCCACGGAGTCACCGTTCCCGGCTGCGACGTAGCGGCCCGCCAACCCGTCAGCGACCAGTCGCTGCGCTGGGGCAAGCTCGCCGTCTGACATCGAGCGGTGGCTCAGTCGTCGTTCGGGGTGTTCAGATAGAGTAAGATGATGCCGTGGATGGTGAAGTTTTTCGAGGCCGAGTCGATGCCGTTCCATTCGGCCGACTGCCACATCTGGAACCACTCTCCGCCGACGATGATAAAGCCGACCAACCAGAGCAGAAGAGTACTGACCACGGCCTGAGAAGCAAAAGCGCGCGCCCGCTTCCAGGTCGCTTCACTGGCGCGAAACAGCCGAACCGCCGCCCAACCTAGCCAGCCGGCCATCATGGCTTCGAAAACCAGGATGAGAACGTATGCCAGGCGCCAGAGTTCCGGGTTGTTGACGGCGCGCCATTTCTGGGTGCTGTAGGGCAAAATCGTATCCATGCTCAGCACGTGCTGGACGTAAGCTGTGTTGGTTCCCGGGTCCACGACGTTGCCGACGGCCAGCATGGCCATATACATGGCAAGAGCGGCGACCAGCGTCGCTTTCTGGCGGCGGGCGGAAAACATCCGACTACGGTTCGAAGGGTGGGCGCTCTACCCTGGTAGGCAAAAGGAGAAAGAGCGCCAGGCCAGGGGTCGCGAAAGGTCTTCCCGAGGAAGCGGCGGAACCATCTCCCAATGATGTTCGAGCCTTCTCCCGTCCTTGTCCTCGATACCGAAACCGGCGGTCTGTCGCCCCGTGATCACTCCCTGCTCACCATCGCCGGCGTGGCCTGGACGCCCACCACCCAACCCCGCCCCTTATTCTCTCTGATGATCCGAGAAGAGCCGATGTCGGTGCAGAAAGAGGCGATGGAGATAAATCGAATCGACCTGCGGGTTATCGAACAGCAAGGTCTCACCCCCAGCGAGGCCGTGGACGCCATCCGCTACGCGCTCGATCAGCAGTTTGGCAGCAACCGAGAACCGGTCACCCTGGCCGGGCACAACATCGGGTTCGACGTCGGCTTCCTGCAGCGCCTGTACCGCCTGGGCAGGGGCGACTACTATCAGGACTTTGCCCGACGCACCCTGGACACGGCCACCATCTTCGCCTTCTTCATGGCCTCGGGCCTGGTCCCCCAGGGGAAAGCCAACGGCGACCGCATGTTCGCTTCGATGGGGATCCCGCTCGACCAGCAGCACCGCCACACCGCCTTAGGCGACGCCTGGGCCACCGCGCTGAGCCTGTCCCGCATGGCTCAGACGCTGCGACGTGGTCGTTTGCCCGAACCGGCTCTGGCCGGAATGCAAAGCTGAAGAGATCGTTCCTGGTTAACATTCTGGTCATCAAATAAGCGCTTCTCCCGGCTACATTAGTCGAAACACTTAGAAGAGTCTGTGGACCTGTCACTCCCACCCGAGGAGCCGAAGGCCGTGGACCCCAAATTCCAGGAGAGCTTATTCCAATGATGATCCGTCCGAACACCCCCAGCTTCACCCCGACCCTCAAGGCCGCCGCTCCCGCTGCCGCCTCGGCCGCCGCCGAAGCTTCGAGCGTGTCCAGCGCCCCTGCTGACGCCGCCGACATCAACTTCAGCGCCCCCTCGCTGAGCAAAACCGAAGTTCTCCTGGCCGCCACCTCGGCCGAAGCCGCCGAACTCCAGGGCAAGCTGGGCGACCACAAACCCGGCGAACTGATCGTGCGCACCCGCGGCGGATTCTCGCTGACCGGTGACGAAGGGTCGGTCGCCGCCGATTTCGGCGCCAAAGTGATCGGCACGTTCGACACCCCCGGCGGTCTGCACAAGTCGGCCAACGGCGAGTTCCTGCACCTGCAACTTCCCGCCGGCATGACCACCGAGCAGGCGATGGCCGCCATGGCCAAAGACAGCCGCGTCGAGTTCGCGGTTCCGAACCACACTTACACCCTGGGCGACTTCCAGAAGAGCGAAAGCGGCCCCACCAACGACCCCGACTTCGGCAAGCTGTGGGGTCTGCACAACGAAGGCCAGACCGGCGGTAAGGTCGATGCCGACATCGACGCCCCCGAAGCCTGGCAGATCCACACCGGACGCACCCAGGCTCAGGGTGCTCACATCACCGCCGTGATCGACACCGGCGTGGACTACAACCACCCGGATCTTGCCGCTAACATGTGGGTCAACCCGGGCGAGATCCCCGGCGACGGCATCGACAACGACGGCAACGGCGTGATCGACGACGTGCACGGCTACAACGCTTTCGCCGACAACGGCGACCCGATGGACGGCCAGGGCCACGGAACGCACTGCGCCGGAACCATCGCCGGCGTCGGTAACGACGGCGTGGGCGTGGTTGGTGTCAATCAGCACGCCAACATCATGGCCGTCAAAATCTTCAACGACGAAGGCGCCACCGACGCCGCCGCTATCATCCGCGGCATCCAGTACGCCACCAAAAACGGCGCCCGCATCACCTCGAACTCTTGGGGCGGCCCGGTACCGAACGCCGGTATCCGTCAGGCGTTCGCCGACTCTCCCGCGCTGCACCTGGTGGCTGCCGGTAACAGCGGCTTCAACAACGACTACCTGCCGTCGTTCCCGGCCAACTACAACCTGGACAACATCATCTCCGTCGCCGCCACCGACCACAACGACGGCCTGGCCGAGTTCTCGCAGTACGGCGCTCGCTCGGTCGACCTGGGAGCTCCCGGCGTCGACATCCTGTCGACCGTACCCGGCGGCAAGTACGACACCTACTCCGGCACCTCGATGGCGACCCCTCACGTGGCCGGCGCCGCGACCCTGATCGCTTCCGCCAACCCCGAGATCAGCAACGAAGAGCTGCGTCGCCGCCTGCTCGACGGCACCGACAAAGTCGACTCGCTGGCCGGCAAGACCGTCACCGGTGGCCGCCTGAACGTGAACAACTCGCTGCAGGCCTAGCTCTGACAGCTTCCGGAGCCCGGCCCGCTCGCTAAGAGCGGACCGGGCTTTTTTCTTCTTCCTGAACTGTCTCGACGAAGCCACCGAGACGAGAGGCGACGCAGCCGGTTGCAGAGAAGGGTCGCTCACGATGTCTAAAATCTGGAAAACTCTCGTCCTCTGTTTACTCCTCGTCCACGCCGTGCCGGCCAAGCCCGCCGCCAACCCCTACCAGATCATCGATCAGCAGGCTCAGGCTCAGGACATTCTTCGCGAAGTGACCGGGGCCATGCAGTCCCAGTTCGGCATGAAGCTGGTCAAGCCGGTCGAAATCCACCTGGTCGAACCGGCGGTGATGGACGGACTCCTGACCAAGAGCCCTTATAAAGGCGCCGAGATCGGCCTGTACACCGGGGTCAAGAACGGCAAACACCAGGTCTACGTGATGAAAGGGTGGGCTCGCGATATGTGCTCGGGCATCACCATTCACGAGTTGACCCACGCCTGGCAGGAAGAGAACACTCCTTACGCTCAGAACCAGGTGCTCAAAGAAGGCTTCGCTATGTGGGTCGAATACAAATACTTCGACACCACCGGCGCCTACACTTACGCTCAGCGCATTCGCGAGACGGCCGACCCCGTTTACGGCGTTGGGTTCTTTGCCGTGCTCGATGCCGAATCGGCCGTGGGCGCCGCCGGCGTGCCTAACCTGATGCGGAAAGCCAACGGTGTAGCGGACCTGCCTAAAGGCAAGGGCAAATAGACTCTTGCGCGGTACGGGCCACCTCGGAGCTCTGCCCGGCTAGCGCGCGGCGGCCCGGGTCAAGCGGTCGTGGACCGCTCTCCATTCGGCGCCTTCAGGGGGAAGCTCGACCAGGATCTCGTCAGCGCCCGACGCTTCGGCGACGCGCAGGTTCTGATACAGACGCTGGGCGTAAACGTTGGCCTCTTCCGGCATACTGATCACGGTCACCGCCCCGGCCCAGCGCCCTTCACCCAGGCAGAGAACCGCCCCGCCCGGGGGGGGGCGGCGCCGCAGCGC
>JAEXNA010000088.1 GCA_023447635.1 Vulcanimicrobiota bacterium | reverse complement strand
GGAACAGGAACTGTTGGTCGAGATTGTACTCACGAAACTTCTTCGTACGCATTGAAGCCCATTCGAGCTATGCGGGCGCAGCCACCTGTCATGCTTTAACCCTAATCTTCAACAGCCTCAGGTTGGCGGGTTCGAAGCTGGCAAGCTTGGCGCGGCGTCGCTTTTAGAAAAAGCCGTCGAAACGAGTGATGTGGCGGGTGCAGCGAGGGTCGAACTTGCAGCCCAGCACGTCGGCGGCGGCGACGAGTTCGTAGCTGCGTCTGGGAGAGTGGTCGTCGCTGTCGTCCAGGAACGAGGCGACCCTGCCTAGCGCGCCGATCACTCCACCGTCATCAATCAGGCTTTCATAGCCCCGCTTCGGGATCTTTATCCGCATGGTGAACGGCAGAGTGACCGTTTCGCCATCTTCGATGGTGAAGGGGCGAGAGCAGACCTGGGCCTGTCCTCGAATGTCTTCGTGCTCGCGCTCGTCGTGGCGTGCGGTTTCGACCAGGATGATGACGACATCGTCGACCTGCTGAGGGCCCCGCGCGGTCAGTTTGATATGACCGGCGATCTCTTCGGTATGACGAGAGAACGAGATGGGACCATCAATCTCGAGCTCGACGGGAGACAGAAAGTTTTGACTGCACGGAATAGCGCCATAACGGCACGTCTCTTCGAGCCACATTGATGCGTCCCTGGTGCTGCGCCGCGTCAGGACGTACGCCCTGGTCGTTTTGACGTACGCGGGGTTCTGCTCTATTCTGATGACATGAGAAAACTCACGCCTACACAGCTCCGGAAGGACCTCTACGCCCTGTTGGACCAGGTGCTGGAGAGCGGTGAGGGGATCGAGGTCGTCAGACCTGGCGGGAGTGTCCTTCTCGTCGCCCAGAGGGGTCCGGGAAAGCTGGCCAGACTCAGGAAGCGTGACACGATCTGCGGCAACCCCGACGATCTCGATTCGATCGGTTGGGCGGAACAGTGGAAGCCCGACTTCATCTACGAGTAGGTCGGTGAAGTTCGTCCCGACACATGTCGCCGACCTCCGTCCCGCTTGACCGGAGGCGTTGAGTTCCTGCGAGAGAGTTCGTAAACTAGCGATGATGCTAGATGGCGAAGTTCCTCCTCCCTGGATCGTCTGTCCCGACCTCAGTCGCTACAGTATCGGTTGGCGAATGGGGGACGGTGAAGACGTGATGGCCCAATGGTGGCAACACGAGAAGACTCTGGGTCGAGGGGCCGAACCGCGCCTCGACTATCTTCAGCGCTACGGTCCTGCCCCGCTTCCTTGGGCTGACTTTATTCACGAGTTCCTGTTTGGCCGTGACGAAGGGAAGCATGATGTGTCTCGGTTGCGAGCTCTCGGCCTGGTCGCATCGGATGTCGCTCACTCTCACTGGCTTCAGGACCCTCGCAGTCGCGATTGGGCGCCGTGGCTCGCCGGGCTCGATCTCGAGGCTGCCGCCCGCTACGCTGTTCGATCGTTCTGGTTCTGGTCTCGCCAGTCTTGGCGCCCCGAGTCTTTACCAGACGATTGGACCGCTCTGCACCAGCCGAAGGATTTGAGCCGGGGTCTTCTCGCCCTGGCCCAGATGTTCTGGACGGGAGAGGTCAAGGCGCCGTGGGCACTAGGTTTGAGCGTCAACGACTTCAAGGATAGCTATGATGCAACAATGGGCTACGTGGACGCGTTTCGCTGGTGGTGCCTCGAAGCGATAGATGACGTCGAGCAGTTGACCGCCTTGCTCGGTCCCGTTCCCGAGGAATGGCATTCCTGGTTGGCCACGCACGGACCATCGGCGTAGCGCCTCGTGGTGGCTCTTGTTCGAGCGAACCTCTGAGTGTAGGGTGGTCCGATGGTCAAGATCCGGATTTTGAAGCTGGTGCTGGTGGAGCTGTTCCCGGATGGGCCTGCGGATCCTAACCTAGTTCGAGAGTTGGCGCCCGATGGGTGGGAGAAGTGCGGGTTGGTTCGTATCTGCCATCCAACGCCGCCGCAGGTTCTGAAGTCGCCTTCGCTCCATCGACTTCGCAGTTTAGCGAAGCCGGTCCAGCCAGAAAGGGAGTGTGCCGAGATTCTGGGACTTTGCCTGCGTGATGTTTTCGGCGAGCACGACGTGATGGGGGAGGATGAGGCGGGGGAAGCTTTCTGGGTCGAGGATGGTACCTGGCGAGCGACGTCTGACGATATCGCGGAGTGGCTTAACCGCTATGTCGTCGGTCGTGCTTACAGCTATATAGACTTCTATATGGGTTCGGGTTATGTCGAGAATCTGGCAGACTTGAGGCCGGTTTTCGACTTGATCTTCCGGCGCTTCCAGGAGCTTGGACTGGAGATGTTTTACACCTATCCGTCCTGGTTTGACGCTCACAATAGCGATGACCGGGAAGGGTATCTTCAACTCAAAGCCGAGAAGGACCAGCCAGGCACTACGCTAGAGCAGCTTCTCGGCGAACAGGCGCCTCCTCCCATCCTCTCCGCTTACTTTTCGGTTTTTGGACGACCGCCGAAGATGGCTGACTACTGACCAGAGCCAGTTGGCGACCGACTTTGGTCCAGTCTCGGATCAGCGCCTGCAACGCGGCGGACTATCGCGCCGTTCGGACACCTGGCCTTACTTCGCGGTGAGGTCGACTTTCTCGAGGTCGGCGACGACTTTGTCGAGGGCTTTGGAGGCGGCTTCGTCGCCGGTGGTCAGAACTTCGCGCAGCAGTTTGCCGCGTTCTTGCTGCAGGGTGACGTATTTGCGCAGGGCGGTGCGCTGGTTTGTGGTTGACTTGTCGAGCATCTTCAGGCTCTCCATCTCGTCCACGGCTTTGGCGCTGTCGTCCCAGGCGGGGAGGAAGGTCTGGTCCAGGAACTGGACCAGTTCGTCTTCGGTCACCCCTTCTTTGCCGGCCAGCGTGGAGAGCTCCTGAGCTTTGCTCTCGTTGGCGACCACGCGATCCCACTCTCGCTGATAGGCGGCATCGGTGGCGCTTTGGGGGGCCAGCGCGAAGCAGGCAGCGGCCAGGCTCAGCGTGGCGACCAAGCTGGCCAACCCGACTCCGAAGGTCTTCCAGCCCGGAAAGAAGGCGCCGTTGGCTTCTTTGTGGCGGTCGAGGTCAGCTCCCAGCGTCTTCCGGCTCCAGCTGACCAGAAGTCCCGTGTAGAGGGCCGGCAGAAACGAGCGGGGGAACCGTTCCATCGACCCCGACGGCATCATGGCCAGTCCCACGAATAACACCACGGATAGCGCCAGGGCGATCAGCAGCGGCTGTGCCGCCGAGCTTCGTCCCAGGTTGAGCAGGTTTCGGCGCACCATCACACCGCCAGCGATAGGACCGCCGAGAAACGTTCCGACCCCGATGGCGTTGAGAGTGTAAAGTTTGGGATTATGACTATTCGTGTTTGACATATCCCGACTTTAGCCAGCCGCTGCTGGCCGCACAGTGATTCCTATCACGAAGCCGTCAGGATTTGGCTGAGAAAATTCGGGTTAGGAACGCTTTCATACGCTCGAGCAGGGTGGGAGGCTTCGCCCCAGCCGCGATGGCGGCGTCTCGCTGGGCGATGAGGCGGTCGAGGATCGGCCTGGGGACACGCATGGAGTGTCCGCAGAGCAAGCACTGGTGCGTGCCGCCCTCGGCCAGCTTTTCCAGATCCATGTCAACGACTCGCTGCCGACAGTTAGGGCAGGCGGGCGCGATTCCGACATCGATTTTGGCCAGTTGTGACACTCACCTTTCCTTGGCCCTCGGTCCTCTCAGACCTTCCGTAGGCTGATAGGGTCCTGAGGTCGAAGGGGCAGAGATGTCTAACCAGCGCTCCCTGAACAGCGTTTTTACGACGCTGTTCCCTCAGGGGCCAGCCGCCCCCAACCTGGTAGCGGAACTGGCGCCGGAGGGGTGGGAGAAGTGCGAGTTGTTTCAGATCTGCCACCCCACGCCTGAGCAGATTTTGAGATCGCCTGCGCTCCGTCAGTTCCCCGCCTGGGGAGAGTCGGTCCAGCCCGAGAGGGAGTGCGCAGAAGTTCTGGGCCTCTGCTTACGTGATGTTTTCGGGGTGTACGAGGTAATGGGGGTGGATGAAGCTGGAGAGACTTTCTGGGTCGAAGAAGGCACCTGGCGAGGTACGTCCCATGACATCGCGGATTGGACCAACGGCTACCTGTCCAATCCGCCGTGCCATTACATGGACTTCTATGTAGGGTCAGCCTACGTGGAGAAGCTGGTGGACCTGACTCCGGTCTACGGAATGATCTTCCGGAGGTTCCAGGAGCATGGACTGGAGATGCTCTACACGTACCCGTCCTGGTTTGACGCTCAAAAAACGGAAGACCGGGAGGGGTATCTCCAACTCAAGGCCGAGCTAGACCGGCCAGGCGTCACCTTACGTCAGTTGCTCGGCGAGCAGCAGGCCCCTCCCATCCTCTCGGCTTACCATTCGGTCTTTGGACGACCGCCGAAGATGGCTGACTACTGAGCAGAGCCGCCGATGAGGTAGCGGTTCGATTCGTGTTCGGCGGCCTCGGCGGCGGAGAGTTGTTCTGAGTTGACGACGGTGTAGCTCTCTTGCTCGCGGTCGAAGACCACGTAGGTAGCGGGGGCGGACTCCTTCTGGGAGGCGAAGATCTCCAGGTTGTCGTCGTCGGGGTGGCGCAGGTACTCGACCCTGGTTCCGGCGCCGTCGTCGTGGAAGAAGGTCTCTCGTTCGGCCGACCAGCCGAGGGGGTCGGCTTGCCAGAGGTAGCTTTCTGCTCCACCTTCAGGCGACTTCACGGTGCGGCCAGTGGCGATGTCCTTGCCTTCCTGGTCGTCCAGGCTGCGTACGTGCTCCGACCCTTGCTCTACCTGCGCGATGACCTGGTGGACCAGCGCGGCGAAGGGCGCTTCGTCCGGCTTGGCGCTGGCCAGGAAGTCGTCGCCCTTGGCGCCCAGCATGTCCTCGGGGGCGGCGACTTCGAGGGTGCTGAAGGCGAAGCCGACGTTGCTCGCGGGGTCAGGCAGTTGGCGACCGACTTTGGCCCAGTCTCGGATCGGCGCGTCGGGTCTGATGAGCGAAAGCATGGGGGGCACCTCTACCTGGATTTACCCTAGAGTAGCGCGCCGTGATGGATCCCAGATGGGCTGGGGCGGTGAAGAGGTTAACTTTTCGCCCCTATTTGCTCCAGCGGAACGACGATTTGACCGACTGAAGCACGGCGTCCTGAGAGGCCTGATTCAGAGTGCCGCGTCCGTCTTTGTAGGCGATAGTGATTTTCGTCGCGCCTTGTCCGGCGTGGATGGTGAAGCCTGTGGTGTCCCGCTCCATCATGGCATCCAGGTCGCCGAGTTTGATCGGGGTAAGTCTGCCGGGGAAGAGGCGCTGCATGGTGGCCACCATCGTTCCGGCGTCGGCTTCGTAGGTTGCGAACGCCCCAATCGATTCCGGGTAGACGTTCTCCGGGTGGTCCTCCTCGCGCCTCTGCAGCGTGTTGGGGGTCCCGGTGGGAACCCAACCGTCGCCGGTCTCGATCACGAAACCTCGAGCTTTGGCCTCGGGCTGGACCGTCAAAGGGACGGCGTAAGCTCCCACAGACAGTAAGGCGACCAGTAACAAAGTGCGCATAGGTAAAGTCCTCCCCGGATGATCTCAGTCCTCCGACTTCTCCCCTCCAACCGTACTCCCCTGGAGCCCGGCCGGCCTCTGAATCTCATCGAGGGTCAGGGGAGGTCCCTGGAACCTCCGCCTCTCCCCTCCAAACCAAACCGCTCCGGCCAGGATCAGCGACCCCGCAGTGAAGGTCAGCGCCTTTTCGTTGGGCGGTTGCACGGTGAGGTAGAGCAGGACCCCGCAGAGCAGCGACGAGGTTGCGGCGATCGGCTTGAAGGCGCGCCCGAGATCCCACGGACCCATCCGGGTCCAGCGTCGGCCGTGCGCCCAGACCCCCAGCGCCACCGGAAGCAGGTACGAGATGTAGAGAAAGATGACGCAGACGCTGGTGATGGTCGAGTAGACGTCGGCGTAGACGGTGAAGGCCACGGTGAGGAGGGCGCTGACCCAGACGGCGGGCACGGGGGTGCGGAACTTCGGGTGCACCTGGCGCAGGGTCGAGGAGAACGGCAGCCCTCCGTCGCGAGCGAAGGCGTAGGTCATGCGCGAGGTCGAGGTCAGAGCGGCCAGGCCGCAGAGGTACTGGCAGAGCGAGATTCCGGCGTAGATGACGATCTGCAGCGGCCCCTGCACCAGGCCTTCGAAGATGGTGAAGAACGCTCGCCCTCCCGAGGCTGCGGCGGCATCGAGGTTCGGGGCCGAAACCACCAGGGCGCTGAGCATCAGGTAGCCGAACAGGCCGGACCAGAGGACCGAACTGACCATGCCTTTGGGAACGTTGAGGGGAGCGTCAGTGGTCTCTTCGGCGGTGTGGGCGGAGGCGTCGAAGCCCGTGATGGTGTAGGCGGGCAGCAGCAGGCCGAGCAGGAAAAGATAGGTCAGGCTGTCGGTTTGGGGCCATACTTCGCCGCCGGCGTCTCCGCTGTAGTTGGTGAACTGCCATAGTCTGGCGAACTCCCAATGGGGGGCGTGGAACAGGACGGCGCCGGTCAGCAGAAGGCAGACCGCGAAGATGAGATATCCTGACAGATCGGTCAAGATAGCGGTCAGGCGAATCCCGAGGTGGTTGAAGAGCGCCTGAGTTCCGGTGATCAGGACGACGCCGAGCAGTTGCCAGCGAGCGCTCTGCGCTTCGTCGATGCCCAGCCACCCGGTCAGAAAAAGGTAGGTGCCGACATTGATGGCGGCCAGCACGGTGACCAGGCCCAGCAGGTTCAACCAGGCTGTCAGCCACCCCCAGCCTCGGCTTCCCAGGATGGAGGCCCAGTGGTAGAGGCCTCCGGCGGTGGGGAAGGCGGAGGCGATCTGGGCCATCCCCAGGGCTACCAACATGGAGAAGGCGGCCGAGACGGGCCATCCGATCCCGATGGCGGCGCCTCCGACGCTGCACAGGCCGAGTTGGAACGAGGTCAGGCCGCCGGCCAGGATGCAGATGATGGAGAACGAGATGGCGAAGTTCGAGAAGCCGCCCATCCGGCGCAGGAGTTCCTGAGCGTAGCCCAGCCTCTCTAGCTCGTGGGCTTGTTCGGCATGCGGGGGCGACCCGTCATCGGACTCTGTCGGATTCATTTAGGGACTTTCGCAGGTTGAAGCGATCGCCCTACCGGGTGGGGTGGAGGGGTCGCTCGCGCGAAGGCGTGCGGCGCTCCCTTGACGAACCGCCGTGGATGAAGGTTCTGCTGGGGCGCGTCTTTTACGTGGTGTTGGGTTTGGGGATTGCGGTAGGGGCGTTGGCCTACGGCAAACATTCGGTGGACCGGGGCTACTTCGTGAGCCGCTCGGGCAAGCATTACGCAAGGGGAGAGGCGAGCTACAACGGCCATGTGGCGCTGCTGGCTCTGGCTGCTCTTGCGGGCAGCGGATTGGCGCTGGCCGGGGTCGGTTTGCCGTCGGAACACCCGTTCCTGAATCAGGGCTCCTGAGAGGCTCTATTTCATCTTGAACGAGGAGAGGACTTCGTTGAGGAGCGGCTCGTACGAGGTGCGGTCCAGCGAGTCGCGCCCGTCGCTGTAGCCGATGATGATCTTGGTGGTTCCGATGCCGGAGTAGATGTGGAACTCGGTCTTTCCGCGAACGACCAGCGCGCGCAGGGTTCCGAGTTTGACTTCTTCATACTCGCTCCCACCGACCATCTTCAGCATGTCCACAAGTTGCCCGGCGTTCTTTTCGTACTCGGCCGTGCCGCCGATCGATTCCGGGTAGTCTCCGTCCTCGGGACGCTTCTCGTTTTGCTTATGGTAGGCGTTGGGCGTCACCATCTTCCAGTCGCCGTTAGCGTTGAAGGTGTACCCTTGAGCTTTGGGCCGGGGCTGGATCTCGATGGGTCCCGCGCTGGCCGCGACGGCCAGGAGTAGGCATAGAAGGAAACTTCGCATCCTTTCAACTTCGAAGCGATGGCAGAGGCCCCTGCCTGGCGCGTCGGGTGGGAGTGGGAGGGCGCTAGTCCCGGTCCAGGTGGGACCGTCGGAGCTTGGATCCGCCCGCTGTGCGAACTGATCTCTGTCCGTGGAGCCGACTGATCGCGGCTTTAGGAACTTTCGTGGTCCCACCTGGGAGCTTGCGGACGGGCTCGAGCCTCGAGTCCCGGTACTGTCAGAACGCACCACGACAGGGAGCCAAACGAGTAAAGGACTCGTGCTGCTCGAAGCGATACAACATCGAATGTCCCGACGTCTGCTCCACTCCGCCCTACCGTTCCTGGCTACCGCGCTCCTGGCATGCCCTGCCTGGGCGGAGCCTCCTGCGAGACCCGCAGGAGAGAAGCCGATCATCGGGGCCGCTCGCGAAGTGATCCTTTTGCCCGAGCTCGACCTGAAAGCTTCGGCGCCTACCCTGCCCGTTCTTCAGGAAGAGGAAGCTGTGGAGACTCTTGTTCGCAGCTTAGACGACAGGTTCGACTTGCCCGGAGAGCTACGAATTCTGCCCGGAGCGACCCGCGAGATGGGCCTCGATGATCGAGAAAGAATCTGGCGTCGGCTTCAGCAGAGCAGCTATAGTGATCACTCCGAGTGGCATCCGTATCTTCCTCATCGCCAGGAGGTTTTCGATTTCGTCCTGAGGAGAAGTCGTGCTTGGGGAGCTCCTCGCTCTTGGGTTCCGGATTGGGTTCTGCTCAACGACCCGAGGTTCCAGAGCCAACGGGGAGCTCTGGCAGAGAAGGGGCGGGCCGTCGCCCTCCGAGGATTAGCGGCCGACAACTGGGCAGCCGCGGAGCCGTTGGTTCGCCGTCATCTGGGCGGCCCCACCAGAGTCACAGCGCTCTCGCTCTTACTGCAGCATGGGCAAGAGGTCGATAGCTCTAGCGCGGGTCTGCTTGCCGCGCTGGGCGAGAAAGGATGCTCCAAGGACGACCAGGAGCGAGCGCTCTACGCCCTACTGCGCTACCCCTGGCCTGGTCGAACGGACTTTCTCGAAGAGGCCCTCCAACAAGAGCCTTCGGAGGCCTTCAAGCAGGGGGTCGCCGGGGACCCTGACTTTTCGGTTCCGATACTGAATGCAGCGCTGAACAGCGAGGCTACCGGGACCCGATGGCACGCAACCCAGTGCCTTCTGCGGATCCGTCGGGCGGAGGCGTTGGAGCCGCTCCTGGGTTGGTTGGGGGACCCCAATTGGAAGGGGCTACCCTCGCCGGGGCGGCAGCAGTATCTCGAAAGCCTGGCAGCGACGACATTAGAGCAGGCGGCTCCCGCGCTTTTAGAGATCGTCCGCACCGGAGAAGAACCGGAAGCGCTCAGGGCGGTCCGCGCGCTGGTAAGGTTACGCCCGGTTGGCTTCGACGCCGCCTTTCTCAGGCGCCTGGCCGCCGAGGAAGCTTTGGGAGGGCCAAGTTTCTGGGCCACCGATACGAAGTCGGGCTGGGTTGCCGCAGGACTGGAGGCGGAGCTCTTCTCTCAAAAGGAGAGGTTAGGCGCTTTGGAGTGGTTGGCGGAGCAGTTCGCCGCCGGCCGCGATCGGTGGAACCTGCAGGGCCAGGCCTACGGTCGTGAGCAGGCGCTGGCCTGGCATCAGATACGGCACGGCCCTGATGCGCGCACTCTTCGGGCCTTGACCGAACTCATCGAGGTTCTCCGAAAGGCCAACGATCCTCGGGCGTCTCACCTGGAGCGCTTACTGCCCCTTCTGTTCGATAACATCATCGACGAGTCCATGCTCGACCGGTTGGCCCACGAGGATTGCGACCAGGCCATGCTGATCACACTCCTCGGGCGCCGTGACCTGTTGTGGGATAATCAGGCCGCTCTCCAGGCGGTTCTCCGTGGCCGCGGCGCTCCTCGCGGAGTGGCTCTGGTGCTGGTCGGGGATCGCCAAGGCGCGGAACGATGCCTCGAACAGGGCGATGTCTCGGCCTCGCAAACACTGCTGGCTACAGCGCGGTACCTCGATTTCGCCCTCGACGCTGACCTTGTTGCTCGAGCGGCCTCTAGAGGGTCTGCCCTGACCCCCTTTGCGGTGGCCTACCTGGACGAACGAGAGGACGAACACGCTCGAGCCATGTCTCAGGCGCTGGACTCGACCCCGAGAATCGTGGGACGCTCGAAGCCAGGCACTGACTTCGGCACCTTCGAGGTGGCGGCGGGGAAGATGTTGGAGGAGGACCCGGAGGTCGACGAGGTGTTTGGTCTAGCAACCCAGCGCGGGACGTATCAGGAGCTGCGCTGGTTCGTTGTGCTCAGAAGCGAAACCGCGTCCATGCTCGAGTGGACAAGGGGAGGCAAGGTTCGGTCGCGGCCGCTAGGAAGGGAGGCGGTCAGGCTGTTCCGAGAGCGACTGGCGGGCAAGGAGAAGTTGCCCTGGTTCCTACCACATCGCACCTTTTTTGCTCACGTCCCACCGCCAATCGAGGTGGTCGAGTATCTGCGCCTGACTCACCAGGGAGGTCGACGTGTCGTCCTCCTCCCGGACCAGTCCCAGAGGGGCTGGTTCGGTAAGAGGAGCCCAGAGCACGACCAGATCTATGAGGCGTTCCAGGCCGTAGTTCCTCTGCCTGACGAGTTCTGACCTGGGCATAGGGCTTGGAGCGGAGCGCGAGAAGTCTCTGCCCTTACATTTTCGGGTTGAGGTGGGTTGTTATGTCGGTTCGTAGGAAGATTTCGGCGGTCTTGATGAGTGCTGCTCTGGCCACGGTTCTGCCGGGCTGCGGTGGTAGTAGCGGTGGGGATGGACCGGTCGTGAACAGCGGCGGTAACCAGGTCGCGATCGGGACCTCGACTCTGGTGGTGCGGCAAACGGTGCAGTCCAAGGCCGTGCCCGCTTCGGTCGACCGCGTGAGGATCAGCGGCTACCTTATCGACATCATCGGAGGCGTACCCGACCCCTTTGGCGGCGGTGAGACCTTCCAGGCGCGGGAGTTCCCCTCGATGCCGACTTACACTCTCGAAAACGTGCGCGCTGATACGCAGACGACCAAGATCGAATACTTCGACGCCGACCAGTTAGTAGGGGTCTACGTCGAAGAGGTGTCGCTCCAGGCGGGCCAGACGTTCGAAATCGTGGACCCGGCCTTCACGGAGCGTCCCGATGTGACGGAGTTCAGCATGGTCGCGGCCAACTCGCTGAGCTACACGGCTCCCCCCGGGGAGAGGCCGATCTACGCAGCGGGGAATCTGCATTTCCCGTTTATGCAGATCGTGGTGCCTGGTTTTGACGATGCCGAGTCGATGCTCTTTAGTCGAAGACTGTACGAAGGATATCTCCAGAGCGATGAAGACGTGGCGCTGTCCGAGAGCGTGCTCGCCTTCACGACGTTCTCGTCCTCGGACACCTCGGTCGTGCAAGTTCGCAATGGGGGCATTACGAACACCAGTCACCGCAGTGGAACTCTGTGGTTCCAAAGGCCCGGCGATGCCACGATCACGGCGAATTTTCTCGGCATCACGTCGACCCTCGACGTGCGGGTAGTGACTCCAACCTATCCGCTGGTTGTCTTGCATCATACGCTCTTTAGCGTGTACGACCCGAAGACGATAACCCGCCTCGATACGACCGCGAACCGCGTTGACTACCAGTCGGAACCGATCTACGGCGTGGATGTGCGCACCGAGTTGATCTATCGCCCTTCGGACAAGCCCGAGATCGCGAGATGGGACACGCGTCCCGGGCACGAGGGAGAGATCATCCGCGGTGAAGCCGGCCGGGTCGTTCTCTGGGTGCAGCACCCCAGCACCTACTTCTGGGTTCCCGTGATGGTCGAGCAGGAGTAGCCACCACGCCTCGGGCGGAGTGGGCGTACGTCTGGCCGGAGAGTGGGTACGCCTGGTCGAAGTTGGTATATCGGGGTCGGGCGCGGTCCCACGTGGGACCGCCGGAACGCGGATCCGCCGGTTGGGCGAACTGATCTCTGTCTGCAGAGCCGACTGATCGTGGATCCGCCCGCTGTGCGAACGGATCTGTCCGTGGAGCCGACGGAGCGCGGCTTTAGGAACTTTCGTGGTCCCACGTGGGAGCTCGCGGAGAGGCTCGAGCCTAGAGTCGGCAACTTTCGGGGCTGTCTCTTTTACACATCAGACGCTGCC
>JAEXNA010000217.1 GCA_023447635.1 Vulcanimicrobiota bacterium | reverse complement strand
AGCCTCCCCTAAAGCCTCCCCCCCATCTGCCGCAGCGAAAGAGGTCGCCTCGAACTCACTGCCCTCGGACGCCTCGGAAGTGAACTTCAACCCGCCCGCTCTGGGCAAAGCCGAATCCCTCTACGCCGCGACGGCCGTGGCTGCCGCAGAACTGCAGGGGACTCTGGACCCCCACGAGCCGGGAGAGATGATCGTCTTGACCCGTCCCGGATTCTCCCTGACGGGAGATGAAGGCTCTGTCGTCTCGGACTTCGGCGCCACCGTGCTGGGCGAATTCGACAGTCCGGGCGGGCTGTCCAAGAGCGCCGGAGGCGAGTTCCTACACATCAAGCTTCCCCAGGGTGTCTCGGTAGAAGAGGCCATGGCCGCTATGGCCAAAGACGACCGCGTCAAGTTCGCTGTCCCCAACCACACCTACGGCCTGCCGGGTGGAGAGGTCAGTCAAGGGATCACTAACGACCCTGACGCCAAAAAGCTCTGGGGGCTGCATAACGAAGGCCAGACGGGCGGAAAAGTCGACGCTGACATCGACGCCCCCGAAGCCTGGCAGATCCACAAGGGTCGCAACCAGGCCGAGGGGGGTCCTTTGATCGCGGTGATCGACACCGGCATCGACTACAACCACCCGGACCTCAAAGACAACATGTGGACCAACCCGGGCGAGATCCCCGGCGACGGTAAAGACAACGACGGTAACGGCGTCGCCGACGATATCCACGGCTACAACGCCTTCTCCAATAACGGCGACCCGCTCGACGCTCACGGTCACGGCACTCACTGCGCGGGTACCATTGCGGCTGTCGGTGAGAACGGCATCGGCGTGGTCGGGGTCAACCACCGTGCCAACATCATGGGCGTCAAAATTTTCAACGATCAGGGTTCGACCAACGCCGCCGCCATCATCCGCGGTATCCAGTACGCGACCCGCGCCGGAGCCCGCATCACCTCGAACTCCTGGGGCGGTGGCGGCGCCAACGCCGGTATCGAGCAGGCGTTCAAAGACTCGCCCGCGCTGCACATCATTGCCGCCGGGAACTCTGGCTACGATAACGACAAGCGCGCCAACTACCCGTCCAACTACGAAGGCGACCACATCATCGCGGTGGCCGCGACCGACCATAACGACGGTCTGGCGCGCTTCTCGCAGTGGGGCAAGAAGAACGTGGACCTCGGAGCGCCCGGTGTCGACATTCTCTCGACGGTGCCCGGCAATAAGTACGACACCTACTCCGGCACCTCGATGGCTACCCCGCACGTGGCTGGCGCTGCCGCGCTGATCGCCTCGGCCTACCCGTCGATCAGCAACGCCGACCTGCGCAAAGCGCTGCTCGAGGGCGCCGATAAGATCCCGTCGCTGGACGGCAAAGTGGCTACCGATGGCCGTCTGAACGTGCATAATTCGCTGCTGATCGCGGACAAGTTGGTCAACGGCGAGGCCGCCGAAGCTTAACACCTCGCCGGAAGCCAGGGTTAACCCTCTGGCTTCCGGCCTCGACGAACTCCCCTGGATGTCCGGAACCCTGATAAGTCCGGACAGGACGCTTACGCGCGTAACAACGAAACCTCTTTCGATGACACGCCTTGGAGCGAACCCTCGCAGTTGAGCTGCGGGGGATTTTTTGCTATATCCGGCAACCCGATCCGCCAAGTGAGGCCGACTATGTTCCGCATCCCCATCTATCTCACGCTGCTCGCCACCTGCGCTGTGGCCCTGGCCACCGTCCGGGTCGACCCGACTCTGCTGTATCGAGTCACCCGAGAGGACGGTGTGGTGGAGAACCTCAGCGCCCTGGCTTTGCTGGGGCTGGGTCTGAGTTTGGGTTGGAGGCTGTGGCGTCAACGCCCGCCGGCCCTGCAAGGATGGCCTTTGAGGGGCGCCTGGGCTCTGGTGGTGTTAGCCTTTCTGGGGGTTGGAGAGGAGATCAGCTGGGGTCAACGGGTCTTCGGCTGGGAGACCGGCGAGGCGATGAACCGCTACAACTTGCAGCACGAGACCAACCTGCACAATTTGATGCCAGGAGAGCTGTTCAATGGGCTGATCGTCTTCGCGGTGGGGATCGGCTTCGTGTTGATACCCACCTTGTGGAGGGGGCGCCCCAGCGCCCCGGTCTGGCTGCCGTCGGACGAGGTCTCGCTGCTGCTGCTCGACGCCATCCTGATCAATCATTACCGCTTCCGTACGGCGCCCGAGAAGGTGGGTATCGTGGTGATGCTGGCCTTGCTCCTTTACTACAGCTGGTCAGGGTGGAGGGATCGAAGCGGCCCCCTGATGGCCGGCGCTGGACTGGGCTGGCTGGTGGCCGTGAGCCTGTACTGGAGTCGCGGCGTGCTGCGCGCGGCGAATCACCAGTACGAAATCCGCGAACTGCTGATCGTGTTACTGCTGACGGTATGGGCCCACCAAGCCGTCGACGCCTACAAAGCGCCCTTGACGCCGCCCACGAAGGAAGGCCAGGCCTCTGGCCGACTCAAATCCAGCTTCGCTCGTGCCAGCGTTCCCCGCTAATCCTTTGCTCAGCGATGTCGCGTCCCCAGCGGGGACGAGGGGTAGCCCCTCGCCCCGGATCATCAGGCCTGGCTAGCGGCCGCGTCGACAGCCTGGATGGCGGCTTCGAGGGAGTCCGCGCAGGCGATGGATCCGACCAGGGCGGTGAGGCGCTCCTTATTGCTAATGGCCTGGATGGTGGAGGTAATAGCCTCCGAAACAGGCCCGAAGCGAGACTCGAGAGCTAGCAGCGCCGCGGAACGCAACCCCTGTTCCCGACCTTGCTCCAGGCCTTGCTCCAGGCCTTTGGCGATGCCTCGGCGTTCGATGCTGGTGATGTATGGCATATTTTGGCTCCTCTCGAGATCGTGAAGGTCGTCGTAGAAAGATTCATCCTGGTCCGGGCTAAGCGTCATAATCCAGTCCACCAGGCGAAAGAAGGCGCGAATGTCTGGCGCCGAGAGGCCCGCGTGGAACATCGAGCGCACCATCCGGAACTTCGCCTCCCGCCGCTGAGGAGAGTCAGGCGTGGTGTCTCGCACGTGGAGCGTGGCCGCGACCAGGAGGGCGAACGGGTTGCTCGAGGCTTCCAGCTCGGCCAGTCGCTCTCGATAGTCGAGCATCTTCGAGATGGCGTAGTCGAAGTGATAACGAGTGCTCCAAAGTTCCCTGTTATAAGAGCCTGGCCGCCAGGAGTCTCGCCGGTCGCCCAGGACAGCGAGACTGCAGACGGGCTGCTTGCTGCTGAGTGCGATGCGACTGTTGTATTCCCACATTCGCTGAGCAAACTCGGGCTCTTCGTGGCTCTGCACCTCGATGTGCACGAGCACGAGCGCGGTCTCTCCGCCGTGCTGTCGCACCTCGACCAGGCTGTCTGTGACCCTCTGGTTTGATCGAGAGTCGGGAGCGAGCTTCCGCAGTTCTTTGTCAAGTTGGCGCGACGGGTAGCTCC
Organism: Vulcanimicrobiota bacterium; assembly: GCA_023447635.1. GTDB lineage: Bacteria > Vulcanimicrobiota > Xenobia > Xenobiales > JADMJV01 > JAEXNA01. The sequence continues at coordinate 127,610 of JAEXNA010000217.1, read as the reverse complement.
AGTCGATGTCGTCGTGGATGTCGGGATGGAAGAAGGCGAAGAATTGGGGCAGGTATCTGTCCAACGCCTCCTTCCAGGGAGTGTCAAAATCGGTTCGTCGTCCCACATCGTATCCTTATTCTAACCGAGATGGCGTGCCAACGGGAGGCGTTGCCTTCGGTTTCCGCAGGGGCCCATCAACCGAGAAGGGCCCGAATAGGCGAGACTTTGACGCGTGCGTTCACGCTCCCCCGGACAAATTGTTAAACTTCCCAGCCTGTGGGAGAGGAAGGAGTGGGATGGTTGTGCGAGGTTACGACGCCTCGGCGACCTGGTTGCGGCCGCCTTCTTTGGCTTTGTACAGCGCCTGGTCGGCTCGTTTCATCACCCGGTCCCAGGGCTCGGAAGTGCGGCGGGTGGCGACTCCGATACTGATGGTGACGCCGACAGAGGGCGGCTTTTTCTTGCTGGCTTTCGCCCCTTTCGCCGGGGATTTCTTGGGCTTTTCGGCGGGGCGGTTCTCGCCGCGCAGGACCAGCGGAGACGACTCGACCAGACCGCGAATCCGCTCGAGTTCGTCGGTCACCTGGTCCATCGCTTTGCCAGGGAAGAGCAAGGTGAACTCTTCCCCGCCGTAACGGTAGGCGGCGCCCCCCACGCCTACGGTAGCGATCCGGGCCGCGACCATACGTAGCACCTGGTCTCCGACCTCGTGGCCGTGGGTGTCGTTGAACTTCTTGAAGTGGTCCACGTCGAGCATGGCCAGGGTGAAAGTCGAGCCAGGGTCATCCAGCGCCTCGACCAGGGCGCGGCGTCCCGGGATCTCGGTCAGTTCATCGATGTAAGCCAGGCGGAAGCTGTGCACAACCAGGCTCAGCAGGCAGGGCAGCGCCATCGCCAGCGCCATCGCGTGAAAGCCGCCCTCACCGAACGACAGCGGGTTCCAACCGAGAGACAGTCCCAGGAAAGTGCAGCCCACCAACGACGACATCAGGAAACTGTCGGTCGTGGTCGACTTGCCCCGCTCCTTGTGATGGCGCAGCGCCAAAAGACCGGCGCCCCAGGCCACCAGCAACGCCCCGACAGCGGACGGGATCCAGGCCAGAGTGCTGGCCTCGAGGATGGTCGCGACTCCCACCACTCCGACCGCAGCAAGGCCCAGCCAGATCAGGGTCGAGGGGCGGAAGAGCCGACGCTCGGGACCGGCTAGCAGGAATAGCCCGCCGGCTAGAAACGAGAGGCTGACCAGCGTCGGGCTCAGACCAAGTCGAGGCAGGGCCAGTGAGAACAGCAGGGTCAGCAGGGCGACCAGCGCTGGCCGCGATCGGGAAAACAGCACGCTCAGGCCGGCGACGCTAGCCACCAGCGCTAGGTGCATCCAGAGTATCTCTAAGCTACCCCAACCCCAGACCGCCGGCCCGGCCAGCAGGGGGTGCTCCGTCGTCAGGTAGACCAGCGCGACGGGCGCTACCAGACCCACAATCCATCTCCACACAAGACGATTTTCGCCCGCGTGGCCTGGCCACGCTCCATGCGGGGGGAAATGCGGACCCCAAGTTACCATTTCGAACGCGCCAAACTTGTCCACTACCAACGCGCAACCCCGAACTTGCCGCTTCGAAAAGGACAACCTTGCTCGCTTCGAACGCGCAACCCCTACCTTGCCACTTCGAACCCGCCAAGCTAGTCCACTTCGAACGCGCAACCCCGACCTTGCCACTTCGAACCCGCCAAGCTTGCTCACTTCGAACGCGCAACCCCAACCTTGCCGCTTCGAAAAGGCCAACCTTGCTCACTTCGAACGCGCAACCCCGACCTTGCCGCTTCGAACGCGCCAAGCTTGGCCACTACCAACGCGCAACTCCAAGCTCGCCGCTTCGAACCCGCCAAGCTTGTCCACTACGAACGCGCAACCCCAACTTGCCGCTTCGAAAAGGACAACCTTGCTCACTTCGAACGCGCAACCCCAAGGCAAGACTCGGGGAGAAAGCAAACGGCCCGCCTCCCCACAGGGAACCGGGCCGTCCGCTTCGTCGCCGCGTCGACTACTTCTGGTAGAACGCCGCGTTGACTTCCAGGAACTTCTCCTGGCCTTCCGGCAGGTCATCGTCCGGGAAGATCGCCTCTACCGGGCAAACCGGCAGGCAGGCGCCGCAGTCGATGCACTCCTCGGGGTCGATGTAGAACATGTCCTCGTCGTCCTTGGAATGAATGCAGTCCACCGGGCAGACTTCGACGCAGGCCGCGTCTTTCACGCCTTTGCAAGGCTCGGTAATAACGTAAGTCATCGCATCCTCCTTATAGGATGGACTCCCGTCGAGAACTCGGTTCTCGCTGAAAATCCAATCGGTCCCCTAAGCAGCCTCCCTATAGCAGAGGTCCACTTGAAATCCTTATCCGCGCGTGTTCGCGACGGTAAGGCCCGGAACCCTTCATCCGAGCCGAAAAACGTTCGCGCCGCCCAGCACCGATGCCTACGGGGCTCTCGTCAGTCCCCCAGAAGTGCCTGATCCAGCCAGTCCAGGTAGCTCGCGCTCCCCTGCTCTACCCGCAGCCACAAGACTTCCGGCACGTCATAAGGATGAAGCTGCGCCACCACCTCGAGAACTTGCGACGCTAGCTCCGAGCGGGTCTTTGCCAGAAGCAGCACCTCACTGTCGCGGCAGACCTCGCCTTTCCAGTGATAGACCGAGGTGATTCCGGGCACGACGTTCACACAGGCGGCCAACCGGCGCTCGACCAGGGCTGCGGCCAGGTCGTTCGCCACCTCGGCTGTGGGACAGGTGATCTTGGCCACCGCTTGCCCCTGGCCGGAAGCCAGCCCTAATTCTCTGGCCAATCTCTATCCTCTAAAGAGCCGCTCACCATACGATGCTCTTTATAGCGGCTGGCCACCTCGGCGGTCAGGTCGCGATGCAGGTCGAAGACGTCGCAAAGTTCGATCATCATCTCGACCAGTTCGTCTTTCTCTAACCCCGTCATGGCGTTGTAGAAGCGAGGGTACTTGGCCTCGAACAGGGAGACCAGATCGCTGGTCAGCTCGCCCATCTCTCGGACGAGCCGCTCGTCGGATAGCGGCATTGACATCCGGCCGCTTTACCCGCCCGCCGCGCATTCCCCTCCCCTGGACCTCTCCACCCTCCCCTGACCTCCCTCCCCTCAAAGGCGGCTGTTGGGCGCGTGTTAACAGGATGTCCAAATTCTCGCCCGATCCGTAGGCTATTCTGCAGCCCATAGAACGAAAAACCTTTTGAATATTCGGAGTCACATCATGAACATTTCCAGCAATAACTTCAACGTAGCTCGCCCCGCCGCCGCCCCCCAGGCCGCCGCTAACTCTGCCCCCCAGGCCGAGACCAAAGAGTTCACCCACAATGCTCAGGACCCCAAGGTTCATAACAACGACACCATCTCCCTGAGCGTGAACAACGACAACGGCAAGCTCAGCACCGACTCCGTTAAACTCGAAAACAAAAAGGCCGTCTTCGTCTTCGGCCAGCTGGTCGGCCTTCGCCCCGACCCCTCGTACAAGCTGACCCCCGGCGCCGACGGCAACTTCGTCTACCCCGAAGGTCACGAAAAAGCGACCGGCTCCATCGCCTTCTCGGCCGTCGCCAACACCGTCAACAAGTTCAACCAGGTCTCTGAAGAGATCACCGGCAAAGAGATCGAGTGGGCCTTCGGCAAGAAGCAGCTGACCGTCTCGCCCGAAACCGGAGAATGGCCCAACGCCTTCTACGCCCGCCAGATGGAAGGCGTCCACTTCTTCGACTACAAGTCGATCAGCACCGGCGACTCCGGTGAAGTCGCATCGCATGAAGCCGGCCACGCTATCCTCGACGCCGTTCGCCCCGGCTACCTCGAAGGCACCGGTGCCGAAACCGGCGCCTTCCACGAAGCGTTTGGCGACAACCTGGCCATGCTGATGACCCTGCAGAACGACACCTCGATCGCCAAGATCGTGCAGCAGACCGGCGGCACCGGCGACATCTCCTCAGGTCCCAACCTGCTGTCCGATATGGGCGAAGGCTTCGGTAAAGAGCTGGGCCTGGGCGACCACGGTATCCGCACGATGCTGAACAGCTTCACCTACAAAGACCCCGCCACCCTGCCCGAGCGCGGCGACAAGGACAACCTGGGTCACGAAGTGCACGACTTCGCCCGCCTGTGGGCCGGCGCTTTCTACGACGTGGTCGACGGCATCTCTGACGCTAACCGCGCCGCCGGAATGTCGCCCGAAGCCGCTCTGAAGTCGGCTGGCGAAGAGAGCTTCAAACTGCTGGTCGGACAGCTGAACCAGTCGCCCAAGAACTCGGAAACCACCTTCAAAGAGATGGCCGGTCACCTGGTCGCCGCTGACGCCGCCTACAACAACGGCGCTCGCGCCGACATCATCAAAGACGTAATGGTGCGTCGTGAACTGCTCTCGGCCGAGTCCGCTTCCGGTCTCTTCAAGAGCGAGCCGATCGCCTTCAGCGGCAAGACCGTCGAGCGCGACCACACCTTCGGAGCCGACGCCGGCGCCCTGGCCGGTGTGAAGTTCAGCACCACCACCGAGCAGCCGATGTTCGGCATCCTGCCGGTCAACAACAGCGTCGCCTCGGAAGCCGAAAAAGGCGCCAAGCTGATGCTCCAGAACGACCAGATCCTGTTCACCGACAAGGCCCCAGAGATGAAGGACCTGTTCCGTCCCGACGGCAGCGTCTACAAAGCCTACGTCGCCCCCAACGAAAAGGGCGAGCAGGAACTGCAGCGCGTCGCTATCGTCTCTTGCAGCCACGGCCACGAGCACGTCGCCGGTCACGACCACAACCACTAAGGCCAACAGCCCTCACAGGAGAGCCGAGTCAGCGATGACTCGGCTCTTTTTTTTATGGCGGAGTGGGATCCTCGACCCCCAGGTGTTGATGAGGCGCCCTGGCCACCCAGCGAAGTCGGGTCAAGCAATCGTCGACGACCTTCTGCTGGTCGGCGCTGGACAACCCCAGGGCCATGGCTCCACCGATCGCCGCCACGGGCGCTCCGGTGGCCAGTGCCGTAAGCAAAGCGCCCTGAGGAACAGCAACCACACCGAGAAGGACCGCCATGGCGGCCACCGCTCCCCCCAGGTCTTTCACGTGCCCGGCGAACGGTCCGGCCTTGTACCCCTCCAGCGCCTGATAGGTCGCGCTGGCCTGATCGGCCAGAGCCCGATAAGCCACTTGCAGGCGACGCTCGGACTCTTCGCAGGGACGAACGACAAAGCCGGTCAGGTCCGATGGCAGGCCGTCGGCCGATAGATAGATCTCAGCGCAAATATCGCTGGTCAAGGCTCGCAGTTCCTGGACGTAGCAGATCGCGCCGTCCCGGATCCAATGACACCGCGAAGGGTTGCGCACCAACGTCGAGCGGAACTGGTCAGACTTTTGCACCTTGACGTATTCCGCCTGGAAGAAGTAGCGGATCTTCAAGAAGCACGCCGCCGTCTTCTGCTCGACGTTCCCCAAAAGTCGAAGCGGCTTCCCTGAGTCAAAGCCTGGCCTAATGCGCATCTGCTTCTCCAGCGCGACGGTGAACTCTCCTCGGGAATCGAAGGTGCCCGCCTCGCTCTGGCCTTTCAAGAAATCATCCATAGCCGGTCAGACTTCTCGACAAGGGACCCGGCCCCCTCGAGCCCGAAGGCCGCCCCATGCCCAGATTTGAAGACCGCGCCGAAAGCGCCCTGCGCCCCTGGCGATTCGAGACCAACTACCTGCCCCACGCTGAAGGCTCCGTCATGGTGCACTCCGGGGTCACCCGCGTGCTCTGCGCCTGCTCGCTCGAAGAGCGCCAGCCGCCCTGGATGAAAGACGGCGAGCGCGGATGGGTCAAGGCCGAATACGCCATGCTGCCTCGCGCCACCCATCAGCGCAGCCGCCGCGACTTCGGCAACTCGAACGGTCGCACTCACGAAATCCAGCGCCTGATCGGTCGCTCCCTGCGCGGGGTCACCGACCTGCCCGCCCTGGGACCGCGCACCTTGACCGTAGATTGCGACGTCATCGTAGCCGACGCCGGCACGCGCACCGCCTCGATCACCGGCGGCTGGGTAGCCCTGGCGCTGGCCTGCCATAAACTCCTCGAGCAGGGCAAAATCGCCCGGCTCCCGTTCCAGCACCAGGTCGCTGCCATCTCCCTGGGCATCGTCGACGGTCAGGTGCTGACCGACCTCGACTACACGGAAGACTCCCGCGCGGGGACCGACCTGAACCTGGTTATGACCTCCGACGGAGGGCTGATCGAGGTCCAGGGCACCGCCGAACACGGCAGCTTCAGCCGACGCGAACTCGACGCCATCCTCGACGCCGGCTGGGTCGCTCTCGAGCAGCTGTTCGCCTTGCAGCGGGAAGCGCTAGAGCAAGCCGGGGTCGGCTGGAATCGAGCTGCGGTATGACCCCCAGGAGGCTGACCTGCGCGCGCTGACCCGCCTGGAGGTCTCCTTCCTGCGCTCGCTGCGCAAAGCGGTGGCCGAGGGCCAGGTGAAAAACACCCCGGTCAGCTCGCTCTATCTGCTCTATCTGGGGGAAGAGCCGGGGATACGGCTCGGGCTGCGTCTCCCCGACTCTCCCCTGCTCAATGTAAGTATCCTCATCTACGGCTCGCGCCCCGTGCGCTACCAGATCGAATGCGACGAGCCTGAATGGGCCGCCCGCACCACCCCACTCTGGAACTATCTGCTGGGGCCTCTCAACCTGGTCGAAGGCAAAAGCGGAGAGCGTGGAGATCGACTGCAGCTGTTCTACGAAGTCACCTACCCGGAAGCGTTTCTCAAAGGGTTAGGAGAATAAGCTCAGCTGGCCTTCTTCGCCGTCGACGGGGGAAGCGGCCGCGCTGCTGACGCCGCCGTAGTGCCCTCCGCCTCCGTCTTTCAAGACCACCTGCCCGGCCCGCGAGCGCAGAATCCGGTCGGCCATCTCGTATCCCACGGCGGCCGCCAGGCGGCCTCGCGAAGCCTCGTGCATGGCGACCATCTCACTGCCGATCCGGCTTAGCAGCCGGTCCACCGTCTTGGGGCCGAACCCTTCCAGATAGGACAGCGGGACCTGATAGCGATATTCGGGCCGTAGCGCGATCGCCTCGGCCGTGGCCGGATCGGGGCAGATCTCCTCCAGCCGGTCCGCTGTGCCCAGCGTGAACTGTCGTCCCGACTCGGCGCAGTGAGGGCAGCAAAGCACGGGCGCCGGTAAAGCGCCCAGCGAGCGGTCGCAGCGCTCGCAGTAGGAACGATAGTAGCGCCCCAGCGCAGGGCGAACGCCGTAGTTGGCCAGAATCTTGCGACCCCCTTCGCCCTTCAGAGCCAGCACCAGTTCGGTGTAGTTCACCTTCTCGACCGCGATCCGGTTCACTTCCCGTCCGATGCGCGGCAGAGAGTGCGCATCCGAATTGGTCAGCAGCGGGATCCCTTCGAGCTCGGAGAACCGAGCCGCCATAGATAAATCCGCCGAAAGCCCGATCTCGACCCCCGCCAACTCTCCGAAGCGCGGCCCGAACAGCTCTTCCAGCCGTCGGCAGGCGTTCCCGTAAGCGCCTTTGTGCGGAGTAAAAGCGTGCGCCACCATCATGATCCCACCGGTAGCCGAGACCATTGCGAGCAGCTCCGCCGCCGGCAGACCGCAGCGCTGGGAGGACAGCTCCATGTTGGTTATGTGCCGTCCCACCGCGCGAGAGAACTCGGCCAGGTTACGCAGATAGGGGAAGTAACACAGATGGTGGGACACGCCGCCGCCCGGCTCCACCGCTTCGATCTCGGCGCCGGGAATCAGCACCACCTTCTTGCGGTGCAGAAGCCCGCCCTCGGGTAGCTCCTTCAGGTCGCCCCGCGCGATCAGTTCGCGCATGTCCTTGAGCACCCCCGTGCAGGCGCAGTCGATGATGCCGATCAGCTCGATCCCTTTGCGCTCGACGCATTCGGTCAGAATATTCTCTAGCGTCAGGTCGGCCGACGCGGTGATCTTGACCTGCCGACCCGCGCTGTTGCGTCCGATGTGGATATGCAGGTCGGCGTAGATCTCAAGCATGGTCTTCCGGGTCGCCCCAGGTTACGTAAGTCTCGCGGGCGCGCTCGCGAACCTTCTTTTCGACCTGCCCCACCCTGGCTTCCATATCGCTCGCTTCGTCGTGCCGCCCAACCAACCGCAGCATCTCTTGCGACGCTTCCAGACACTTCAAGGTCTCCTGGTGGTACGGACCGCGCGCCGACAGGGCGATGGTCAGCGCCTTGCGGATCAGCTGCTCGGCCACCTCGTAGTTGCCGACCTCCAGATAAAACGTGCCTAGCCGGCGATGGATCGAGCCGCAGGAAGCGTGATAGGGCCCGAAAATCCCCTCCCGGATATCGAGCGCCTGCTGAAAAGCGTGAATCACGGCGGCCGTCCGTTTGGCAAAGTCGCCCGAGTTCGAACCCGACACCTGGCGCGATGCCATATACATGGCTGCATCCAGGTCGCCCCGTAGAGCCAGCATCGAAGACAGCCAGATCGCCTCGAGTTCGACCCCGTCCACCAGCAGAGCGCGGCAGTCGTCGAGCAACTGTTCCGATCGCGCGAGCCGCTCCTGGCGCAGCGCCACCTGGGCCGAGGTCAGCAGGAACAGCGCCCGGCAGGCAGCCCCCTGGGGGTCCAGCGACTGCACGCGCTTGAGCAGCGTTTCCGCCTGGGGGTCGCGACCCTGGTCCGAGCATAGGCGGGCGTAGAGCACCAGCGCCTGGCACAGCAGGTCCTCGTGCTGCCCTTCTTCGAGCAGATTGATCGCCTTGCCGTACAGGCGGCGGGCCTCGCCCCAGCGGCCTTCGTCGTGAAAGAACCCCGCCGCGTTGAGCAGCCCTTTGGCCATCATTGGACTACGCCGGTCGACCGCCTGGAAGATCCGCAGCGCGATGTTCGATAGGTCCTCGGCGCGGTCTCGCTGGCCGCGGAGTCGCTGGATCACCGCCAGATTCGAAAGGGAGATCGCCAGACGCGGTTCGAACTCCCCGATCAGCTTGGCCTTGGAAAGGCTTTCCCAGCAGATGTCCTCGGCCTTCGACAGATGGCCTTCGCGGAACGCTTTTTCCACCGAGCGATTGAGCAGAAGCCAATCGTGCTCTAAGGTGCGGACCGCTTCACTACCCAACATATGACCAAACTCCGACCACTACCCCTTGAACTCACACCAGCAGGTGGCCCCTTCGACGATCCCGCGCTGCTGGTGGCCCCGACCAACAGCGATACCACGATCCTCTTCGATTGTGGGACCCTTCACGGAGTCAAAGTGCGAGACCTCCAGAAGGTGCGCTGGCTTTTTCTGACCCATCTTCATATCGACCACCTGATCGGGTTCGATCATCTCCTGCGCGTTCGGCTCTTTTCGGCTCTGCCGCTCACTATCTACGGACCTCCCGGCACGGCGCAGGCGATTGGCCACCGACTGCTGGGCTACGCCTGGAACCTGACTTCGGGCTCGCCCTTCACCGTTCGCGTCTTCGAACTTTCCGAAGGCGCCCAACCCGGAGTGCAGTTCCTGTGTCACCAGAGCTTCCGCCCAGAAGCCGTCCCTGCCTCGGCGGAGACCGAAGCCCCCAGGCAGGGGGGAGAGGTTCTGCTGAGCGAGGGCCTCACCGTAACCCATTGTCCCGTCCAGCACGGAGTCCCTTGTCTGGCCTATCGGCTCGATCGCCGGACCCCTCCGAAGTTTTCCCTCGAGACCGCGCAAAGTCTAGGGCTGACGCCGGGTCCCTGGGTGCGGCGACTGGTTTCCGGAGGGGAGGTTCAGGTGGAGGTTCAGGGGGTGGAGAGGGACCGCGCATGGCTTGCCGAGCGCCTCTTGCATCCCCCGGTCGAACACGGCCTGGGGTTTCTCACCGACACCCGGTTAGAAGAATCGCTGGCCCATCGCCTGAGCGAGTTCTTCCAAGGGATCGACGTGCTGTGCTGCGAGAGCGCCTATCTCGAAAGCGAGGCAGATCTGGCCTACAAGAACCTGCACATGACCACCACCCAGGTGGCGGACTTCGCTCGACGCTGCGGTGTCGGGCGACTGCTCCTATTCCACCTGTCCCGTCGCCACTGCGATCGCGGTAGCTCGTTCCATCTCGAAGAGGCTCGTGCCATCTTCCCGCAGACTGACTTGCTGGGCATCTATCAGAAATCTCGCAGCGAGGATGACGACGATCCTCACGGCTCCGAAGGCATGTAAGCGCGAAAGAGGCGCCCCGTACGGAGCGCCTCTTTCGCTAAAAAGGACGAACGGCTAGCCGTTGTTCTTTTGGAACTCTTTCATGAAGCTGACCAGAGCGTCCACGCCTTCCGGAGGGAAAGCGTTGTAGATCGAGGCGCGCAGCCCGCCCACGTCACGGTGACCTTTCAGCCCATCGAGTTCGGCCGCTTCGGCTTCCTTGACGAACTTCTTTTCCAACTCCTCGGAAGGCAGACGGAAGGTCACGTTCATCAGCGAGCGCACGTCGGGAGCGGCGTGGCCCTTGTAGTAGCCGCCGCTCTCGTCGATCGCCTGATACAGCACGTCGGCTTTGGCCTGGTTGCGGTGGTGAATCGCGGTCAGGCCGCCCAGGTCTTTCAGCCAGCGGGTGACCTTTTCGATCACGTAGATCGAGAAGGCGGGCGGTGTGTTGTACATGCTCTCGGCCTTGGCCATCTCTTTGTAGTCCAGCATGGTAGGCAGATTCTGGCCGACCTGCTTTTCCAGCAGTTCCGAGTCGAGGATAACGATGGTAGCGCCGGCGGGACCGACGTTCTTCTGGGCCCCGGCGTAGATCAGCGCGTAGTTCTCGACGTCGAGAGGGCGATGCAGAAAGTCGGACGAGGCGTCGCAGATCAGCGGAATGTTGGTCTTGGGGCAGTACTTGAACTCGACGCCCTCGATGGTCTCGTTCGAGGTGATATGGCAGTACGAACCGCTGTCGAGTCCCTCGAACACCTCCTGGCCGGGCAGAGTCGAGAACTTCTCGGACTCACCGTCCCACAAGACGTTGACCGGGCCGACCCGCTTGGCTTCTTTGATCGCCTTCTTGGCCCAGGCGCCACAGCGCACGTAGTGGGCGGTCCCGTTCGAGGTGTGGAAGTTCATCGGGATCATGGAGAACTGGGTCGAGGCGCCGCCCTGCAGGAACAGCACCTTGTAGCGGTCGGGCAGACCCAGCAGGTCGCGCAGGTTCTGGCGCGCGCCTTCGATGATCGCTTCGAACTTCTTCGAGCGGTGGGAGATCTCGAGGACCGAAGCGCCGGCGCCGGGCAGGCACATCATCTCGTCGGCGACTTCGCGCAGAACCGACTCGGGTAGCACCGCCGGACCGGCGGAAAAGTTGAAAATTCTCTTGGTGGATTGGGCTTGTGCGGTACTCATAGCCGAGAGTTCTCAGACCCCGCGCCAACCCCTCCAACCTTTCGACTACTCGGGCACGTCGTCGGGGTCGATCAGGTCGTCGGTCGCCGCCGCAGGGCTGTCCGTCGCCTCGCTCGTGGCCGGCGCGGCAGCGGTCTCTCCACCCTCCCCTTCCCCGGCTGCCTGCTGGGCCGCGATCGCCTCGGCGATGACGCGCTCGAGATCCTCTTCGGCCAGCACCGTCACTCCAAGCTCCTCGGCTTTGGCCAGTTTGGAACCGGCTTCGGCCCCGGCCAGCACGAACGAGGTCTTCTTCGAAACGGAGCCGGTCACTTTAGCACCATGCTTACGCAAAATCGCCGTCGCTTCGTCTCGGGTCAGAGTGGGCAGCGTGCCCGTGAGCACGAACGTCTTCCCTTTCAAGGCGTCGCTCGCTCCCTCGCCCGCCGCCGGAGCGTCGCTCTCCATCTTCAAGCCGGCCTTGACCAACTTGTCCACCATCGCCTGATTGTCCGTGTCTTCGAAGAACTCCCGAACCCGTTTGCCAATCTCGGGCCCGATCTCATGCACGGAAGAGATCTCCTCGGCCGTAGCGTTACGCAAACGCTCCATACTGCCAAACGCCTCGGCCAGGATTTCGCCCACCCGCCGACCCACGTGGCGGATCCCCAGGCCCACCAGAACTTTGGAAAAGGGTCGCGTCTTGGCCCGCTCGAGTTGGTCGACCAGCAGTTGAGTCCCGCGTTCGCGCAGGCGCGACTCCTGACCGTGCTTGTCGACAAAGACCAACTCTTCGGTGATCCGCTCGGCGGTCAGCGAGAACAGGTCGGCAGGATCCGCCACGATCCCCTCTCCCACCAGTTTGGCGACCATCTTGGCTCCAAAACCTTCGATGTCGAGCGCGTTGCGATGGCAGAAATAGCGAATGCTAGCTTCGACCTGGGCCGGACAGCGTCGATTGGGACAGCGCGTGACGGCCTCCCCTTCCGGCCGTACCACAGCGGTCGAGCAGACCGGGCACTCCGTCGGCATCACGAATTCGCGCTCGCTGCCGTCCCGCTGCTCGGCCACCGACCCCAGCACCTCGGGGATCACCGCCCCCGCTTTATGTAACCAGACCCAGTCGCCGATCAGCAGGTCCTTGCGACGGATCTCGTCCTCGTTGTGCAAAGTGGCTCGACTGACCTCGGACCCGTCGACGAAGCGCGGCTCCATCACCGCGACCGGGGTCAAGGCGCCAGTCCTTCCCACCTGAACGAGAATGTCCAGCAAGCGGGTGCGAACTTCCGTCGACGGCAACTTGTAGGCGATAGCCCAGCGAGGACTGCGCGACACCTGACCCAGCGCCTCTTGCCAGCGCATCGTGTCGACCTTCACCACCACGCCGTCCACCTCGAACGGCAGTTCTGAACGCCGCTCGTGCCAGGTCTGACAGAAAGCGATCACCTCTTCGATGCCGGCGCAGGCCTGCCAGTGGGCATCGACCGGGAACCCGATCTCCTTGAGGCGGGTCAGCCCCTGAGAGTGAGCCGTGCAGCCGTCGCTCATCGCTCCATCGATCGAATAGCAGAAGATCTTGAGCGGCCACTTGGCGGTTTCGTAGGAATGCTTCTGGCGTAGCACCCCCGCCGAACAGTTGCGCGGGTTGCTGAAGCCGGTCTCCCGGGGCGCCACAATCTGGTAGCGCTTGATCTCTTTGACCTGCTTTTGAATCTCGCGGATGGCCGCGTTCACCGCTTTGGGGTCGGCTGCGGTAGCCTTGCTCTCCTTCAGTTCAACCGTGCGCTGCTTCAGCGCTTCGATCTCGGCCAGGTTCTCGATCGACTTGTCGTTGCGCGCCTTGAAGTCGCGCCAGTCCATATAGATCTCACCGCGAACTTCGCCGCTCAGCGGTTCGCTCAGGCGAAGCGGCACCTGCTTGACGGTCTTGAGATTGGCCGTGATGTCGTCGCCGCGCTGGCCGTCGCCACGGGTGGCGCCCAGCACCAGCAGGCCGTCCTCGTAGCGCATCGACACCGCCAGGCCGTCGAACTTTAGCTCGGCCACGTAGGGGACGGCGCCTCCATCGTAGTCGGCCACGTCCAACTCTTGCAGACGTTTGCGAACCCGCTCGTCGAACTCGCGCAGTTCGTCGGCATCAAAAGCGTTGCCCAGGCTTAGCATCGGCTTCTGATGCTCGACCACCGTGTGGCCTTCCCACGGCACACCTTCATCGACCGCCGCGCCGACCCGCTGGGTGGGAGAGTCCGGGGTCAAAAGCTCGGGATACGTCTCTTCGAGCTTCACCAAACGGCGAAACAGTTGATCATATTCAGCATCGGAAATCGTCGGCGCGGCGTCGATATAGTAACGGCGGTTCGCCTCTTCCAACTGCTCGCGCAGAAGGCGAGCCTGGTCGACGGAATCCTGAGGAGCGGTAGGTGCTGCTGACATACGCGGCCCTTCTCAAAGGGGCCACGATCTCCCTCGGTACCCCGCTGAACTCGGGGCTCATTTCCAAGGCCGAGACATGCAAAAAGCCCACCGAAAGGGCGGGCTTTTCTGCGGTTCTAGTAGGACTAGAGACGCTTGAGCGACTGCGGACCGTGGTCGTCTTCGTGCTGGAAACGCTGGTCGAAGTTGGGGCGCCAATCCTTATTGGTCCAACCGCGAGCGCGGCTCAGATGACGGTACCACTTGCCCTTCATCTGCTCACCGGTGTAGCCGGTGTGGCCCACCTGGATGATGCGACGCTGCAGGTCACGGTGAACCGGCACGCCCAAAGCCGAAGCCGCCTGGTTCAGGTCGACCATGGTCACACCCGCGAAGCGGATGGTGTCCACCTTCTGCTGCTCGACCATCACGTTCAGGTCCAGCGGAGAGATCGTCTCCGAAGGGGTCTTGGCGAAGCTCCATCCCTGATAGTAGTGAGCGCGGGGCACTCCTACGTAGTCCGAGAACGCTTCGATGCCCACGTAAGGGCGGTCGTTGACGATGGCCCACTTACCGTAGTAGGGGTTGCCGTTCACGGTCAGGCGGACATCGTACTTTCCACAGGGGCTGTCAGCGCGGCCGGCGCAGTCAGCGGTGGCAACGCCACCCATGGCCACGGTCGCGATGGCGACCAGGCCCAACATGTACTTTTTCATCTCATCTACCTCCCTCGGGAGCGGCCGCCTCGAGCGCATGACACAGAGCGAAATCTGCCGGCCGTACCCAACCTCAGACAAAGGCTTCAGTCTTGAACTGGCCTTTGTTCGAAGGGGGCGTTCGCGCCCATCGAAGCTTCCCCTCCATGCGCCGGAACGCCGCCCACCAAGGAGAGACGACCGCAGCCAAGCGACAGGGTCGAGAGGAGACTTGAATATTTCTACAGGGAGTGCAGGAATAGATCTCCGGCGCACGGTAGCAAGGATCCGTGAACTTCTCGCTGCTCGGCGATCCGCTGCTGCTTCTTATCATGGCCATGGCGGGCTTCGTCAGTATGGCCACCTCTCTGCAGGTCGCCACGCGACCGGCCGCCGTCCGGACAGGCAATGTGGGTACGGCGCTGGCGATGGGCCAACTGGTCTTCATCGTGACCCGCTTCGGCAACATGTTCTACCTGCCGCTGCTGGGTAATTTCGTCGACGACGCAACGACCTCCGGTAACACCTCGACGCTGATCTCTCAGATCCAGTGGGTGGTGGTGGGCGCTGCCGGCGGTGCTCTGGCGGCCTTCCTACTGCTTCCGTCCTTTGTCGAGATGTGTACTCGAGGCGTTCCTTCGGTATTTCACCGGCGGATGCTGGGAGCGCTGTTGCACCTCGCTCGCACCCCCCGCGCCTGGCGTCAGGTTTTGGGCTCGTTCCAACTCCCGTCGCTCATGGGCACCCGACTCTTTCGGCTCGAAGGAGTCCCCCTCGGCTTCCTTCTCATCAACGTCCTGGCCTCGGCCATCTGGACGGTCGGCGCCCTGGCGGCCATCACCGTATCCGGCCTGAACCCCGAGCTAAAGCAGACGGCCATCCTGCTGAGCGGTCTGGTCAACAGTTTTGCCGCCATCGCCTTCTCGGTCTGGGTCGACCCCCAGGCCGCCGTCATCCTGGATCAGGCGGTCGAGAAGACTCGTCCCCAGGCGCACGTGACCATCGCCGCCGTACATCTGGGTCTGGGGAATTTTGTGGGTTGCGCCCTGGGCCTATTGATCCTGACCCCTGCTATCGAGGCCGTGACCTGGGCCGCCTCGAGCATCGGCGCGGGCGTCAACGAAGTCGGTGCTGCTATCGGTTATTTGGTCCTGGTCAACGCCCTGATCTGGCTGCTAGGGGGCACCATCTACAGCTCTCGCGTTTCGGCCGTGATCACCAAGAGGATCGCCATCGCTATCTCGGTGTTCAACTTTTTCTCTCTGCTGGCTCGTGTGGCCGGTCAGTTCTACGGCCCTTTCGTAGGCGCCATCACCGACCGGTTGACCCACCGTCCTGACGGAGCCGCCCTGGCCCCCGACGCGCTGGAGAAGCTGGAACATTTCAACCGCAGCCTTCTTGGCGGGGCAGCGGTCGGCTGCATTCTGTCGTTACTCCTGATCCCCACCTTCGTCAAAGTCTATCTGGTTCTCATCGAACGAGTCTTCCGAGAAGAGTCGCTGTCTAAAGTGCTTGTACAGGGACTGAATCCGAAAAATTGGCTGAAGGCGCCATCTCTGCTTGCCGCTCCCTGGAAACAGACGGTCAGCCGCCAGGCCCTGGCCAAGCTTCCCAAAGGCTTCCTCTGGGCCAACGTCCTGGTGCTAAGCTTCCAGACGGTCAGCCAGTTAGCCGCCATCTACGCCGGGGCCGCCTACGATGCCGAAGTGGCGCGCACGACGACCCTTCTTTCGCCGCTGGTCAACGGGGTGGCCACGATCGTCCTTTCCCTGGTCGTCGACCCTACCTGCAACATCCTCATCGACGAAGCCGTGAAAGGAAAACGCTCGGTCGAGGAGATCGAAACGATGACCTTCTGGCTCTGCTTCGGCTCGGTGGTAGGAACGCTGGTCGCCCAGCTGCTCTTCTTGCCCTCGGCCTGGTTCATCAGCTTCGGTGCCCAGGCGCTGGACACCGTCATCGACAGCTTCTGATCCGGCGGCCTCTCCCAGGACGCAAAAAGGCCCCGAGTCCGGGGCCTTTTCTTTGGGAAGGTGAGGTTGGAGGGGAAAGAAGTCCGCTTTTTTAGTCGGCCGGCTTCCCAACCACGCTACCGCTGGGCACACCCTTCTTCTTCTTATAAGCCGAGTTGTCCTCACGGGTCGAGGCGTGCACGGTGACGTTGCGGCCAAGCACCATTCCGGCCGGGATCACCGAATCGCGTCCCACGATGGTAAGACCCGTGTTCAAAGCCTGAGGCAGCGCCTTGTTCGGAGTGTTGTCCTCGCCGTGGCCCACCTGAGCGTCCATTCTGATAATGCAGTTCTTGTCCACGATGCAGTTGTCGACGCGGGCACCCGCTTCGATGACGGCTTCGTGCAGGATGATGCTGTTGGTGACGACCGCGCCTTCAGCCACCCGGACCCCGGGGGAAAGGATGCTGCGCTGCACCGTGCCGTTAACGATACAGCCGTTACTGAGCAGGTTGTTATCGACAACCGCGTTACGCCCCACCGAGACAGGACCCTGATCCTGGCTTCGGGTATGAACGGTCAGGTCCGTGTTATACAGGTCCAGCGCCGGGTCTTCCGAGAGCAGCCCCATGTTGGCTTCCCAGTACGACTGCACGGTACCGATATCGGTCCAGTAGCCGGGGAAGGTAGCGGCGCGCACCGAGGCGCCGGCGGCCAGCATCCGAGGCAGAACATCGCGGCCGAAATCCACGCAGGTCTCGTCGAGCAGCACTTTGATCAGCGCCGAACGCTTGAACACATAGACGCCCATCGAAGCCAGCGTCTCTTTGGTGCGCTTGGGCTTCTCTTCGAAGCCGACCACCCGGTCGTCGGGCGCCTTCAGGATCATACCGTAGCGGTGCGTCTCGTGCGGGCTGACCCGCCGACACGCCACCGTCAGGTCGGCGCCGCTGTCGGCGTGACGCTCGAGCAGGGTACGGTAGTCCATGGTGTAGACGTGGTCGCCGGCCAGCACCAGCACGTGCTCTTCAGCCTGCTCGCCCACGAACTCCAGGTTGCGGCGCACGGCGTCGGCGGTGCCCTTCTGCCAGTCGCCGAAACGACCGCCCTGGAACGGGTGAAGGACGCGCAGGCCGCCTTTCATCAAGTCCAGGTCCCAGGGAGCGCCCGTTCCCAGGTGCTCGCTAAGGCTGTGGGGGCGGTACTGGGTCAGCACCGCCACGTTGAAGATCTCGGAGTTCACGCAGTTGGACAGCGCAAAGTCGATCAGGCGATATTTTCCCCCGAAGGGGATGGCCGGAGCGGCGCGGACTTCGGTCAGGACGGACAGTCCGGGGCTGGGGCCGCCGGCCATGATCAGGGCGAAGGCTAAACTCATTTCGAACGCTCCACGGTGGCGCCGTCAGCGACGACGCCGGAATCATCAAAGTCCGCGTCGTCGACGTCGGCCTCGATCAGGACATTGGAACCGACTTTGGTTCCTGGCGGGATCACCGCCCCTTTACCAATCACGCTGATGCCCGCGCGCAGATTGTCCGGATTCTTGGCGTTGGCTACCGAAGCGTCGCCGCCACCCAACGTCGCTCCCGCACCGACGCGCACGTCCTTATCGACCACCACGCCCTTCAGGTGCGCGCCAGGTCCGATCCAGACGTTGTTCATGACCACGGAATCTTCAATCACGGCGCCGGGCGAAACGTAGACGCCCGGAGAGAGCACCGAGTTCTTGACCAGGCCTTTGACCACGCATCCGTTCGAAACCAGCGCCTCCGAAATCTTGCCCTGCGGCCCCACCTTGACGGCGGGCTTCTCTTCCGACTGCGTCAGGATCGGCCAGCGCTCGTCATAGAGGTCCAGAGCGTCCTGCCCCTTGACCAGTTCCAGGTTGGTGTTCAGGTACGAATCCACCGTTCCGACGTCGACCCAGTAGCCCGAGAAGCGGTAAGACTGCACGTTCGAACCGTCGGCCAGCATCGCGGGGATGACGTGTTTGCCGAAGTCCAGGTCGGGGTGGTTTTCCACCTCGCGACGCAAGACGCGGTCCAGCGTCTTGGCTCCGAAGATATAGATCCCCAGGGAGGCCAGGTTGCCCTTGCTCTTGTCTTTGGGTTTCTCGGCGAATTCGACGATAGCGCCCGTGTCATCGACCTTCATGATGCCGAAGCGGAACGCTTCCTCGATCGGCACTTCCATCACCGCGACCGTCAGGTCGGCGCCTTTGGCGACGTGCGCCTTCAGCATCTCGCGATAGTCCATCTTGTAGATGTGGTCGCCGGACAGGATCAGCACCGCTTCGGCGCGGTGGTCGGCGATGAAGCCCAGGTTCTGGTAGATGGCGTCGGCCGTTCCCGCGAACCAGCGCTGGTGCCCCCGTCCCTGGTAGGGAGGCAGCAGGCGAATCCCGCCACGAGACCGGTCCAGGCCCCAAGGCTTGCCGATACCGATGTGCTCATTGAGGCTGTGCGGGCGGTACTGGGTCAGCACACCCACCGTGCCGATATCGCTGTGAACACAGTTAGAGAGAGTAAAATCGATGATGCGAAACTTTCCAGCAAAGGGGACGGCGGGCTTGGCCCGCTGCTCGGACAGCACGGTCAGTCGGCTGCCTTCCCCCCCGGCCAGTAACATAGCGACAGTCTTCATAGACCGACCCCATTCGTAAACCCGCCGGGGTGTGTCCTCCCCCCCAATGGGCATTTCCCACCGAACCGAAGGCCCGAAGGCGCCCGGAAGTCATTTCGGACCGCGTCATACCTGGAAATTCTCGTCAGACCCTACAATTCGAGCGCAGGTTTTCGAGCTTCTCGCGGGAATTTATGTCCGATGCCATTAGAAGCAAGGGCAAAGTTGGTGGTTGCCGTTCGGTTCTTCCTTGCGGCGGCCTTTCTGATACCTGGGCTCGAAAAACTCCAGCAGCCCTTGGAGTTTTCCCGACAGTTGGAAAATTATCAGTTGACCTCGGCACAAATGAGCCTGACGTTGGCGTACGTAGTTCCCTGGGTCGAGGTTCTGACCGGACTTTGCCTGTTGCTCGGCATCCTCCGTCGCGCGGCAGCGCTCATCAGCCTGTCTCTCTCGCTAGGCTTCGGAGTTTTTGTGAGCAGTGCGCTTGCACGAGGCCTCAACGTCGAGTGCGGTTGCTTTGGTGGAGCATCGAAAGTCAGTTACGCGCATCTCGGACTCGATGTGGTCCTGGTCCTGGCCTCTGTGCTGGTCCTGAGAACCTCATTCGAGACGTTGTGCCTCGACTCGCGACTTGGCCTCGAGAAAAAACTTCAGGGAGGAGCGGCTCTTTTCGCATGCTTTGGCCTCACCGCGGTCAATCTGCTTTTCCTCCTGGCCGCACCGACTTCAAACGGATCCACCGTCCCGCTCCCGCCCCAGAGAACCGGAGCTACCAGGATCACCTTCGAACCGCTTGAGGTAAGAATGGGAGCGGTGACCCAGGGCGAAACCGTCGCCCAAACGGTCTCCTTTCGCAACATCGGGACCGAACCGTTCGAGATCGGAGAGGTCACGTCGACTTGCGGCTGTACCGTTCCGGAGCCGGACAAAAATATTCTGGCTCCAGGAGAGAGCGGAGAGCTCACGGTTCAGTATCACGCTGGCTCCGACCGCGGACCAGTACAGCAAAGCGTCAAAATCTACGAAAAGGGCAATCCAGAACCGGTCCTTCTTCAGGTGACCGCCAATGTCCAACCTCTTGTGGAAGTCGTACCCCAGCTTTTAGAACTACGTTCCGGTGAAAAGCAGATGGTCCGATTAGAGTCCAAGAAGGAAGGCCTCGAGTTCAAAGTCGAGGCGATCGAAAATCCGCTGTCGATGTTACAGATCAAGCCTCTGGACTCTCCGAGTAAGGGCGTCATCATCTTGGAAGTCGAAGCTCGTGGGGCCATCCCTCCGGCAGAGCACGGAGCCGACGTATGGACCGTTGGTGTGAAGACCAATCTCGATCATCTCCCACCCTTCCGACTCTATCTCAAAGGACGCGCCTCGTGAAAACAACAGTTCTTCAGGCTTTCCTTCTGCTGAACCTGGCTGTCGGCTTCGCCTCTCTGCATCAATTCGTCTCCCCCCCCTCAGACTCATTGGCCACCGCAGGCACTCAATCGCCCGACATCGTTGAATTTCCTATCGTCACCACCCTGGAGATGGTCGAACACCTCAAGAACGGCGACGCCGTCTTCCTGGATGCTCGAAGCAGTAAAGAGTTCGAGCAGGGGTTTATCCCCGGGGCGACCTCGGCGCCGATGGAACTAGGGGCCTCGCTCCCGCTCCTGGAGAGTCTCAAAGGGAAAGGCGCGGTCGTAGTCTACTGTACAGGAACCGGTTGCAAATCCTCGCTCACGCTGGCGAGAGAGTTGGCGGCGCAGGGCATCAAGAATATCAGCCTTTATGAAGAGGGCTGGAAAGGTTGGACGGAAGCGGGTATGCCCACCATGAAACTGAGCACTCCCCCGACGCAATAGCCAAGAACCGTATCCGTCCGAACTATCAAAAACTTCAGGAATACCCCCAGGTCACGTTGTTGACCTAAAGAAACTCTGATAGGATCCTCTGTATGCATACCAGACGAAAACGTAGGGCCGGCCTATCGCTGGCAGAACTCATGGTGGCGCTCGGTGTGATTGCCGTAGGAATGTCGGGAGTAGCGGCTTCGCTTATCTTTGGCTTTCAGAAGAGCAATCATGGAGACCGTATCGCTATCGCGACCAATCACGCGCGAATTCTGGTGGATCTTATCCAGAACCGCAGCTTGATCTCGTTGGCGCCGGTCAAGGATGGAAACGGTTTGCCGGACGCCGCTAGTGGACTCAATGATGCGGCGAACGCGCAGCCTAGGCCGATTAGCGACGCCCCTTTCCAGCAAAACGATTTTACTATGCCGGAGCGAGACCTCTCGAACTACAAGCGCAAGATCACCATGGTCCGACGAGGCGCCGTCAATACCGAACAAGGCAACCTCGTCACGGTCACCGTGAACATCTATTGGGAAGATGAAGGAGTACCACGCCATGCAGCCACTTCGGCCGTTGTTTTCGCTCCGCGCAGCTAGACGGCTCGCGAGACGAGGGTTTACCCTCATCGAGTTGATAGTCTGTATCGGCTTGGTCACGGTGATAGGACTGATCTTGATCGGAATTCTCGCTCAGTCCTCGGCGATGATCTCACAGGGAACTCTCATGCTGGAGTTCCATCAGAAAACGCGGTCGGCTATCGACCGTATGACGCCCTACGTCATGACGGCGGTCTCCCGAAGCACCGGGTCGGCCTTTATTACTCCGGCGAAAAGAACGTCGAGCAATCAGATTTTTGACGATACGATTCGCTTCACGACGACGGAGGATTTCCTCGACCCGAACTACGTCCCCAACCCCTCGGCCCCGTACAACTCGTTGAGCGCCCCGGTCTACACTTACGAGTTTGCCCTGGTCAGAGAGAACCCCAGCGACCATAGTTCGCTGGGCCAACTCGTTCTCAGGAAAGTCGAGGCTGGAGTGCCTGTCAGCAATCCCGTTCCCAAGATTATTGGGCATAGAATCCAAAACTTCAAAGTCTTGCGGCTAACCGCAGACACGATCGAAGTTCAGATTGACGTTTCGGGACGACGTAAAGGACCTCAAGGGAATCAGGTTTTCGTTCTGGAGACGGAACGTGCCATTATCCCCGTGCCTGCTGACACCTATAACTACTAGCTGTTTTCGTCACCTGGTTTGCTGGAGGGCCCCAGAAATGGGGCCCTCTTTCTATTCCAGAGGCAAAGGTCAACCCTGGGAGGATAGCGCGGTCGGTATAGGTTGGCTATTATCCGTTTAGTCAGAAGGTCACGTTCATTCAGACCCAGAGATGGAGGTTCCCATGTCCACCGATTCACGGAAGAGAAAGAAAAGACAAGGCAGCATTCTGCTGCTTGCCATGTTCTTTTTGATTGTTCTCTTCTCACTCGCTGTCGCGTTCTTTCGTATTCTTCCCGCCGAGTTCCACTCGGCGACTCTGGCTAGACGCCATATCCAGGCACAGTACGCGCTGGACGCCGGCTTGCGTGTGTCCCATCAGTGGATCGTTCAAGCCACCAAAGGAATAGGCGTC
Source organism: Vulcanimicrobiota bacterium (assembly GCA_023447635.1). Taxonomy (GTDB): domain Bacteria; phylum Vulcanimicrobiota; class Xenobia; order Xenobiales; family JADMJV01; genus JAEXNA01. The sequence continues at coordinate 105,148 of JAEXNA010000217.1, read as the reverse complement.
ACCGACGCTAACCGCATTGCTTTCAACTCGCTTCATAATGCTGCGCAAATCGACAACGCGGTCAACAAAGTCGATGCGGACTGGAGCTTCAGCACCGAAATTCGTCCCAACGACGTGAACCGTCGTGTCTACGACATCACCACGATCGCTTATTACCGAGGTCGTCCCGTCCAGCAACTCGAGTCCACCATCCAGCAGGAAAGCTTCGCGAAGTACGCGCTGTTTTATGACACCTGGGGTGAAGACTTCCTCTTCTCGATGGGCTCCGAGGGCATTCAAGGCCCCTTCCACACCAACAGTTTCTTCCGACTGGCGGCCCCTACGGCGTCCTTTTGGACGGACGGTCAGGAGCCGTGGGTTAGCGGCAATCTAGCCGAGATGACCCACTCACAGCAAATGCCTGTCGGCTCGAGCACCTTCGGTGGAGTCGGCGACGGAAACATGTATTATCGCGGGAACTTTGCTGGTAGCGATGCCGGGCTGGTGCCGTTCAACGCAAGCGGCAGCCCCGATCACGACCGCTACAACCGCATCATCGAAGGCGGTCGCGAAAAGATCCGCATGGTCGGTAACATCCCGCTTCCTTCCGCGAACTCGGAGTTGCGAGCGAAGGCCTGGGGAGCAACTGTCCCCGCGAATCTGACCACAACCATTAACCAGAAAGGACCGCTCTTGGTGAATACCGAGGCTGGCCCTAACGTCCCCGGCGGGAAGGTTAGCGGCGGAATCTTCGTGGCTCGCGACACTCAGCAGGTCGAGCTTCTCATCGCCCCCGGCGGCCATCAGCAGACCCGCATTCGTGACATGAACGATGTCACGGTTCCGTCCGGAACTCAGAGCGCATATATCGACGTCCCGCGCTATCGTGTGTGGCGTGATCCTGCGCCCTACCAGCAGCCAGTTACCGGGTGCACTCGTACCCGGACTAGTACCCGCAATGTTACCGAAAACTACGCCTGTACCGTTCCTCGCACGGAGGCGCACGCTTCTTGTGGCCAGGAAACAGTGTTCGTGCCGGGTCCCGGTGGTGTCTCGCAGCCTGTCGTCATCAACAAGACTTGTACTCGCGACGTTCCTTCGACCTGCAGCCGCGTGATCGGCACCGAGCCTTACGAAGAGTGTATCGCCTGGGGTCAGGTCGGAACCCAAACCATCGACCCGCCCGGGTACTGGGAGGACAACGTTGCCGCCGGTACCGCGGGCGCTGTGCAGAACGGAACCAACAGAAACTGGGTCGCGGTGGGCACTCCTGGCTCCACGACGGTGGATAACACCATGAACATCCCTAACTGGAACTCCGTCGTCGAAGTGAACGACGCCAACTACCGTATCCCCATGAAGCCAGGCGGTGTCCGAGTCAACGGTGACTTGATTACCGACGCCAACGATAGCCGCCTCGTGGTCGCGGACGGTAACACGGTCACCATCCGCAACGACTACTCGACCGGTAGCCAGGACTTCCGCGAGTACACCGTCATGGAGGGACGTATCAACGGGGTTACCTTCAGCGATGGTCACCTTCGCAAGGTCTCTGGAACCAACAAGGGCTCGAAACACTACGACTCGGAAGGCAACCTGGACTACCAGGGGCGAGTCATCGCGACGAACCTGGCCAACAATAAGGACTTTGAAGTCTTCGGCAACATCCTGCAGTACTACGACGGCAACGGCCTGGATGGTGACGGAAACCCGCTCAACACCTCTGGCAACTCGACTAATCAGACCAAGTACGGTGCCAACAGGCTGACGCCCGGTGCTCAGTCGCCCGACGGGAAACATATCCTCGGAGTGGTAGCACGCAACGTGGATATCCGCACCGATACCAGTCACCGTTCCAGCTGGTACACCGACACTCACGGTAACACCAGTCAGCGAAAGGGCGAGCTCCATATGTACGGCGTTATCCTCGCCGGACGTACCAGCGCCAATACGACGAACGGCGGATTCGGCAGCCACGACAACAACATGGAGTCGAACGACGGACTCGGTATCTTCAACCTGTACGGCGGTATCATCTCCGGTCAGGCCCGCAAGACGATGTCCATCGTGAACGCTTCCTCGAACGCATCGAACTCCGGCTTCCAGATCAACCTGAACTATGACGCCATCGCGGCCGAGTCTCTCGAAGACTTCCCTCGTACGCCCGAGTTCAACGTGCTCCGGTACGTGACTTTCGGTCTCGACAGCTATGAGAACGTTCGTTTCTAACCAGCAGCAACTGCCGTAAAAAGAGCTCGACCCTCAGGTCGGGCTCTTTTTTTCTAGTTTCTTCCGATAGACTGATGAGGCCGAGGAGTCGATTTTCGACCTGGCGAAGCTCTTAGTATGCGAAGGAACTTTCTATTAACTCTGTGGCTACTCGTCGCGATCTCAGGATGTTCGAAAGGTAACCCATTCGCCGTTCAACCCGCCACCGTCGCCTCCCCCCAGGGGCAGGTTCAGGAGGTCGTGTTAGTGTCAGAATGGAGCGCCTTCGAGGGCGAGATGATGGACTCTCTCCGGGCTAAATCGCCTCAGTATGCCGCTATGCTGAAAGGGTTAGCGCCGGCAGAGGCCGAGCGTACTGTCGCCGTGGCGGACTTCGAGAACTTCCTACCGCCGGCCGGAACCCAAGTCGGAGACCTTTGGGCGCTGCCGGACGAAAAGTCCTTTGCCTTTCTTCAGCAGCTGCATCCCAAGGTTCGGCACCGCCTGAATATTGACGGTGCCGGTGCCCACGCCGTGCTGCAGGCGTCCTCGTCCGAGCGAGTCCGCGTTCTGTTTCGCCTTCACCCTCAGTTCGAAATCGCCGAGAAGGTCTATCTGTCACCCGCCCAATTTGCCGGCGACATGGTCTACAACACCAGGACTCGAACTGTAGAGTCCTGGGAACTCAAGGTCCCTCAGGACCACGCGCTCAACGTCTCTATCGAGGTGCATAAGGACCACTGGCCTGTGGCCCTCGGCAAGGTCGACAATATGGGACTCAAGATCAAAGGGCAAGGAGGGCCTGCACCTGCGGAGTGGGATTCCGAAGTGCCCAGGTCGCAAGCGCTTGCCTCGCTCAAGCAGAAGTTCTACGCTTTCGAAGCGATTCCGTGGCCGCCACTGGAGCAGGCGTTGGAGTCGGCAAAATCTCAGCACAAGCCCGTCCTGGCGATAGTCATCGCAGGCTCGCTGGACGACCAATCCTGTTGAGGGAGCGGGAGAACCCTGAGAGCAGGTCTGCTCTCTTCACCCGACATTATCGAGAAGCTCCAGCGCGAGTTTATCTGCACCTGGGCTTTACCATCTGAAGTCCGAACCGTACTCACCGCGTCACCCAACCAGGAGCATCGCCGCGTCGCCAAGGTGCTTCTCGACAACTATCGACCTCTGGTCCAAATCGAGGCTCTCGATGATAAGGGGCTGCTGATCGGGCATCTTTCGATGAACGATGACCTTTTAGCGCCTTGCGCGGATGCCGCAGACCCAACCGCCGCCATGGAAAAGACGTTCCAAGCTTTCCTCGACAAAGCCGTTGCCAACGTCCGGCGATAGCGCTCAGAAAGAAAGGGGTCCGGCCAGAGTTGACCGGACCCTTTTCTTTTTTTCGGAACTTCTCGCGGAGGCTACTTATAAGCCAGAAGCTCCGCCGCGGCGACGTGCAGCCGGGCGTTGCTCTCTTCCAGCGCCTCCAGGTCGCGGCTGCGAGCCTGGCCGGCCAGCTGTTCGAGGCCGTGCGAGAACTGCTGGACGCTGAACAGGAACTGCTCGGAAGCGCCACCGGCGGTGGCCTGCTGCAGAATCGATTTAGCTCGGGCGCGCACGGGGTCGACCACCGCCAGGATCTCGTCGGGCTCGGCCACGCCTTCGCGAATCCGGGCCACCAGGTCGAAGAGCTCTTCTAGCGACTGCGGCTGCTCGATCCGCTCGGCGCCTTCACTGACCTGCAGTGACGACGTCTCGACCCCGGTATGGGCTTTGATGATCTTCGCCCCGCACTCGGCGCAGACCGCCGCCGGCTCCTGGCGAACGCCGCACTGAGCGCAGGTCACCCGCCGGCTCTCTTCCTGTTCGGCCACCTGAGCGACTCGTCGGCGCTGCACCTCGATCAGGGCCGACCCACCCTGGTTCAGCAAGCGGTAGCTTTCTGCCAGAGCTTCGGGAGAAGCTTCCTCCAATCCGACCTCAGCGCAGCCCATGGCGCTCAGGCACGCCTCCAGAGCTGCCCGGGCGTCCGGCTCGTTCTCTAGCTCCAACGCCTTCTCGAAGCCAGGGGTGATGTGGAATAGCAGATCGCGCAAGAACCGGCGTGGCACCTGGTTGTAGTAAACGCCCAGCACCGCTCGACGCAGCTCCTGCAGAGCGGGCGCCTCTTCCAGGTCGTGGCTGCTCTCTTCTAACAGCTGGGCCAGCCCTTCGAGTCCGCTCTGAAACGCCATGCTGGCTTCGCCCAGCGCCTCGACGTCGTTGGCCTCCAGCGCTTCCCGCTCCTTTTCCAAAGTTGCCTCGACCTCGGCCAGCGCCTCGCCGTACACCTCGGAATGGACCGGAATGTCGGCCATCCCTTGAAGCTGCTGAGCCTGACGTTCGAACAGTTCGATCACGCGCGCGCGCGCCTGCTCGGTCGCCTCGTCTTCGAGGCCGAGCTTGCTCAGCCGAACCGCGAACCGTTCGACCTCTCGGAAATTGCTGTAGGACGCCATGTCCGCGCTATCCTGACGAGCCTGCCAGACAAACGCCGCGAGCTGCTGAGCCCCTTCCTGAAAGTAGGCCAGGCCGGCCAGCAGGTCGGATTCGACCCCGCTCTCCTCGAAAGTCAGGATCGCTCCCACTCCGTTCTTGCATAGCTGGAGCGCCGCCTCGAATTCCGCCTGGCGCTCGGCTAGCGACTCGAACAGTTCGCACTCGCCGGCCCAGTCCGCTTCCAGCGCCGTAATCCAGTCCACCACCGGGGCTAATCGAGAGCGAAGGACCGGGTAAGACTCGTAGCCCCCGTAGACATTGAAACCCGCCTGCAGGAAATCGTGCAGCAGCGGCATCGCCGCCAGTCGGTGGCGAGAGTCTTCGGCCTCTAGCTCTTCGCTGATCAGGGCGATCGCCTGGCTCGATTTTTGCAGCCGCGTGGTCGCTCCGCTTAGACCTTCCGGATCGCGCTGCTCGATCTGAGTTCGCAGGTCGGCCAGCGCCTCAGTCCGCGCCGCGAAGCTCGCTTCGACCCGAGTCCGAAGTTCGTCCAGCGTGCTGGTGCGCTTCTGGCCCTGCCGGAAATGCTGGTAGCGCTCCTGCTGCCAGATGTGGGTCTCGTCCATTTGCCCCAAGACCTGTTCGAACAGGTGCCACTGATCGTGACCGTCGAGCAGTTCATCAGCCACATTGAGCACGTCGATGACGTGCGGGTGAAGGATCAAAGGCATAATATCTCCTGATAAATATTAGAGTCGACATAGAAAAGGGCCCCGAGGGCGCCCGAGAAGGGGCCTTCGGAACCCCTGTTCCGAGAGAGAGATAGCGCTTAGCAGAAGCGCGAGTAGCCGCCGAAGCCGCCGCCGCCCCAGTTGCCGCCGAAGCCGCCAAAGCCGCCTCCGCCACCACCAAAGCCCCAGCCCGAGCGTCCGAAGCCGCAACCGCAGCCGCCAAAGCCGCCGCCCCAGCCACCGAAGTTACCGAAGCTTCCGCCGAAGCCGCCCATGAAGCCGTGCATTTCGCCGACCTTTTCCTTGGTCACGAACTTGCCGTTCTTGGTGTCGATGCTGACGATGTTCATCTCTTTGGCGGTCTTCATCTCGCCGTCGTCCACCTGCCCGTTCCCGTTAGCGTCGGTCCAAAACTTGGCCTTGTCCAGCTCGGCGCCATCGATGATGCCGTTCTTGTCGGCGTCGAAGATCGCCTGAGTTTTTTCCCAGCCGTTCTTATAGACGTTCTGGCGTCCGTCGACGGCCGTCTCGTTCATGATCTCGCGGCCGTTGTCGATCTTTCCGTTACCGTTGGCGTCGTAGACCAACTGAGCGTCCTTGGTGTTCCACTCGTGCACGGTGTCCATGAGTCCGTCGCCGTTGATGTCGAAGCGAACGTTCTTGCCGCCTTCGACGTTGAGCTTCCCGTCGCGATTGGTATCGAGATAGACAGGGTCGCGGCGACCCAGAGTGCTGGCCAGGGTGGTGTCCCAGGCATCGCCCTTCTGAATGTTATAGATATCCGACTTCCAGGTCGCGCCAAAGCCGGCCATCTGACCGAACTGTCCACCCCAACCGAATCCGCCACCGCCCCAGCCGCCACCGCCGCCGAAGTAGCCGGGTCCGCACTGACCGCGCCCTCCGAACAAGTAGTTGGCCCCGGCGCCGTAGTTGAATCCGCCGACGTTAAAACCGCCCATACCCGTCAGTTGGGCCTGTCCTGCAACAAGCATCGATAGCTACCTCCTAGAAACTTAAGACTTCTCTGCCGCTAGTTTCCCTGTCGTAGGCCGAACCTCTAGCCTTGCAAAATGAAAGAACCGTGAAGAAACTCTAAGCTGATTCCCCGAAGCGACCTGAATCCCCGGGCAGCAGAGATGAAGTGAACTTTTTTTCACTCCACAGGCTATCCCCAAGGAGCCTGACGGGTCTCTCCCTAAAGTACGGGACATGACCGCTTTATCTCACGACTCCAGCAGCCTGGAGGATCGCTTCACCTCCGACCTCAACCCGCCCCAGGCCGAAGCCGTGCTCACCACGGAAGGGCCGCTGCTGCTGTTGGCCGGCGCCGGTTCCGGGAAGACCCGGGTACTGACCCGCCGAATCGCTTACCTGCTGGCTACCAAGCGGGCTCGTCGTCACGAGATTCTGGCGGTGACCTTCACCAACAAAGCCGCCCGCGAGATGGCCGAACGCGTCGCCCAACTGTGCGGGCCTGGACGCTTCCCCGACCTGGGCACCTTTCACTCGGTCTGCGCCCGCTGGCTGCGTCGCCACGGCCACGCCATCGGCCTGGACTCTTCGTTCACCATCTACGCCGGACCCGAACAGCAGGTGCTGATGAAAGAGGCTCTCAAAGAGCTAAATCTCGACATCACCAAGTATAAGCCCGCCGCGGTGCTGGCCCAGGTCTCGTCCTGGAAAAACAAGCTCATCGATCCGGTCAAGGCCCAGATGGAGTCCCGTTTCGACCAGCAGCCTTACGTCAAGGCGTACGGCCTGTATCAGCGCAAGATGGCTCAGAACAAAGCCCTGGACTTCGACGACATCCTGTGGAAAACGGTCGACATGCTGCGCGAGGACGACAGTATCCGCCAGCAGTACCAGGAGCGGTTGCGCTACCTTTGCGTGGACGAGTATCAGGACGTCAACCCGGTTCAGTACGAACTGATCCGCCTGCTGGCGCCGCCGCACAACAACGTCTGCGCCGTGGGCGACGACGACCAGAGCATCTACGCCTTCCGCGGCGCCGATATCTCGATCTTGCTGCGCTTTGAAAAAGACTTCCCTTCCGCTCGTTTGATTCGACTCGAGCAGAACTACCGCTCGACCGAGCATATCCTGGCCGCCGCCAACAAGGTGGTCGCTCATAATCAGGGGCGTAAGCGCAAAAATCTTTGGACCGACAAAAAGGGCGGCCACAAACTCGAGTTTTTCCGCGCGGCCGACGGCCGGGAAGAGGGGCGCTACGTCGCTTCTTCGATTACCAGCCTGCGTTCCGACCCTTCGAAACCGCACTCCCTGAACGACTTCGTGGTGCTCTATCGCACCAACGCTCAGTCGCGTCTGCTGGAAGAGTCGATGATTCAGGCCGGTTTGCCCTACCAGATCATCGGCGGACTGCGCTTCTTCGAACGCAAAGAGATCAAGGATATGCTCAGCTACTTCCGGGTGCTGCAGAACCCTTCGGACTCGGTCTCGCTGCGCCGCGTGATCAACGAACCGACTCGCGGAATCGGTGCGAAATCGCTAGAGCGCCTTTTAGATTTCGCGATCGAGTCGCAGATGCCGCTGTTCTACGCCCTGGAGCGGGGACGCGACGCCGGGATGACCGCCAAGGCCGTCGCGGCCTGCCAGGAGATGTCGATCTGGATGCAGGAGTTGGCTCAGATCATGGCCGGCCCCACCCCGCTGCCGCTGGCGGTGCTGCTGCAGCAGGTGTTGGAGCGCTCGGGCTACCTGGCGGCCCTGAAGGCGGACCGCTCGGTCGAGGCTCAGGCTCGGCTGGAGAACCTGGAAGAGTTGGCCAACGTCACGGAAGAGTTCGACCGAACTCGCCAAAGCGGGGAGTTTTCCGTAGCCGAACTCGAAGGCGAGGAAGACTCTCCCCTGGAGAGCTTCCTGGTCGAGGTGTCGCTGCTGACTGACCAGGACCGTACCGACGGCGCCAAAGATCAGGTCACCCTGATGACGCTACACTCGGCCAAAGGGCTAGAGTACCCCGTCGTCTACCTTACCGGACTCGAGGAAGAAACGTTCCCTCATAGCCGTTCCATGGACGACCCCGAGCAGATGGAAGAAGAACGCCGACTGTGCTACGTCGGACTAACCAGGGCCGAAGAGCGCCTGTTCCTGACCGCAGCAGCGACCCGTCAGATGCACGGCAACAGTTTCGTGAAAAAGGTCTCTCGCTTCGTCGACGAGATCCCGCCCGAACTGTTCAAGGACAAGCCGCTGACCCGAACCGCGATGCCGCGCGGCTCGTTCGACGAGGCGCCCGCCATCGGTTCGTCCCAGTGGAAAGGGTTTGGTCAAACGGCGCCCCGAGTCGGGGTGGGGGCCAAACCGGCGGTCCCGTCCGTGTTTGCCGCCGGCGATACCGTCGAGCACAAAGTTTTCGGCAAGGGCAAAGTGACCGCCGTCGACCGCACCGGCGACCTGGTCACCGTCGACTTCGTCAACGGGTCGGTGCGCAAACTCAAGAGCAGCTTCCTGAAAAAGCTCACCGGCGCCGCCGCCGAGGCGGCAACCGCTCCCAAAAAGGCGGGAGACTACGCTACCGGGGACCGCGTTCGCCACAGTCGCTGGGGATCGGGTACCGTCAAAGGCGTCAGCGGAGACACCCTGACCGTGGTGTTCCCCGGGATGACCGTCAGCCTTCCCAAAACCGATCCCAGCCTGAGCTTCTAGAAGAACGTACGGAACCAGCGCCAGAAGAATTCCGCGTTGAACAGCTTCAAGCGCGACTTCGGCTGGATCGGGTGGTCCGTCAGGGCTCGCAAGGCGGGATGCAGAAGGCGGGTGGAACGGTCCCGTGCCGGCTTCAAATCCGCCAACACCGCCTCGAGTCGGTGACGGACGGCCTTGACCGAAGCCGGACGGTCCTTGGGCAAAAGCTGCATCGTCTCGGCCAGGATCTTGCCTAGCTTGTCCAGGGAGGGGTCGTCGAGCGCCTCGGCCAGCGGGGGCACCTTGAAGGCGTAGCCCTGCAGGTCCGCCCGGGTCAGGAGAAAGTAGGCCGTCGAGCCCAGCGCATAGATATCCGACCGCACGGTGGTCTGACCGCGCCCGTACTGCTCGGGAGAGCAGAAGCCGGGAGTGCCAAGTTCCTGGGTGTCCTTGGTCTTCTTCGGGTCGTGGTGGCGGGCGATGCCGAAATCGATCAGATAGACCGCGCCGTCGTCGGTCAGGATCAGGTTCGACGGCTTCAGGTCGCGGAAGATCACCGCCGGTTCGCGGGAGTGCAGGTGCTCGAAAATATGGCAGACCTGCAGCAAGATGGGTAGCGTCTCGTGGACCGACAGCGGTCGATCGACCTGCTCGACCAGTTGGTCGAGCGGGACGCCGGGGATCCGACTCATCACGAAGGCCGGGGCGCCGGTGTCGGTGGTAAACTCGTGGATCACTCGGGGACAGCCGGGATGCGACAGAGAGGCCAGGATCGCCGCCTCGCGCCGGAACAGCGCGATCGCCTCGTCCTTCTCCTTCTCTAACACCACCCCCAGGTCCAACTCTTTCAGAGCCCAGCGAACGCCTTCGAGACGCTCGTCGTAGACGTCGTAAACCGCCCCCATGGCGCCCTGGCCCAGGACGCCCATCAGACGGAATCGGTCATCGAAACGGGTGCCGGTCAAACGAGTCATCGCGCTCTCCTGACCCACCAGCGCAGATAGTGCAGGTCGTCCTCGTGATCCACATCCAGGGCCCAACGCGGGTCGATCGCTAAAGCGTCGCAGCGCAGGCGCGACCAGCGGCAGAACGCCTCGACCACCGCGGACTTACGGGTGCCTCCGCTTAGCCGCCCCCACAACATCGGCCAACCCAGGGCCAGCGCCATCCCGTAACTGTTCTTGCGGGTCGCGAAGGTCTCGTGAAACTCTTCCTGACGCTCGAGAAAGGTGAACGGATTGACCACGGTCACCCCTCCCCCAGTGTACCGCCCTTCGCGGAGCGGGACGTAGGTCCGGGGGTAAGCTGGGAAGACGCTCTCCATCTCCCGCTGAGTGCAGACGGAATAGTTCACGTCCAGGCTATCATCACAGCGAGCCAGGAAATCGGCCAGCGTGGGACCGTCGGCGGCCGGCAGGTCGCAGGTCGTACAGACCACCCGCGAAGCCTCCGAGCAGAGGCGCAAACCGCGCAGGAAGTTCTCGGCTCCGCCTCCCTCTCCGGCCTGCACCCATTCTACCGGCAGATGGGACAGCCGCTCTTGAACCTCGCGCGGCGCCACCACCAGGTAGCGCTCGACCCCCAGGCTCAGGACGGCCTCGACCACCCGCTCCAGGCAGGTCGTCGTCTCCTCCTCACGGCAGGCGGCGGGAACCGGCACGAGCGCCTCCCAGGCGGCTCCGGTCAGGCGGGCCAGGCCCACATTCGTAGGGGCTCCGGCGGCGGTCACGGCAAAGGTGCGGGTCATGCGGTCCTCATCTGCCAGGGAGTTTACCATAGCTTGGGAAATTCCCCGACCATCATGAAAATCGCAATCCTCTGCACCACCTTTCTAGCCCTCCTGCAACTGGGGCTGGCGATGACCATTTCCGGCATGCGCTGGAAGTACAAGGTCTCGGTGGGCGCCCCTGACGACCCCAAGCACCCGCTCTGCAGGGTCCGCACCGCCTTTTCCAACTGCACCGAATGGCACCCCATTCTGATCGCCCTGATGCTGGTTCTGCAGATGGGCGGCGGCCCGGGCTGGAGTATCTGGATCTCTCCCGTCGTCGTGCTGGCTCGCTACATGCTGGTCGTGGGGCTGACCACCTTCCCTCCCCACAAACCCAACGCCCTGCGCTTCCTGGGCGCCGCCCTGACTTACGCCCTGACCGGTCTGCTCTGCGGCCTGGTGCTGTACGCCTACTGGCCGAACCCGATGGCGCCTTCCTACCTACCTCCCAGCCCGCACTAGCAGGCGCTTTCCCGGCCGGATCCGAAGAAACGGTCTCGAGGGATTGGTCTATGCTCAAGAAGTTCGCAACGGATTTTTCGCACGGTTTGCGCAGCATGGTGCGCGGCCTGGACGCCGACTGGGATTTCGCCGAACGGCGTAAGACCATTCGCTTTTCCTGCCGCCACAAAGTCGAGGTCAGCAAAGGCGAAGAGGCGTCGAAAGTCGCCTACGTCATCAACTACTCGATGGGCGGGCTTCGCTTCAGTTCGACGGTCAAATACAAGGCCGGCGATGTGGTGGCGATCAAGTTCCCCTATCCCCTCGAAGGCGTTCAGGTGCGCAGCGTCTCTTGCGAGATCCTGTGGGTACGCAAGAACCCCAAGACGCTCGAGATCGTGTGCGGCGCGAAGTTCAAAGAGACCAAGCAACGGATGGCGGCGTCCTGGGTCGCTTACCTGTTCCGGGAAAAAGGTGCCGACAGCAAGTCGCTGGTCGAAGACCGCAAGCAGTTCCGCATCCCCTGCCAACTCGATGTCCTGGCACGGGCCGGGGAAGAGCGCGCGGTGGGCAACGTGGTCAACATCGGACCGCACGGCGCCTGCCTTGCCATCAACCGTCCGGCCGAAGTCGACGACGTGTGGGGCCTGGACATCAAAGGGCTCTCCTCTCTGCAGCCCATTCACATCAAGGTCACGGTGCGCTCCTGCGAAGTGGAAGCGGCCGGTCTGTTCCGCCAGCGCGTCGCTTTCAATATGGCCGGCATGGATCAGGCTACCCGCCAACTGTTGACCTCGTACCTGCAACACCTGGCCAAGGATTTCTGGACCGAGTAGGCCTCGGCGGTCGGCTAAGAGAAGCGCCCCCTATGCGAATCTCTAAAGTCGTCACCAAAACAGGAGACAAAGGCACCACCGCCCTGATCGGGGGCGAACGAGTCAGCAAAGGCTCCCTACGCGTCGACGCCTACGGCGAAGTCGATGAGCTGAACTCATTCCTGGGCCTGGCCGCCAGCCATCTCAGCGACGTCGACTGCCGCGACATCCTTTTCGAACTTCAGCACCGCCTGTTCACCCTGGGGGCCGACCTGGCCTCGCCCGAAGGCGTGCAGGTCCCGCGCATCGACGAAGAGCACGTCGACCGCCTGGAAGAGATCATGGAAGGGCTGATGGATGAACTGCCCCCCCTGGAAGAGTTCATCCTCCCCGGCGGCGGCCCCGGAGGCGCCACCCTTCACGTGGCTCGTACCGTGGCCCGTCGCGCCGAGCGCACCGCGGTAGCCCTGGCAGCCGAAACCGAGGTGAACCCTCAGGCGGTGATCTACCTCAATCGGATGTCCGACCTGCTGTTCGTCCTGGCCCGGGTGGCCGGTCGCCGCGAAGGGCAGCCCGAAGTGTTGGCGGACTTCTCCCAGCGCAAAGAGCGCCGTAAATCTCCCCCCAAAGCGTGAGCCTTCTCCAGCGCGCCCTGAGCCTGCCGGGGCTAGCCTCCCTACCCGTCCTCGAGGTGCTGCCCGACCTGGGCAAGGCGCTCGAGAGCCCGAACCTGGCGGTCTTAGAAGCGCCCCCGGGTAGCGGGAAAACCCTGCTGGCCGCGCCATGGCTGGTCGACCACGGCGCCTGTCGACGCGCCTACGTCCTGGTGCCCCGGCGCGTGAACGCTCGACTCCCGGTGCTGTTCCTGGAAGGCGCTCTGGGCGCTTCGGTGGGCTACCGCATCCGCTTCGAGAGTCGCTGGCAGGAAGCCCAGGTCCAGATCGGCTTTCTGACCTACGGAACCGCTCTACGCAGCTTCGTCGACCAGCCTCCAGGGCCGGAAGACCTGGTGATTTTTGACGAGTTCCATGAGCGCCCGTGGGAAGGCGACCTGCTGCTGGCCTATCTCAGGTCGCTGGCCCAGCGCGGTCCCAAACTCCTGCTGATGTCGGCCACGGTCGACCACGCGGCACTTCCCCCGGGAACCTCGGTGGTGCGCAGCGGCGGTCGACTTCACCCGGTCGAAGTCCGCCACGAGAAGGTCGAGCCGATGCTGCTGGCCCGGCCCGAGGGCCTGGCCTCGCTGGTCGCCCAGCGCTCGGCCGAGTTGGGAGTGTCGGGAGGAGAGCAGCTGATCTTCTTGCCCGGCCTGGCCTCGATACGTGCCGTGGAATCCGCTCTGCGGGCGGACGCTCTGAGCGGCCCCGTAGACATTTTGCATTCGACGCTTCCCGAGGCCGAGATCCGTGGCGTGGTAGAGCGGCCCGCCACGGCAGGCTTCCGCCGCATTCTCTCGACCGATCTGGCCGAATCTTCCGTGACCCTTCCCGGCGTGACCACGGTGATCGATGCCGGGCTGCAGCGGCGGCCTCGCCGCGACGCCTTTGGACTGGGCATTACTCTCGAAACGGTGCGGGCGCCCCTGGCCTCGCTGATCCAGCGCTCGGGACGCGCGGGGCGCCTTCGGGCCGGCCTGTGCCATCGTCTGATGACGGCGGCCGATGAACGTCACCGGGATGGCTTTGGTCGGCCCGAAATCTTGGAGGTCGACGGTAAGTCGCTGGCCTTACACCTCGCTTCGCTCGGCGTCCTGGAAGGTTGGAGGAGCCTCCCCTGGGTGACCTCCCCTTTGGGTCCGGGCCTGGAGCAGGCTGTGGCCTGGTTGCGACGGCATGGCCTGTTGGAGGAAGATGCCGGGTTGAGCCCACGCGGGGCGTGCGTGCTGGGCAGCGCCTGCTCGCCCCGGGTCGGTCTGTTCGGGCTGCTGGCCGCCGAAGCCGGCTGGCCCCTGTCCCAGATCGTCGACTGGTCCTACGCTATGGAAGCGGGCCCCGAGCGGAACAACGCGGGGCTGGCCTGCGAACTGGGCGATCTGCTCAACGACCGAGTCTGGAGCCTGGCCCGCGACGGACGTCTGCTCCAGCGCCTTCGCGACACCTTTGGCTCGGTACCGCGCAAGGCAGCGGGAGGGGATCCGCTGCTGCAGGCGTTCGACGATACACTGGTCGAGTTACGCGGCGATCGCGCTTTGCCCAGAATGAGTGGTGCCGAAGCTCCCCTGCTGCGTACCTCGCATCCCCCCTCGGCTCGCTACGGGATCCTGCTGGGCACGGCTCCCACCGGCCGGGACGGGCCGCTGTCCCAGGTGACGCTCTACCACCCGGTGGACAGCGACGGGGTGTGGGAGGAGTACCTGGACGACATGGTCGAGACCCGCACCCTGCACTGGGACGACCGGGGTCGGGCCCGTGAGGTCCGACGGACCCGGCTGGGAGAGCTGGTATTAGAGGAAGAGACGGTGGCGGCCGCCCCCGGGCCCGAACTGGCGGCCTTGCTGCGAGCCCGTCTTTCGCCGTCCGAGCTGGGCGATGACCTGGCCGGATTTACCCGACGGCTGACCATGTTTTTTTCGGCGCGTCCCGAGCTGGGGGCCGAGATCGCCGAGCGGTTGGGCTCTACCGTCGAGGATCCCGTCGAGAGCCTGGTGCTCTCGTATCTGGCTACCATCAGCCGGTGGAGTAAGACGTCGGCAGCCGAGCTGTTCGACCACGTCAAGCAGACCATCGGCTACAGCACCTTACGCGCCCTGGAGGCAGCGCTGCCCACCTCGGTACAGCTGCCGGGTCGGCAGAGACCGGTCGCCGTGGTCTACCCGGAAGTCGGGGCTCCTTACGTGGCCAGCAAACTGCAGGACTTCTTTGGCTGGAGCCCTCCCCTGTTGCTGGATGGGAGGATGAAGCTGGCCTGCCACCTGCTGGCGCCTTCGGGCCGACCGGTGCAGATCACGGAAGACCTGGCCGGCTTCTGGAAGGGCAGCTATCAGCAGGTTCGCAAAGATCTGCGCGGCCGCTATCCCAAACACGCCTGGCCGGAGAACCCTTAGTGCCCTCGGTGTCGAATTCCTGACCTTCCGGTCGATTTTCAAGGAGTGCGCGCCGGGGCCTGGAAAGGCCGCCACCTATGAGTCACGCGCTGGTCATCGAAGACCTGCAAAAAACCTATGCTGGCGGAACTCAGGCGCTCAAAGGGGTAAGCCTGACAGTCACCGACGGCGACTTTTTCGCCTTGCTTGGTCCTAACGGAGCCGGCAAATCCACCACCATCGGCATCCTGACCGGCCTGGTCCAGAAGACGGGCGGCCGGGTCAGCGTCTACGGACACGACATTGATCAGAACCCTAGCGCGGTCAAGGCCAGCCTGGGCGTGGTGCCGCAAGAGTTCAACTTCAACGCGTTCGAAGGGGTTCTGAACACCCTGATTTTCCAGGCGGGGTACTACGGGATACCGCGCAAGGTAGCGATGCCTCGCGCCGAAGAGCTGCTCAAAGCGCTCTCGCTGTGGGAAAAGCGCGACCAACCGGGACGTAACCTTTCCGGCGGAATGAAGCGTCGCCTGATGCTGGCCCGGGCTTTGATCAACCAGCCCAAACTGCTGATCCTCGACGAACCGACCGCCGGCCTGGACATCGAACTGCGACGCTCGCTCTGGGACTTCTTGATCGACCTGAACAAGAAGGGCACTACCATCATCTTGACCACCCACTACCTGGAAGAGGCCGAGAACCTCTGCCGCCACGTGGCCATCATCGACGAAGGGAAAGTGCTGACCTCGGAGCCGGTCTCGGCCTTCCTGAAAAAGCTCGAGTCGCAGAGCATGGTGTTCGACCTGTCGGCCGACCTGGCCGAGACGCCTTCGCTGGGCGACGGGATGACGGCTCAACTGATCGACCCGCGCCGTCTGGAAGTTCGCGTTCACCGCGGCCTGAGCTTCAACGAGGTGTTCCGCCGCCTGGACGGAGCCGGAGTGATGGTCGAAGGGATGCGCAACAAGTCGAACCGCATCGAAGAGCTGTTCATCGACCTGGTGGGCAAGAAGAAAGAAGGGCTCAAGGCATGAGCGGCAGCCAACTCTGGGTCGCGTTCCAGACCATCGTTACCAAAGAGATCGTGCGCTTCCTGCGCATCTGGACCCAGACCATTTTACCCCCGGCGATCACTATGGGGATCTACTTCGTGGTGTTCGGTCGCTTTCTGGGCGACCGGATCCAGAACTTCGGCGACCACTCGTACATCGAATTCATCGTGCCCGGCCTGATGATGATGGCGGTGATCACCAACTCGTTCTCGAACGTCGCCTCTTCGTTCTTTTCGGCCAAGTTCCAGCGCTCGGTGGAAGAGATGCTGGTCAGCCCGATCCCAGACTGGCTGCTGGTCAGCGCGTATGTGACGGGCGGCGCCGTACGCGGTGTTATCACCGGCCTGGTGGTTCTGGTGGTGAGCCTGTTCTTCACCCATCTGACCGTCCACTCGCTGGCGCTGATCCTCCTGTTCCTGGTGCTGACCGCACTGACGTTCGCCACGGCCGGCTTCGCCAACGGGATGATGGCCAACAAATTTGACGACATCGCCATCGTGCCCACCTTTGTGCTTACCCCGCTGACCTACTTTGGCGGAGTGTTCTACAGCATCGATCTGCTGCCGCCGTTCTGGCG
Source organism: Vulcanimicrobiota bacterium (assembly GCA_023447635.1). Classification (GTDB taxonomy): domain Bacteria; phylum Vulcanimicrobiota; class Xenobia; order Xenobiales; family JADMJV01; genus JAEXNA01. The sequence goes on along the minus strand of JAEXNA010000217.1, from coordinate 88,444 downwards.
CACTCTGTCTCAGGCCAACCCGATCCTGTACATGGTCAACGGGCTGCGCTACGGCTTTCTAGGGGTCAGCGACATCCCCGTGATCAGCGGCATCTTTATCCTGCTGGGCTTCTTCGTGGCCACTTTCGTGCTGAGCCTGGTCCTGATGAAGAAGGGCCGTGGACTGCGCTCTTAACCCGGGCCGCGCGGGTGAAAGGGCCGCCCCGAGGGCTGAGCGAAGGCGCGCCCATGTCCAGTACTGAAGACACCACTAAAGAAGTTGGCGAAGGCCAAGGCAAAATTGGGGACAGCCATCCCCTGGGGAAACTGCTCGACGACTGGGCAGCCTGGGTAGCCACGAACAACAAGGGCACCCTGACCATCGACTACGATGAAGACGACGACATCTTCGCCGTCAGCCGCGATGGGCGCAAGGCCGTGCTTTACACCTCGGATATCGACGAGCGGTTCTACGGCGAAGGGCAGGCGCTGTTCGCCGAATCCGAAATCGGGATTCCGCCCCAGCACCTGGACTGGAGCCAGACCCTGCAGTTTTCGGGCAACGAACTGGTCTTGTCGCGCATCTCGCTGAGCGAGCGCGACGAAAGCACCGTTCTGCTGGTCGAAGGCGCCGTACCGATCTCGAAGGTCGAATTCCCTCTCTTCGATCTCCTGGTCCGCGAAGTCGCTACCATCGGTCGCGACCTGCGCCGTCACCTGGCTGACGTCTTAGAGATGCCGGCCGGCAAGGACGACGACGAGAGCGAGGCGGTCGCCGAGGCCGAAGAAGAGGCTAGCGCCGCCGGATAACGGTAGCGAGGCTCGCCGAACGGTTAACATCTCGTCAATACGCTCCCGACAATGGCGGACTAAGCTCTTTTCGGAAGCGCTAATGAGTCCTCTCCCTTGTCGGAGAGATGGGAGACGCCGATGTTCAATTCTCGTTCCTACCTTTACACCATTATTCTCGCCGGCTTGCTGGCAACATCGGCGACCGCCCAGGTTCGCTTTGACGTGATTCCCAATCCTTACCTGGGTCCCGGCCTGTCGGTCTCCGTTGGCAACAACGGATATTGCCAGCAACCGGTGGTCAACAACGGATACGTGGTCTATCCAGGCCGTCGCGGCGGGGGTTACGTGCCGAACCGCCCCGTGGTCGTGGTGCCCATGAACAACGGCTACTACAACAACGGGTATTACCCCAACGGTGGGTACTACCCGAACGGTGGCTACTATCCGGCTGCGGGGAACTGCAACAACAACGGCTACGACGTGAACAACGGCTACTATAACCCAGGCTACCGCCCGGTTTATAACAACGGTTATTACACGAACAACCGTCGCTGTCGCTAAGCTTCCCAGCTTCAAGAAAAAGCCCGGCCGTCAAATGGCCGGGCTTTTTCTTTTGGTGGGAGAGAGAGACCCCTTACGGGTCGGTGGGCTTGGGGCCCAGGGTTGGATTCTTGAACCGCTTGGCGCGAGCCGCCTTGGCCTGTTCCTTCGCGGCTTCCTGCGCGGCGTCTTTGGTAACCTCGACACCTTCGGGAATCACGATCGGAGCCTCCCTCGAAAGTGACGTTGCCGCTGGCGTCGGCTTGGCGACCGCAGGGAGCGGAGTGTCTGCCGGCTTTGACTCCTGAGCGGACTTTAGCCCCGCGTGATAAATCGCCGGCAACGGCGCTTTTCCCAGGGCGCCTCCCCCAACGACCTTGCCTTTGGGCTCGAGCGAGGCGGCGGGAGTGAGCGGCCCAATCTTGGCCGGAGGGGTCGGCTTGGCCGCCGGCGGGGTCGAAGGCGGAAGCGGTCGCCCACCAGGCATCGCAGCCGAGGGCGGACCCATGGTGGGCCCGGCGAGAGGAACAGGAGAGGCGGCTCCGGCGAAGGGGGCCATGCCTCCCTTGGCAGCGGCTGGGGGTGGAGCGGCAGCGGAACTTGGGGTCGCGGGGATGGGAGGGATCAGCTCCTTTCCGGGTTCGGCGTTAGGACCGATGATGCCCGGCAGCGGAGTTTGCAAGTAGGTGCCGCCGAAACGCGCCTTCCCCGGTTCAGGGATCGGCGCCGCCGGGGGTGGAGGGGTCGGTCCGCGCCGCTCGTACTCGGTGCTGCGCAGATGAGCGATCCCCTGGGCCGATCCGAAACCGCGCCGAGGGGTGGCCGAAGATGGGTCGCCCACGGTCGGAGCGTGTCGCTGCATCCGCACCCGATTCTCTAACTCGAGTTGAGCTAGTCGGGCCTTCAGGGCGGCGTCGGAAGGTTCTGGCGGTTTCTTCTCGCTCATGCTCGAGAGAATCTTCGCCAGAGAGCGGGTTCCTGGCCTTCTCCACGACCACGAATTTGTCTCGCAGGGGGGAATATCGGGAGAAATAAAGGTGACCGTCCGGCCGGCCGCCAAAAAGAACAAAGTGGAAGCCTTACGCCAAGCCGAAGCTGTGGCCTTCCTGCGCGCCCTGCGCGAGGTAGGTCAGCTGCGTTTGGAAAAACTGGGCGGGCACACCTTCGTGCTCCGCTTTGAAGCCGTCACCTCGATGGAGGCGCTGCGCGACAACCTGTTCTTCGAGAACGAGGTCCCGCTGGAAGAGCTGTTCGAAAAGTACGGCGCCGATCTTTTCAAACTGCTCCAGGAAGAAGCCGGCTAGCAGGCGCTCCCGGGAAACAGGAGTGCGCGGTCTCCCTCCCAAACGAGGGGCGCATATGAGTAACTCGACCGCCCCCGCCAAACCGCTTCGCCACGCCCTCGACGACCTTCTGCGCGACAGTATCTCGCAGGTCAGCGGGCTGCCTCGCGGCGAGTGCGACCCGATTCTGGCCCTGGCCAAGAACCCCAGCTTTGGCGACTACCAGAGCAACGCCATGATGGGTCTGGCCAAAAAGCTGGGCAAGAACCCTCGGGCCCTGGCCGGAGAGGTCGAATCCGTGCTGCAAGCTCACCCGGATTTCCCGACTCTGCTCGACAAGGTCGAGGTTGCAGGACCTGGATTTTTGAATCTGCATCTCAGCACCGTTGCTCTCACCCAACGGCTGGCCGGCGGCCGCCTCGCCGAACCTCGCCCTTTGCCAGAAGCCCAGCGCCAGACCGTGGTCGTCGACTACAGTTCCCCCAACATCGCCAAAGAGATGCATGTCGGTCATATCCGCAGCACCATTCTCGGCGACGCCATCGCCCGAGTCCTGGAATTCCTGGGCCACCGCGTGCTGCGCCAGAACCACCTGGGCGACTGGGGAACCCAGTTCGGGATGCTGGTCGCCTATTTCCGGCGTCATCCCGAAAAACTCGACAGCGCCGGCCTCTCCGACATCGAGGAGAACTATCGTCACGCCAACGAACTGTTCAAGAGCGACGCCGAGTTCGAAGCCGACGCCCGCCAGTCCGTGGTCGCGCTGCACCACGGCGACGGCGAGGCGCTGGCGCTGTGGGAACAGATCGTAGCGCTGTCCAAGCGCCATCTGCATCATAATTACCAGAAGCTCGGCGTGGCTCTTCGTCCCGAACACGATCGGGGTGAGAGCTTCTACAACCCCCTCTTGCCCGGCGTGGTCGAAAAACTGCTGGCCGAGCACGGACAGCCGGGCGGGCGAGCCGAAGTTCGTATCGATGACGGCGCGGTCTGCGTCTACATGTTCGACGAGCAGGGTCAGCCGCTGTACAAGGGCAAGGACGACGAACCGTTCCCCTTCTTGATCCGCAAGTCCGATGGCGCCTTCCTTTACGCCACCACGGACCTGGCCGCTCTGAGCTATCGCGTCAACGACCTCGGGGCCGACTGGATCATCATTGTCACCGACAACCGACAAGCCCAGCAGATCGAGATGATGTTCACCACGGCCAGACTGACCGGTCTGGACAAAAAGGACGACGCCTCGGACCCGGTACGACTGCAGCACATCACCTTCGGCACCATCCTTGGCCCTGACCGGCGTCCTCTGAAAACCCGCGATGGCGGATCCGTCAAGCTTTCGACCCTGGTCGAAGAAGCCGTCGAGCGCGCCGCCGAGCAGGTCACCGAACTCGCTCTGGAAGGCGACCTTAGCAAAGAGCAGGTGGCCGAACGGATCGGGATCGGCGCGATCAAGTACGCCGATTTGGCCCAGAACCGGGCGACCGACTATCTGTTCACCTGGGACAAGCTGCTCTCGCTCAAGGGGAATACCGCTCCTTACTTCTCGTTCGCCTACGCCCGCTGCTGCTCGATCTTGCGCAAGTCCGGGCAGACCGAGTTTCTCGCCGACTTCCGGCTCGACGACCCTCACGAGCGGGCGCTGGCCTTGAACCTCTGCCGTTTCCCCGAAGTGCTGGAGACGCTGCCCAACGACTGGCAGATCAACTTCTGGACCGACTACATGTACAATCTGGCCTCGTCGTGCATGCTGTTCCTGGAGAACTGCTGGGTTCTCAACGAAAAGGACGAAGCGATCAAAGGATCGCGCCTGCGTCTTTGCCAGGAGACCGCGAAAGCGCTCAAGACCGGGCTCGGTCTACTAGGGATCGAACTCGTCGATCGTATGTAGGTTCGCTCATGGAAAAGGCCCGCCGGAACCTTCCGAGCGGGCCTTTTTTTTGGAGCGGTAACCTCTATCGCTTGCCGCGCGCTCGAGAGCAGAGCTTCAAGACCAGCATCTGCAGAAGCAAGCGGGGGTCGGCGCCGCCGTCTCCACCTTTGCTTTTGAAGTCCGCCCGCAGCATCCCCTCCATCCCGGCCTCCAGGTCGCTGGTGCTCCAGGTTCGCAACTCTTCGAGTGTCTTCTTGACCTGATACTCTTTTTTGCGGGGGATAGCCTGAGCCACTGCCGCCGCGTTGCCCAACTGCTTCATCAGACCGGCCGTCTGGATCAATGAGGTCAGGTAGCTTTGCAAATAGCCCAGAATCGCTCCAGGGGCCTCTCCCCTGTCCAACTGAACGTCCAGGATGGCCAGAGCCTCTCGATGGTTCCGTTGACCGATGGCTGCGGTCATCTTCCACATGGCCACCTCGGCCGAAAACGGGACTAACTCCTCGACGCGATAGCGGTCCAGGTTCTCTCCCGGGCGCAGCGACAGCAGGCAGCGTTCCAGATGAGAAATCAGACCGCGCAGATTCTCTCCCACCCGCTCGCGCAGGCAGACCAGCACCTGGGGGTCGACTCGGGCGCCTTTCTTGCGAGCAAAAGCCGCCAGCAAGGCGTCGATCTCCGGCCCCTGAAGCGAGCAAGTGATCGGCGTACCCTTCTTTTCCAGGATCGGCAGCCAGGCGTTATCCTTGCTGGCTCCCCAGGCCGAGACCACCAGAACCGTGCCGAAGGCCAGGTCGCGCTCCCAGGTCTCGGCCAGGCGGGCGCTATGGTCCTTGCTCAGAACCGAAACCTGATGCAGATAGACCAGTCGATGGTCGACCAGGGTGGGCAACTCGGCCAGCAAACCCGAAATCTCTCCGGCCGAAGTCGACTTCGTACAGTCCAGACGCCGGTAGTTGAAGTCGCGGAAATCGGGGTCGATGTAGCGCGCTTCCAACTTCTTGAGAACAAGTTCATGCAGATACTCGTCCTCGCCCTGCAGGACGAAGAGTTGAGAACTGCTGCTCTTGTCGGCGGTCTTGAGAAAGTCGAGAACACCGAGTTTGCCGGCGGCGGCCAACGCCAGGCTACCTTGCGGCGCCCTGGGTGGCGGCTTCCACGACGGCGGTCAGACCTTCCAGGAAGGGAGGTCGGATAACCCCGCGCTCGGTGATGATCGCCGTCACCAGTTCGGGCGGAGTAACGTCGAAAGCCGGATTGGCGACCTGTACCCCGGTGGGAGCGATCTGCTGCCCCTTCACGTGGGTGATCTCGGTCGAAGCGCGCTCTTCGATCGGGATCTCGACCCCTTCGCGCAGTTTCAGGTCCACCGTGGAATAAGGCGCGGCCACGTAGAACGGAATCTCATGGAAGCGGCATAGGACGGCCAGGTTATAGGTTCCGATCTTGTTCGCCACGGCGCCCAGCGAGGTGATGCGGTCGGCGCCAACGACCACGGCGTCCACCTGTCCACGCTGCATGAAGTGCGCGGCCATGTTGTCGCAAATCAGCTTACAAGGGATCTCTTCTTGCATCAGTTCCCAGGCGGTCAGGCGAGCGCCCTGCAGGAAGGGGCGGGTCTCGTCGACCCAGACGTGAGAAATCTTGTCTCGAGCCGAACGGATCACGCCCAGGGCGGTGCCGTAGTCGCCCGTGGCCAGCGCGCCCGCGTTACAGTGGGTCAAGACTCTAGCCCCCTGGGGGATCAGCGTCGCGCCGTGGTCGCCGATGGCCTGGCACATAGCTTCATCTTCGGCGGCGATCGCTTTCGCTTCGTCGACCAGACCGCTCTGCATGGCGGCAAGGTCGCTGCCCGCGCCGCTCAGGCGGTTGGCTTCGGCCAGCATCCGCTCCAAAGCCCACTTCAGATTGATGGCTGTGGGCCGAGTGGCGTCGAGTTTGTCGGCGGAATGACGAAGTACGGTCAGCAGTCCGTCAACCGACCCCGTGAACTTCAGCGCCTCGAGAGCCAGCCCGTAAGCGGCCGAGATACCGATAGCGGGAGCGCCGCGCACCACCATGGTCAGGATGGCGTCGGCGACGCTGTCGGCGTCATCGTAGCTAAGCCACACCTCCTCGGTAGGGAGCAGTCTCTGGTCGATCATCTCGACCTTTCCGTCTTTCCAGATCACGGGTCTCATAACGCAAAATCTCCTTAAGTAGTCAGGGCCGCCCCTTTGCCCGGCCGGCCGTTGTTTCCCTTTAGCGGCGACGCGTCTAAGCGGGCTCTTCGAGTCGAGGCCAGGTGAATTCGCTCACCAGCAGACCGAATAGGTCGACATCCAACCGACGACCGGCGGTAAAGTAGCCCTGGCGTCGAGTGCCCTCCTTTTGGAACCCGATCTTTTCGAAAAGAGCTCGGGAGGGACTATTGATAGAAAGGATCTCGGCCTCGAGCCGGGCCAGTCGAAGGTCGTCGAAAGCGTGGATCGCCAGCGCCGCCAGCGCCTGATAGCCGAAGCCGCGTCGCCAGTACTCTGGCTCGATCACCACTCCGACCGTGGCCGACCCGTTGCGCAGGTCGATGTTATGCAGATGAACCCAGCCCAGCATCTCGGCCTGACCGTTCTTCACCGAGTAGACTTCCTGCGTGGCGTCATTGGCCACCGACCCGAACCAGGTTTCTAGCTGGCCCATACCCCGGGGCTTCGGCATCACGCCGGCCAGGCGTCGCAGGGTGTCGTCGTTGGCCCACCGGTAGTGATGGCCCAGGTCCTGACGCTCGAGGGCCCAAAGATTGATTTCTCCAAAACTCAACATGACTCGACAATTGGGCCACCATGTCCCGCCTCCTTCCCCCGCTCGCCCCGGTTGAGAGGTTCTAGACTCTCTACCAAGGGCAGGAGCAGCAGCAAAGGCCTGGAATAGGCCCCGAGCAAACGTAGAGAAGTCGCCCGGGGCTCCTGGGGGGCGCCCGCGTTAGCAGGGCAGTGGATTGGGATGTCGAGAGATGGCCGAAGGTAACTCACCAGAAGTACAAAAATATTTGACGCTTGTCCGTCTGCAGCCGGAGAACCCGGACGCTCACTTCAAGCTAGGCTCGGCCTACGAGGACTCGAGCAACCTCAGCGAAGCGGTCAAGCACTACGAGACCGCTATCAAACTGAACCCGCGGCACGCCTTATCGTTCTTGCATCGCGGGTTCATCTTTGCCAAGGGCGGCGAGCTGCATCTGGCGCTGCAGGAGTGGGCTCGAGCTTTCGAGTTCGACCCTCATCTGCACAACAAGATCTCGACCCCTGAACTCGCTCAGGCCTACAAGGTCAAGTTCGACAGCGCGATCCAGCAGCTCGAGCGTCCGATCATCATCAACCCCAAGGATGCTTTCGCCCGCTACCAGCTCGGTACGGCCTACAAGTTCTTCCAGAAGCCGGAACTGGCTCTGCAAAGCCTGAAGCGGGCGCTGGAGATCAACCCTTCGCTGTGGGAAGCGTACCTGCAGTGCGGTGAAATCTTCGCCCAGCTGGGGCAGAACAAGCTCGCTATCACCAATTTCCAGCGCGCCATCGACGCCAACTCGCGCTACGCCGACACCCATCATCAGCTGGGGCTGATCTACGAAAAAGAAAATATGAGCGCGCTGGCGCTGCGCCATCTCGAGCGCGCCATCGAACTCGACCCCGAGTCCGCTAAGTTCCATTTTGCCCTCGGTCGCGTCTTCGCCAAGCAGACCAAGTACAAAAAGGCGATGAAGCAGTACCAGAAGGCGCTTGATCTCGATCCCAACGACGCCCGCATCCATCTGCATCTGGCGGAATGCTGTAAGCAGATGTACCGGCCGGATCTTGCCATTCACTGCTACGAAAAAGCCGTCGAGCTCGATCCCGAGTCGTCGGAGGCGGTCTACGAACTGGGCACCACCGCGCTGCAGCTCGGCGATATCGAGCGTGCCATCAAGGGCTTCAAAAAGGCCCTGGCGATCAACCCTCAGGACGCCTACGCCCACTATTCGCTGGCTCAGGCCTATCATCGCCAGAAAGATTTCGACTCGGCCGCAACCCACTACGGCGAAGCCTCTCGTCTGAACCCCAAGGACGCTTATGCGGCTTATAACCTGGGTCTGATGCGCGACGAACTGGGTCAGCCCGAACAGGCCATCGAGGCCTACCGTAAAGCGGTCGAACTCAAGCCTCACGACGCCCAGTACCATCTGAATCTGGGACGCGCTTACCTGGCGGGAACCCGCCCGGCCGAAGCCGCTGCCGAACTCAAGCAGGCGATCAAGCTCAACCCGAACGACCTCGACACCAACTTCCTGCTGGCCGACGTCCAGATGGAGCAGGGTCAGTACGACGACGCGATCACGCTCTACCGCAAGGTGGTCGAACTCAATCCCGATTCGGTGGAAGCTCGCTACCGCATGGCCGAAGCGTTCGCCACCCTGGACATGCCCGACTACGCCTTCGAAGCGTTCCAGGAGACCGTTCGTTTGGACCCGCGTCACTTCAAGGCGCTGCACGGTCTGGGCTCGATCTATCTGGCCAATCGCGGCAAGCCCAGCATCGCCGTCGATTTCTTCCAGCAAGCGCTCGACGTCGAACCGTCGTACGCCGCCGCCATGGTGGCGTTGGGCGAAGCGTACGTGGCGCTCGGCCAGCCTGACAAGGCGCTGCAGTTCTTCGAGCGCAAACTCGAGGAGAACCGCACCAACCCGTCCTTCGTCAGCAAGTACACCCAGGCGTTGGCCGATGCCGGTCACGGCGACAAGGCCGCTGCCGAACTGCGCTCGGCTCTGCAGCTGAACCCCGAGAACCTGGAACTGCGCGCCTCCCAGGCCAATCTGTTCGCCAAACTGGGCCGCAAGAGCGAGGCGCTCGACGCCTGGCAGTCGTTGGCTCGCCTGGCGCCGGAAAAACTCGACTACCACTACCAGGTCGGTCTGCTGAGCCTGGAGCTCGGTCAGGAAGACCAGGCCCGTGCCGCCTTCCGCCAGGTGCTCGACATCTTCCCGGCCCACGCCGAGGCTCGCCAACGCCTGGACGCGCTGGCGCCCTACCGCCCGCCGGTGGACGATGCGCCGACCCCTGTGGCCACTCCCGTTGCGCCGAACCCGGTCAGCGACGACACGTACATCTCCGAGCCGTTTGCCGATCTTCCCAGTATGGGCGAGCTGTCGCCCTTCGATGAACCGGCGGCGCCCCCGGTCTCGCCGCCTCCCGTTAGCGAGTCCGAGCCGGCTGCCAAGGCTCCTTCAGCGAAGCCTGCGCAGGAGCCCGAGTACTCCTCGTTTGTCCCTGAAGACGCCGACTTCACGATCGGTGGCGGTTTCTCGGCCGCTCCGGCGCGCTCCGGAGGTCTGCCGACCATCGGTGGCCTCCCCGACGGCTTCAGCGACGGTTCGGGCTCGACTCCCGCCATCGTCGAAGAAGACCCGTTCGCCGAGGAGGATCCGTTCGAGGCTCCCCGTTTGACGGGAGCCCCGACCTTCAGTGCTGCTCCCGCTCCCGCTGTCGAGCCCGAGCCGACCCCCGAACCCGCACCGGTAGTCGACGATCCGTTCGCGGAACTGCCTTCGTCGACCCCCGAGCCCGAACCGGTTTCCGCAGTCTCGGCTAGCGACGATCCGTTTGCACCCGCCGCCGAAGACATCGATTCGACCTTTATCGGAGAATACACACCTCCGAGCGAGGTGGCCGAAGCGATCGACCCCGAGCCTGTGGCGGAACCGTCCTTCGAACCCGCTGCCCCTCCGGCCGAGCCTGACCTCGACGCAACCTTCGTGGGTGAAGTGGTGCTGGACCCGTTCTCCCCGAGCGGTGAAGACAACCCGTTCGCTGACGCCAGCGTTAGCGAGCCGCAAGCGGCTCCCGTCGAAACGGCGGCCGACAGCAGCGAAACGATGCCCACCCCGGCGGTTGAGCCCGAGGCCTCGGAGGATCCCTTCGCCGATCTTCAGCCGAGCCAACCGGAAGCCGACGATGTCGTGGTAGCCGGAACCGTCGATGCGTCGGTCGATGCCCCCGTTGCCGAAGACGAGCCCTGGCACGAGAGCGTGGTCGAAGAGGCTCCCCTGGCCGAAGGAGCGCCCGCCGCGCTCGAAGACGATCCGTTCGCTCCTGGCGAGGAATCAGCGACTCCTGGCGAAGACCCCTTTGCCCCTGTGGCGGCCGAGGATCCCTTCGCCCCCGCTGTCGAATCCGAAGCCTCGCTCGATGGCGAGTCCGATATCCTGGCAGCGGAAGAGCCTGGTGCGGTCGACCCGTTTGCCCCTACCGGCGAAGTCGAGTCCGAAGACCCGTTCGCCCCGCCACCGCAGGCCGAATCGGAGGACCCCTTTGCTCCGGCCCCCGTACAGGAAGTGTCGTCGACCCCGGCCGAGGAAGATCCGTTTGCCCCGGCAGCCGTCGAGGCCGATCCCTTCGCCCCTACCGGGGAGGATCCGTTTGCTCCGAGCGCGGACGCCGTGGTCGCCGAGCCAACCTTCGAACCCGAAGCCGCCGTTGAACCGGCTGCGGAAGAGCCGACGACGGTCGAACCGGCGGAAGACCCTTCAGCCTATGTCGAACCTGGCTTCGCCGCCGAAGAAATGCTGCAGCAAGCCATCCTCGCCAACGTCACGGGACGTACCGAGGACGCCCAGGCGTTGTTCGAAGAGATTCTCCAGCGGGCTCCCGGCTACTCGCCGGTCTACTTCCACTTCGGCCAGTTCCTGCGGAGCCAGGAGAACCCCAACCGGGCTGTCGAGCTGTTCCGAGTGGGTCTGGTCCGAGCTGAAGCCGACAACGATGCCAACCTGCTGGCTCAACTGCGCTCGGAGTACGAACTGACCGCGCCTTCCGTCGTTGAGGTGCCCGTCGCCGAGGCTGTGGTCGAGGAAGCTCCCGCTGAGGAGCCTCTCGCCGAAGCCGCGGTCGAGGATGCTCCTGTCGAGGAGCCCGTCGCCGAAGCCGTGGTGGAGGAGGCTCCTGTCGAGGAGCCCGCCGCCGAAGCTGGGGTGGAGGAGGCTCCCGCTGAGGAGCCTGTCGCCGAAGCCGTGGTCGAGGAAGCTCCTGCCGAGGAACCGGTCGCCGAAGCTGTGGTGGAGGAGGCTCCCGCCGAGGAGCCTGTCGCCGAAGCTGTGGTCGAAGAAGCTCCCGTCGAGGAGCCTGTCGCCGAAGCTGTGGTGGAGGAAGTACCCGCCGAGGAGCCCGTCGCCGAAGCTGTGGTGGAGGAAGTACCCGCTGAGGAGCCTGTCGCCGAAGCTGTGGTGGAGGAAGCTCCCGCCGAGGAGCCTGTCGCCGAAGCTGTGGTCGAGGAAGCCCCCGTCGAGGAGCCCGTCGCCGAAGCCGTGGTGCAAGAAGCACCCGCTTGGAAACTGGCTGCCGATTCGGGCGACCTGGCCGGCGCCGTCGCCGCCATCCCTGGCGATGAGGCGCACGAAGCCGACCGTCACGAACTGTACCGAGGCCTGGTGGCCCAGCAGGAAGAGAGCGATCTCGGACTCGCGGTCGCCAGCGCCGACCAGTGGCTGTCTCAAGCCGCCGAGGAGCGCCGCGACGAGGTTCAGGGCATCCGCGCCCGCCTGTTCAAACGCCAGATCGGGGAAGCCGTCAAGGACAGCGTGCTAAGCGCCCTGGAGGGGCTGAAGGGAACCGGAGCGGTCTCGGCCGTGGTCGGAGCTCTGGCCTTACAGAGCGCCCGCAAGTTCCTGGAAGAGTCCGACCTGGAGACCGCCGAGCAGGTGCTGGGAACTCTCGAGGTCGACGCTCTCAGCGAAGCTCAGAAGGAGCAGGCGCAAGCCATCTGGGAGAAAGCCGCGCGGACTCACCGCGAGGCGGGTCGGGAAGCCGAATGGGAGAACGGTCTCGCTCAGCTGACCGCGCTGGGCGCCGGCGAACGGGCTCGGGCTCTGCGAGCCGAAATTCAGACGGTCGGCATCCAGGGGCTCCTGCAAGCCGGCGATTTCGACACCGCCCTGAGCGAACTCGAGAGTTCTCACCTGAACAGCGAAGAGCGCTCGCCGCTGCAGCTCACCGCCTGGCGCGGTCAGCTGGCTTCGGCCCAGAGCGCTGGCGATACCGACCGCGAGCGCGAACTGTTTGGCAAGATTCGCGAGGCCGCCCCCGACGACAGCGCTGCCAGCGAGTTCTTCGCGGCCGTTGAAGCCGCCGAAGCTGCGGCCGCCGCAGAGGCAGCCGCTGCCGCTGAGGCCGCTGCTCAGGCCGAAGCTGCCGCCCAGGCCGCCGCGGCCGAAGCCGCCGCTCAAGCCGAGGCTGCCGCCGCTGCGGAGGCCGAAGCTGCTGCTCAGGCCGCTGCTGCGGAAGCCGAAGCCGCTGCTCAGGCCGCCGCTGCTGAAGCTGAAGCTGCTGCTCAGGCTGCTGCGGCCGAAGCCGAAGCTGCTGCTCAGGCCGCCGCGGCCGAAGCCGAAGCTGCTGCTCAGGCTGCTGTGGCCGAAGCCGAAGCTGCCGCTCAGGCCCAGATCGAAGCCACCGTGACCGCGTTTGCCGAAGCCGAAGCCGAAGCTCAGGCCGCCGCTGCGGAAGCCGCTGCTCAAGCCGCCCCGACCGAAGACGCCGCTCCTGCGGCCGAACCGGAAGAGGCTCTGGAGCTGCCGGAAAATCACGATGACGCTATCGCCAAGCTCAAAGAGGTGCTCACCGAGCAGCCGGCCCTGCCGGCCGCTCACCGTGCCGCCTACAAAAAGTTCGGCGACAAGACCAACGCCCGCAAACTGATCGACCTGTACCGCGACCTGCAAAAGCAGAACCCGGACAGCTCAGAATTCTTGCTGCACCTCGCTCGCGCTTACTGTCACGTCGGCAAGGATACCCTGGCCGTGGTGCAGTTCCGTAAGCTGCTCAGCAACGACCCGCAGCCCGAAGTCTACCTGGATCTAACCCGCGCCTACCGTCGTCTGAAAAAGATGAGCGACGCGGTCAAGACGGTCGACCAGGCGCTGGAAGCCATGCCTGGCCATCCCGCCCCGCAAAAAGAGCAAGTCATCTTGCTCTCGCTGTCGGAAGCGTTTGCCGAAGCCGTCAAGTCGGCCCAGAAAGGTCTGGAGCTCGAAGCTGCGACGGCCCAGGACAAGGCCTGGTTTACCCGGGCGATCGAGATCTCCGAGGGCAAAGGCAAACTCCCTGACGACATGCTCGCCACTGGCGAGACGATGTAGCCCGCTCTCAGCGGGGAAAGAAAAAGAGACCGGACACGCCGGTCTCTTTTTCTTTCCCCTGCCGTAGTTTAGCCGAGCAAGACGACTTGCCGACCGACTTTGCCGTTCTTTTCGAACGAACAGGCCCGCAGTTCAAAGCTACCTCGGGACGTTCCCTGGACCAGGACTTCAAATCGTCCTTCCACCTCGACGCTCGAGCCCAGCACATCGCCTTCTCCGCGAAACTCGAACAGCTGACCGGCCGAACCCGTACCGGATCCGAAGTCGCAGCTCAGCAACGCGTTCCATCGCTCGTTGCAGAACAAGAGTTCGGACGTCTCGCCATCGAGCACCATCAGCCCCAGCGGCAGCTTCTCGACCGCACCGTGAATCCAGTCCCAGCGCTTGCGCAAGGTCTGGGTATGCTGCTTCAGACGGTCCTGAATCTGCTTGATCTTCAGGGTCGAGCGCACGCGGGCCAGCAACTCCTGCGGCTTGAACGGCTTGGTCATATAGCCGTGCGCGCCCAACTCGAGCCCTTTGACCACATCCTGGACTTCGCCCTGAACGGTCAAGAAGATCAGCGGAATGTCGCGTGTCGCCTTGTCGTCCTTCAACAGTTTGCAGGCGTCGAAGCCGCTCATCCTGGGCATCATACCGTCCATCAAGATCAGGTCGGGAAGCACCTCACGAGCCTTTTCGACCCCCTTCTCACCGTCGCCCGCCGACACGACCTTGCAGCCGATGGTCTCGAGCCAGGTCTCTAACAAGGTCACGATGTTCGGTTCGTCATCCACCACCAGAACCGTGGCCTCGAGGGCCGGCTCGGCCTCGACCTCGTCCGAAGAGGATAGGGACGACGAGAGGTCGTTGAGGGAGGTGTCGCTTGTCATGAGGGTCCTTTCGACCGACTCCCCAAACGGGGCATACCGGTCCGGCGCCTGTTCGCTACCCGCAAGACCAGAGCCTTCAGCCGCCGGGATACTCCGGCTGGGAACATGACAGAGCGCAGAAGGCCCCGGCAAACGGGAAAACGAAGGGAAACCTATGTCCTTGACTACCGCCTGCGTCCCGCCCCAACTCTCGGCCGACGTGCTTTCCCTGCAAGACGAGTTGGTCGCGCTGAGACGAGACTTTCATCAACATCCCGAACTCGGTTTCGAAGAGTTCCGCACTTCGGGTGTGGTAGCGACCTATCTGAAAAGTCTTGGTCTGACCCCGCGTACCGGCATCGCCAAAACGGGCGTCACCGCCGACATCGTGGGCGCGCTGCCCGGCCCCACCATCCTGATCCGAGCCGATATGGACGCTCTGCCGATCCTCGAAGAGACCGGCCTCGAGTTTGCCTCGACCAGCCCGGGCAAAATGCACGCCTGCGGTCACGACGGTCACACCGCCATCTTGCTGGTTACCGCCAAGCTCCTTCAGCAGCGCCGGGAGACGCTGCGCGGGACGGTCAGAGTGCTGTTCCAGCCCGCCGAAGAAGGTCCCGGCGGGGCTGCCCCGATGATCGCCGAAGGGGTCATGGACGGCGTTCAAGCCGCCTTGGGCCTGCATCTCTGGCTGCATCTCAACACTGGCCACGTGAACTTCTGCCCCGGCCCGATGCTGGCCGCCACCGACGAGTTCGACCTTAAAGTGGTCGGCTTGGGGACCCACGCCGCCTCTCCTCACGAAGGCGTCGACCCCATCACCACGGCCGCGCATATCGTCACCGCCGCTCAGACCATGATGACCCGGGCCATCGAGCCCAAGCAGCCGACGGTCTTTACCATCACGCGCTTCCACGCCGGAACCGCTTACAACATCATTCCCCCGCACGCCGAACTGGGCGGCACCCTGCGCACCTATAACGAAGACGTCCGCAAGCAGGCCAAGCAGCAGTTTGAACGTCTGGCACGTTCTACCGCCGAAGCGCACGGCGCCACCGTCGAACTGCACTGGCGCGAAGGCTACCCCGTCCTGGTCAACGACCCCGCCGTCACCTCCGTGGTGGAAAGCGCTTGCCGCGACCTGCTGAAGGTGGCTCCGCTGGAACAGCGGCACGACGCCCGCTCCATGGGCGGAGAGGACATGGCCTACTACTTGCAGGAGGTCCCTGGCTGCTTTTTCTTCCTGGGGGCCTACAACGAGAACGTGCAGGCCTGCTACAGCCACCACCACCCCCGCTTCACCGTCGACGAAGAAGCGCTACCGATCGGGGTCGAACTGTTCCTGGCTTGCGTCGACCGCCTGGCCGACCACTTCGCTGCCCAATGAGCCAGGCGCCTATCCCTGAACTCAGTTCGGTCCGCGAAGGGATCGCCCGGGCTCTCGAGCAGCAGCCCCAAGCCTGGCAGAAGCTGCACGCCATGCCGAAGTGGGAAGTCTACACCGACGGCTCGGCCCCGATCATCAACCCCGGTGGAGTGATCGGCTTCGCCTCGGTGTTCGTGCTCGAGAGCGGCGCTTTCGAAGTCAACGGCGGGGTGCCGGCCCGAACCTCGGAGCCTCCTACTTCGAACAATCGGGCCGAGATCGCCGGAGCGATCGCCATCCTGGAACTGCTCTACCGCACTCACCAGGATAAGCTGCCGTTGCCCAGCGAGGTCGAGATCGTCTGCGACTCGCAGTACGTGGTTCACTGCGCTCAGGGCAAATGGAAAAAACATAAGAACCGCGACCTCTGGCAGCGCTTCGACCAGCTGTCGTCGGTGGCCCGCGCGCAGAAGGTCAAGATCACCTTCCGATGGACGCGCGCACACGTGGGCACCGAGTGGAACGAACGGGCCGACGTGCTGGCCAAAGAGGCCGCCATGGCCATGGAGACGCGGCTGCCCGACGAGGCGGCCCGCCCCTCCTCGGCTTCCCAGCCGGAGGCTCTACCCGCCTCCCCTCCCCTGGGATCTCCCGGCCAACCGCACTACCATCTCAAGCTGTTTGCCGCCATGACCGGCCGTACCAAAGCCGATGGGTATTACCAGCTTCGCACCCCCAACCGGTCCCGGGAAGAGACCGTGACGGTGCCGAACGCCATCACCCTCGACGAGGCTGAATACCACACCCTCAACGGCGCTCTGGCCGACCTCTTGAGCACTCTCGAGACCGCCGGGCGCCCCCCCGCAGAGTTCAAAATCCGCGTGGAATCTTCACGCGACCTGATGATCAAACAGATCCAGGGGGTGTACGGCGTCAAAAGCGAGCGCCTGATCCCCCTGCACGGCAAGACCCGCCAGCTGATCCGACAGTTCGGCGGCGTCGACTGGGTTTTTGGCGACAAGAAAGAGCTGAAGTCGCTAACCCAGTCCTGACCTACCCATCGACCCCTTAGTAGAAAGGCCCATCGCGATGACGGAAACGGACATCTATCACCCCATTCCAGAGATTCTGGAAAAGGCCCACATGCCCGACTGGGATGCCCAGAGAGCAGAAGCCGAACGCGACTTCGAAGGCTTCTGGGAAAGGCAAGCTCAAGAGCTCGAGTGGTTCGAACCCTGGACCCAGGTGCTCGACTGGCAGGCGCCCTTCGCCAAATGGTTCGTCGGAGCCAAGACCAACATCACCCACAACTGCCTCGACCGACACTTGCGCGGCCCTCGCCGCAACAAACTGGCTCTGGTGTGGGAATCCGAAACCGGCGAATCCCGTAGCTTTAGCTACCTGGCGATGCACCGCGAGGTGTGCAAGTTTGCCAACGTTCTGCGCAGCCTGGGCGTGCAGAAGGGCGACCGCGTCACCGTCTACATGCCGCGTATCCCCGAGCAGATCTTCGCCATCATGGCCTGTGCCCGTCTTGGCGCTGTGCACTCCGTGATCTTCGGAGGCTTCTCGGCCGACGCCCTGACCTCGCGCATCGAAGATGCCGCTAGCAAAGTGATCATCACGGCCGACGGCGGCCTGATGAACCGCAAGCATATCCCGCTCAAGAGCATCGTCGACGAAGCCGTGCGCAAGAGCGCCAGCGTCACCGCTGTTCTGGTGGTCAAACGGCTGGGCGACGCGGAACCGGTGAACATGGAGCCGGGCCGCGACTTCTGGTACCACGAACTGGCCGACCTGCCTGTCTCACAGCGCCCCTGCCCCCCCGAGCCGGTCGACGCCGAACACCCGCTGTTCATCCTCTACACCTCGGGAACCACGGGAAAACCCAAGGGGATCCTGCACGTGCACGGCGGCTATCAGGTCGGTGTGCACTACACCATGAAGGCCGTCTTCGACATGCGCGAAGAGGACCGCTACTGGTGTACCGCCGATGCGGGCTGGGTGACCGGACACTCTTACATCGTCTACGGTCCGTTCCTGACTGGAGCCACGCAGTTCATGTATGAAGGCTCGCCCGGGACCCCGTACCCCGACCGCTGGTGGAGGATGGTCGAGAAGTACGGCATCAACATTCTGTACTCGACCCCGACCGCTATCCGCGGCCTGATGCGCTACGGCGACGCCTGGCCCGAGAAGCACGACCTCAGTTCGCTGCGTCTGCTGGGTTCGGTGGGCGAGCCGATCAATCCCGAGGCGTGGCGCTGGTTCCATCGCGTCATCGGCAAAGAGCGCTGCCCCATCATGGATACCTGGTGGCAGACCGAGACCGGATCGTTCATGATCTCGCCCACCCCGGTCGTTCCCCTGAAGCCCGGTAGTCCGACCCGACCGCTGCCCGGTATCGAGGTCGACGTGGTGGATGAAAACGGAACGCCGGTGCCCAACGGCGCCGACGGATTCCTGGTCGTCAAAAAGCCGTGGCCGTCGATGCTGCGCACCCTGTACAAGAACCCCGAACTCTACAGGGAGGTGTACTGGTCGACCATCGAAGGCATGTACTTCACCGGCGACTCTGCCCGCAAGGATGACGACGGCTACATCTGGGTGATCGGTCGTATGGACGACGTCATCAAGGTTAGCGGCTACCGCCTGGGCACGGCCGAGATTGAAAGCGCGCTGGTGGCTCACCCCGACGTGGTCGAAGCGGCCGCCGTGGGCATCCCCCACGAACTCAAGGGCAACGCCATCCACGCTTTCGTGACTCTGAAAGCTGGTCTGGAGCCTTCGGAGAAGTTGGAGGAGGCGCTGACCGAGTGGGTCGGCACCCAACTTTCCAAGATCGCTCGGCCCGAAGAGGTCCGCTTCGTGGAAAAACTGCCCAAAACGCGCAGCGGTAAGATCATGCGTCGCCTGCTGAGGGCGGAACTGCTGGGTCAGCCGATCGGCGACACCTCGACGCTCGAAGACTAGCCGAACGGGCGACGCGAAGAGAACCGCGTCGTTTCGGTCCCGGCTCGTCCTCCGGGCTGAAAGCAGCGCGCCGTCCCTTTTGGGGCGGCGCGTTATTGTTTATCCGACGCTGACTCGGGTACTGAGCAAGCGGATCCCCACCTGATAGCCGTCGTCAGGCCTTCGGCAGGACCACACGGTAACACCCGAGAGGTCGGTGGCTCGCTGGGACGGTTCGCGTCCGTCGATCTCCATCCGGACCCGAACGCCAACCTCCAGCGGGCCGGCGGTGGCCAGGCGGAGTCCGCTGTTAGAAACGTCCAAAGTCGTAGCACGAAAGCCGGGGAGATCAGGAGAGCGGACGGTGAGGGTGGCGCGACGTCGGGGAGCGATGCGACGCTCTTCGAGGGCGCCGAGCGCCGTAGCCAAAGTGTAGCGCGAACCGAAGAAGTCCACCACTTCGACCCAGGTCGAGTCGCTACCGCGTTCGACCGGCTTAACCTTGAGCCGAAACGCGCGTTCGCCGACCCTGGCCGAGACGATCTGCGGCGTCCGGGACAGCTTGCGCTGCGGTTTGACTTTGAGAAAGGGAAGTTCGCTCTCGTGAACTTCCGCCTTGATAGGCCCGAATAAGGCTAGCATCCCCCACCTCCGGTGATACCCATTCCTATCAAGCGGGAGAGAGTTCGTCAAGACTTAAACAATAAGAAGTCTTGACGGCTCCGGTAGGTCGAGAGCTACTCGCTCTGGCTAAAGCTGACCGCGCGCCCGGGTAAGAAGCGGCATCGCCGCGCTCTGGAAATGAGCAAAGCCCTGGGAGGCGTGCGGGAACAGCGCGGCATCCCAGGAGCGCCGCAGCGGGAAAAAGCGCAATCCGACGTCGCGCCCGGTCAGGGCTACCACCAGGTCTTGCCACGGCCCCACGGTGGGATGCTGGTAGACCAGGTGAGGAATCTCATCCTCGCCGAGCCGCTGACCCAGCGCCCCGGCCAGGTCGCCTCCCTGGGGTAAGTCGATCACGGGACAGCCGTAAACTTCGGCCAAACGCAAACGGGTCTCGGTCAGGGCGGCGGTGGTCGCCTGGGATACCTGGGCGCTAAAGCGGTACGAGAAAGGAGCCAGCGACTCCAGACTGGGAATCAGCACCAGTTTGGGGCGAAGGCTACCGATCGAGGTGGTCTCGGGCGTCAGGTCTTCGGGCGTGACCAGCAAAGCGTAGTTCTCGCCTAACAGGTCGCTTGCGGCGGGAGGTAGCGGCATCAGGGCGGCGGGCGGTAAAGCCGGCCCCTTCTGGGCCACGGCCGACTCGTTGAGTCGCCCTTTCAGATCGAAGCGACCTTCGCTGAAGCGGGCGATCTCGTCGGCTTTGGCCAGAAGATGCTTGCCCGGAGGCTGCAGACCGGCCACCGAACGCCAGCCTAGAACGACCTCGGCGGCGTCGACATCGAGCAGATGCTCCTGGAAGTGCGCAGCACCCAGACTCCACGGAAGACGTAGACTGAAGATCCAGATCGAGGCGTACCATTGGCGCGCCGGAAAGCTCAAACGCCCGTGCGAGGTAAGTTCCTCATTCCAAGCGTCGAAAGCGTCTAGCCCCGTCGTGCCGCTCAGCGCCTTCTGATACGCCTCGGTGACACCAAAGCGACGAAAGTCGTCGGCTACCTGGCGCCGATAGGTCAGGTAAGCGCCGGAGCGCCCTTCCATCCAGCCTCGGCAGTAGGTGCGCCAGAGCATCCGTTCCAGGAACGGCCCCACCGTCGCAGGCTTATGCTCGGCCAGCACCGCCGAAGCGACCTCGCTGTCGCCAAGATAGCGGTGACGAAGGGGAAGCGCCAGTTCGGCCTCGGCATCTGCCCCCGAAGAGCCGGCGGCGCGCGAGACCACGGCGCTCAGTGAAGACAGCGCCGACTCTCGGCTCAGCTGACCCGACGGCACGTTAATCATCCGGGTGGCGAGCCGGCAGCATCTCGCCCGTGCGCAGAGCGCGCAGTCGGTTGAAGGCGCGTTCGACCCGTTCGGCCTTTTCGCGCAGCCGCAGGCCACGGCGACGCTCGAACGGCTGGGTCTTGGTTTCGGCGTGAAGCTCTTCGAGCGCCAGTTGGGCACTTTTCACGGTGTCCTCGAGCAGCTCTTTCTCCAGCTCCATCTCCAGCCGCAGCGCCTCGTCCCAAAGAGCTCTGAGCTCCGGGGGAACCCCGTTCGAAGCGGGGGCGGGCTTTTCTGCGGGGACGCGCGTCTTTTTGGCGCTCTTCTTACGCTCTGCCATGCAAATGATCCTCAGGCCACGCGGCCGAATCGGCGAGTTTTGGATCGGCCGGCCGACGCCTCGCCCCGAGCCTCCGACCCCACCACGCGGCGGTTCCGGCGTCCCTGACGGCGCTCGGTTAGCAGCGAAGCCAGCACATAGAGAGCCAGAATCGCCAGAATCTTTCCGACGGCGCTAATCCAAATCATCGCAAATCATCGTTTTGAACATTTCGACTGCTGCCAGACCTTCCCGATCCGGCAAGCGGCGTGGTACGACGGTCGCCGGGTCGGCCCCTTCTCAAGCCGCCTAGGACAAGTCTACCCCCCGTCGAGCGACCCAGGGGGACGCGAGCCGGTCGCGAAGACGGGAATAAGCTCTATCGACCGACGACGGGAGGGGATATGAAAGTCTGTCTCGTGCTTACCCACCAGTGCAATCTGGCCTGCTCTTACTGCTACGCCGGAGAGAAGTTCAACCGTCACATGACGGAGAAGACGGCGATGGAAGGGCTACGAATGCTCTTCTCCGGCGGCTCCGGCGACCTGGAGCTGAGCTTCTTCGGAGGCGAGCCGTTCCTGCGCTTCCCGTTGATGGCCAAAGTCTGTCGCTGGGCGCGCCGGGCCGCCGATCGCGCCGGCCGCAAGATCAGCTTCCAGATCACGACGAACGCCACCATTCTCGAAGAGAAACAGCTCCGCTTTCTAGCCGAGTACAACGTCTGGACGGCGCTCTCGCTCGACGGTCCCGAAGACGTCCAGGACGTCGCCCGCCCCTTCGTCAACGGTCGCGGTTCGGGCCGCCTGGTCTGGCGCAACGTCGAGCGGGCGCTGGACACGCTGGAACGGGTTCACCTGCTGATGGTGGTGACCCCCAGCACCATCGGCTCCCTGCTCCCGGCCGTCGAGCGGCTTTACCGAGCCGGAGCGAGCCGAATCTCGCTGCTGCCGGATCTGGAGGCGGACTGGGCTCCGGTCGAGGACGAAGCTCGCGACGTCTGGTCTCAACTGGCGCGGGCCAGTCTGCTCTCGATGTGCACCGACCAACCGCTGCATCTGTCGCCCTTCGCCACCTATTTTCCCGAAACCGGGGAGCCAGGGGTGGCAGAGGCCCAGGGGGCCTGCGATTTTGGAGGGCGTCAGGTAACTATCGCCCCGTCCGGTAATCTCTACCCCTGTGCCCGCCTGGTCGGCACCGACCGCCGCCCCGAGGTTCGCATCGGCCACGTCAAGCTGGGCTGGCAGACGGACAAGGCCCAGCAGTTGCGCCAGGAAGGCGAGGACGGACTGCGTCAGGGCGGCTGCGGCAAAGGCGGCTGCCAGTGTATCCCCCTGATGCCCGGCGACACCAAAGTTCAACTCGATCACAGCGCTCGCTTCGCGGACTGGACTCGCGACGCGGCCGACCCGGTGCGGCGCGAGATCGAAGAAGCCCTCTGCGAGGTGGCCCGATGAACGAGCCCAATCGCAAATCCCGTCGCCGCTTCCTGGCCGACATGCTCTTCCTGGGTGGAGGGTTGAGCGCCGCCGCCCTGCTCTCCGGCAGCGACCTCGGCTGCTCCACCCGGGAGGAAACTCCACCCCCGACCGCTGGCGCCGTGATGCTCGCTCCGTCTCCGCCTTCCCCGGCTGCCTCCCCGACCCCACCACCGCAGGCGGCCGGAGAGCTCATTGCCCCTCCCCCTCGAAGCAGGGGCGTCGTGACTATCCCTAAGTCCAAACGAAGCTGCGACTAGCCTTCCCTCCCGGCGCTCCCGGCATGGTTGGAATTTGGACTCCAGTTAAAAAGTTGTTAATCATGTTGCCGTTGGACTCTGGAGCCCAAGCCCCATTTACAGGAAAAAAATCACCATTTATCATGTTGCCCAGTGGCTATGATCACCTCAGGATCACCACCGGACCCACCTAGAAGCTTCCCGAACTGCTCGGGGAAACGCAAAAAAGGCCCCCGTCAGCGCAAACCGGCGGGGGCCCTTTGTATTGAGGGATGCTATTGGGCGAACGGTCCAGCGTCCTCGAAGCGCTGCCACCGGTCGCCCTTTCTCAATCCGTGGGGGAACCGGCGGAGGACCTCCATCCGGCAGGTCTCGATCACGCCGAGCGCCTATTTGATTCTCTGTTCCGAAAATGAGCTGTTTGGCACCGGGTGGCGCATAGTAAGTAGGCTTCCCCGAGAGCCACACGCCCCAGAACGCAAAAAGCCCCCGCCCGGGCGAACCGAGCGGGGGCTTCTTCCTTGTGAGGGACCGGTTGTGACCGGTCGCCTTCACGAATCCGGTGCCGTCTTAGTTGATGGTAACACCAACGGAAATCCGCCCCTGAATCGTGTTTACTAGATTGATTCCAGCACTCGTGGTCGAGTAGACAGCGATGACATTGCTGCCTGCTGTAACGGGGATAGATAGACCTGTGGTGATCCCGTTGGATATGGTTCCAATAGCGAGAACGCCGGTTAGGGACGGAGCGAGTGTGACCGTGGCACCCGGTATGGGGACATAGGTATTGTCAGGTGTGGTGCTCACGTACAGCTGGACCGTCTGAGTCACGGTCGTGCCGACCAGCGACTGGGCCTGGTCCAGGGTGTGGTAAGCGCTGATCGAGGTGATAACTCCGTCTCTAGAGATCGTTGACCCGGCGACGCTGCTGCTGGTCAAGTCGACGGTAGGTCCGAGGACGGTGTTTGAATTTGCTCCAGTGCCCGAGAGAGGAAGGATGTGATAAATCCCACTAATTCCCGGAATAATCGTGGAGACAGACGCTTGGCCGCCGGAGACGAAGGTTGAGCCGGCACCGTCGGAACCTGTCGGTCCCGTCACCCCAGTGTTACCGGTGGCTCCGGTGGCTCCAGTGTTACCGGTTGCACCGGTGGCTCCGGTGGCTCCGGTGGCTCCTTCAGCGCCGGTGGCTCCGTCAGCGCCGGTGGCTCCGGTTGCGCCGTCAGCACCCGTAGGCCCAGTGGGTCCAGGATCGCCACTCGGGCCGGTGTTGCCCGTGGGGCCGGCCGGACCGGGATCGCCGGTAGGTCCGCTAGGGCCAGCGTTACCGGTAGGACCCGTAGCACCTGCGGGACCCGTCGCGCCGGTCGGACCGGTAGCGCCGCTCGGACCTTCGCTTCCGACCAAGACGACGACGGTTTGGCCTGACTGCAGGTCGACCTCGACGGCGAATTGAGCCAGAACTTGGCCTCCGGTTGCCTGCAGCAGGGCTTGGCCTACCGCGTCGACTTCGACGAGGGTCACCGAAGGGTCTACACTAAGGCTGAGGATGTCGTTTTCGGGACGAGGCAGCGCTAACGGTCCGAATTGCTGGGCGCCGCTGGCTGTGTATCCCCTTACGACCAAGGTCGTGGTGCCAGGCGGGAGGGAAGTGCCTCCGCCGGGCTGATTGAAGTCGAGTCTCAGCTGGGCGGGAGGGACATTTTGTCCACCGCCGGTTCCATTAGAGACAAAGTAGTCTTCGTTCGAAGAGCCGCATCCTGCGACCCAGCTTACGAGCAAAAGCCAGAGCAGCGCTCTAGTAAGGTTTTTCATGGTACGTAGGAGGAGCCGGAGCCCCCCCTATCCTCCTGGAAATGAACTTGCGGAAAGCACGTAGGTCCTATCCGCGTCGGAGTATTCCTTATAATTTAATGAGGACCTTTCGGCAAACGATGATGCTTCTAGGCTACCGGCGGACGCAAGAAAGCCCCTGCCGGATGACTCCAGCGGGTTGTTCCTTGGGCTTATCGCGCGAACGGACCGACGTCCTCGAACCGCTGCCATCTGTCGCCCTTTCAACCCCGGCGGGAACCGGCGGAGGACCTCCATCCGGCAGGTCTCGATAACGCCGTCAGGCCTGGTCACCAGGTCGCCGGCGCGGACCAGGCCGTAGTGCCTGGCCTCCACACAGACGGAGTTCGGGGAGTAGGTGTCGCCGACCAGGTCGACGCCACGGATCTCGGCCGCCAGCTCTGCCACCTGGTTCCGTTGCATCGGAGCCGTTTCCCAGCGTTTCCGGAAAATCCTTAACCAGCTCGGGTCTCCTGACGACCGTAAGCTCTACATCCTGCGCCACACCCACGCCACGGAACTGCTGCGGACTGGCACTCACGTCAAGAAGGTGTCGGCGCGCCTTGGCCACGCTTCGATCAAAGAGACGCTCGATACTTACTCCCGCGTCGACGTCGAGATGGACCACGAGGTCGCGGATACTTTCGCCGCCGCCTACCCCGACTAGCATGATCAATGATCACCTGGTGATCACCACGCGTTCCGAATCGGTCAGTTTGGGTTCGATTCGGAGGGTATCTTCGAAACCGCTCATGCGCTCGAAACGGCGCGAAACCTCGCGTAAGCGCATTTGGGTGTAGTGACAGAAACGGCGAACCGTTAAAAACCTGTTAACCATGTTACCGTTGGACTCTGGCATGATAGTCATGCGATCTGAGGAAACC
Organism: Vulcanimicrobiota bacterium; assembly: GCA_023447635.1. Taxonomy (GTDB): domain Bacteria; phylum Vulcanimicrobiota; class Xenobia; order Xenobiales; family JADMJV01; genus JAEXNA01. The sequence continues at coordinate 62,999 of JAEXNA010000217.1, read as the reverse complement.
GTCGGTCGGTAAAGAGCTTCCCCAAGGAAGACAGGCCCGAACGGTGATCGCTGCCACGCTGCTAGGAAAGGCTTACTCATGATTATCAACTCCGGCACCCAGTCACTGCCCACCACCGTCCGCACCGAAGCGCGCCCTCCGGCCAAACAAGGCCCGGTCGACAGCTCGCGGAACAGCCTGATGAACAACGTTGCCGAAGCGGTGATCGACACCACCTACTTCGCCTTCAACGAACTCGTCGAGGTCGGCAAAAACGACCCCGCTCTGGCTCTGCGCTACGGCGCCACCTCGATCAGCGAAAAGCTGCTCCAGGGCACCGACAACGGCGTGCGCGAAGGGTTCGGCCACGCCATCGTGCCGACCATCCGCCTTTCCATCCTGGGCGCTAACGCCTACCGCCTGAACAGCACCTTGAAAGACCCCACCGCCGGACTGTTCGAAAAGGGCCTGGACATCGCCCGCGTGGCCACCGACCTGGTCGGCCTGGCGGGAAGCGTGATGAAGTACGTGATGCCCGCCAAGGCCGCCCTTGGCGACACCCTGGTCGGCGTCTCCTACGCCGCCGACACGGTCAGCCATTCGCTGCGCGGGATGACCCACGGTATGGAGCGCGCCACGGTCTGGAAGAAGCAGATCGCCGAGCGCAAAGCCGCCAAGGCCAAAGCCAACGAAGAGTTCTCCGCCCCTCCGACCCCCCCGGTCGTAGCCACCGCGACGGCACCCACCGGCGAGCCGATCGCCACCCGCCCGCTGGACACGGCGACGCCGACTTATCTTCTGGCGAACTAGGCCCAAAGCCGTCAGCTTCCCATGCGACCTCCCCCGGGGGTCGCATTTTTCATGCCCGAGCCGGGGAATCCACCGACTCAGTGGCGCAGGTCGCGGATCGCCTCTTCCAGCCCGTCCATGGTCAGCGGGAACATCGGAAACAGGCTAGAGATCGCCTGCAGCGTTTCGCCGTACCAGTAGCGCACGGGTTCGGGGTTCAGCCAGATCGAGTGGGGATAGCGGTCGCGCAGCGCCTGCAGCGACTCCCACCCACGCGCGGTCTCGGGCGAGCCGAAGAACAGCGAGTGACGACTGCCCACTAACTCGTATGGCGCCATCATAGCGTCGCCGACCACGATCAGGCGGTAGTCCTTGCCGCTGCTGCGGTACAGTTCCGCCAGCGGCACCTTCTCGCGAAAACGCGCGTCGCGGAAAACCTGACCGTACACGCAGTTGTGAAAGTAGTAAGCTCGGAACTCCTTGAAGTGCGACGCCTGCGAGGCCGCCGTGAACAGCGCCTCGACCTGGTGCACGAACGGGTCCATCGTCCCGCCTACGTCCATCAGCAGAATCACCCGCATGGTCGGCTCCAGCGGGCGCCGCGTCACCACCTCTAACTCGCCCGCCTGGCGGCCGGTCGCCTCGATGGTGCCGTCGATGTCGATCTCTTCCTCGCCCGGATTGCGCCCAAACTGGCGCAGTTTCCTCAACGCCACCGAGTACTGGCGAACGTCCAGGGTGCGATCGTTGCGGTAGTCGCGAAAACGTCGCTCCTCGGCCACCCGTAAGGCGCGACGGTTGCGCCCGGGGCCTCCCATCCGGATCCCCGGCCGGGGCGCTCCCGAATGGCCGAAGGCCGAACGCCCGCCCGTCCCGATGAAGCGGTTCCCGCCGTTGTGCTCCTCTTTCTGCTCATCTAACAGATCACGGAACATCTTCTCTAACTCGGGATAGTCCATCGACTCGAACAGGGCCCGCTCTTCCGGCGTCAGGTCGGGGATCTCGCCGTCGGCCGCCCGACGCAGCCAGTCGAAGAACTTGTCCTCGATCTCGACCGCCGCCAGATCGACCCCCTCGAAAAACGCGGTGAACACCTGATCGAATCGGTCGAAGTCCGTTTCCGAAGTCAGCAGCGTGCAGCGCGCCAGGTGATAGAACCCGGTCAAGGTCTGACCGTGCAGCCCTTTCCCCAACCCCTGGGCCAGCGTCATCAACTGCTGAGGGCTAACCTTCAGCCCCTGGGCCCGCAGGCTATAGAAGAAGCGAACGAGCATCAGTTCATAGAGCGTCGAGCAAAGCTCTTGGCCACGGTCAGCAGATCTTGCTCCTTCTTCAGCAGCAGACCGAGCAGCGGCACCGTCCCCTCCAACAAGGATCCCCCGGCCCCAGCCACCTTCAGGGCCGCGATCCAGTCGATCAGTTCACTGGTGCTGGGCTTCTTACGCAGCGGCGCCTCACGCAAAGAGTAGAACACCTCCAGCGCCTGACGGGCGACCTCCTTTTCCAGGTTCGGGTGATGCACGTCCAGGATGCGCTGCATAAACTCGGGCTCGGGAAAGTCCAGATAGTGAAAGACGCAGCGACGCAAGAACGGGTCCGGTAGCTCTTTCTCGTTGTTCGAAGTGATGATCACAGCCGGCCGATGGCGCGCCGTCACCTCACGCCCGGTCTCGCGCACGGTGAACGACATCCGGTCCAACTCGTTGAGCAGGTCGTTGGGAAACTCGATATCGGCCTTGTCGACCTCGTCGATCAGAAGCACCACCCGCTCTTCGGACTCGAACGCCTGGCCCAGCGGTCGAAGGCGGATGTACTGCTCGATATCGGCCACGTCTTTGTCCTGAAAGCGCGAGTCGTACAGGCGCGACACCGCATCGTAGGTGTAGAGGCCCTCGTCGGCCTTGGTGGTCGACTTGATCGACCAGCGGATAAGACGCGTGTTCAACGAGGCGGCCAAAGCCTCGGCCAGCAAAGTCTTACCGGTGCCCGGCTCGCCCCGGACCAGAAGCGGCTTTTCCAGGGCCAGCGCGCAGTTCACGGCGGCCTCCAGCGAGGGGTCAGAGAGATAGCTGTCGGTACCGGCAAAACGGTGAAAATCGGTCATAGGTGGGACTTTGGGCCCGGGGCGGCGAGCCCCTGTCCTTTCCTAAAGCTCTTTCCGTGGGAGGTTAACCTTTCTGTTTCATCCTTAGATTAGGGAACCGTCTTTGCAGGCTGCTGAGAGAGCAGCCAGGGGACCATGTCGTGGTCGAGAATCTCGTCCGAGAGCGACCACTCCGCCAGCCCCGCTGTGACCAGGTCTCTGCCGCTGCCTGGGGGGAGAAGCTCCAGCTTCGGCAGACCCACCGCGCGGCCGTCGTGCAGCGACACCATCTGCTTACCGTCCGTCACCCAGCCCCATTTTCGATTGGCGACCAGAGTCGAGCCCAGAAACGCGTTCGTGCCGAGGAAGGTCGTCGCTCCCACCTCGACCCCCAGCAGGTGCGCCATCGTCGGGGCGTAGTCGAGCTGCCCTATCGCCTGTTCGAACACACCCGGTTTTCCGGAGGGGAGCCGGAACATGAGCGGAGTCTTCAGCATGCTGGCGTGAGCCAGCGCCGCCCCCCCCTCGGTGGCGGGAAGCGCGGGTCGAAGCTCTTCGACGGTCATCGGCGCCGCGTGGTCGCCCGTGATCACGAGCAGCGTGTTCGCCGCCAGCGGCGACGCCTCGAAGGCCGCCATGAACGCCTCGATGTTGCGGTCTCGGAAGCGGCACATCTGCAGATAGTCGCCGAACACGGTGCCCTGGAGCTCGGCGGGAAGCTGCAGCTCCTTGAGCTCGTTCGGCAACTCCTGGAAGGGATGATGCCCCATCGAGCAATGAACCACCGTGTAAGAGGGCGAGCGCTGTTGCAGGACCAGCTCCTGGACCCGGCGCAGCAGCGGGAGATCGGCGAGCCCCCAGCCAACCTGCTCAACCGGATTTGGCGGAGCCCCGAACGGAGCAAACACACCCTTTTCGAAGCCGTAGTTCGGGATCATGGTGCGGGCGTTCCAGAAACCCGAGTCGTAATACCCGCAGTACATCGTGGAGTATCCGTTCTCGGTCAGGATGCGCGGCAGCCCGCGCAAGGTGTTGCTGTCGTACGTGAACACAGTGGCGCCCTGACCGGCGGGAAAAAGCGAGGTGCTCATCAGGAACTCGCCGTCCGAGGATGAGGCCTGGTTGGTTTGATCGTAATAGTTGGGAAAGTACAGGCAGCGTTCGCGCAGCTTTGCCATGTACGGCATCAGCGGCTGGCCCCCGACCTGATAATCGAGGGTGAAGGTCGACCAGCTTTCCAACAGCAGCACGATCACGTTCTGCCCCCGGGCCAGCCCCTGGTAGGGGGTCTGCGCCAGGATCGACTCGCGCGACTCGAGGCAGCGCGCCAGCACCGCCTCGGGGTTCTCGGGCGGAGTGCTGCGGCCCCAGCGAAGGCGCGCCAGCTTTTCCAGATCGTGATAATGATAGTAGGCCAGCCCCACCTCCGCCGCGATGGCGTGCGCCTTGAACCGCACGGCGAGCACGCTTTGCTGCTGGGGCGTCATGGCGGGACCACGGGCCAGCAGCAGCAACACCGCCGCCAAAGCCACCCCGCCCGCCAGCCTGGCCCGGACTCCCCAGACCGAGGCGCCTGCCGGCCAACGCCAGAGCAGAACGGCCAGCGCCGCCGTGTCGAGAAAAAGCAGCGCGTCCTTGGGATGCACCACGGTACCCATCGTGCCGCCCACGTCGGCCAGTTGCCAGGCGTGGGTCAACTGCCCCGCCGTGGGAAGGTCGGCGAAATACCGGAAGTACATCACGTCGGCCAGAGCTATCAGACCGCAGAGCGCGCTCAGAGCGACGCCCAAAGGGCGCGCCGCCCGGATGGGAACCAGCCAGAGCGGCAGGGTCAGGAGTAGAAGGCAGGCCAGGTTAGCACAAAGCGAAGCCGGAGAAGTCAGGTTCGCTCCTAGCGAAAGCGAGGCCACCCCACCCTTGAAGGCCAGACCCAGAGCGCAGGCGGCGGGAAGATAAGCCGGAGAGGCGACCACTCTGGAGAGGAGCCCGTGCGCTTTCAATGCTGGAGCCGTTCCAGGAACATCGTCCCAAGTCCCAGCAGCAAGATGAAGCCGATCCAGTCGGTAAAAGTGGTCAACCAGACGGTCGAGGCCAGAGCAGGGTCGATCTTCAAAGCCTTCAGACCCATCGGGATCACCGACCCCGCAAATCCCGCACAGATGATGTTGAGGGTCATCGCCACGAACACGATCCCCGCCATCCACACGTTGTGGGTCAACAGATACGCCAGACAGCCGGTCAACAGCCCGGCCACACTGCCGTAAAGCAGCCCAAAGCCCAACTCTTTGAGCACCAGTTCGCGAATATCGCGCTTGTAAATTTCACCCAGAGCCAGACCGCGCACGACCAGCGTGGTGGTTTGGCAACCGGTATTCCCCCCGTGCCCGGCGATGATCGGCATAAACGCTGCGATCACGGCGACCTGCGACAGCGTCCCTTCGAACAGGCTGACCAGAAAGGCCGAAAGGAATCCGATGGTCAGGTTGACCAGCAGCCAGGGAGCCCGTCGACGCAAGGTTGCCCCCAGCGAGGACAGCGCTTCGGATTCCGCGTTCAGACCGACCTGCAGGTAGATGTCCTCGGTGGCCTCTTCGATCTGCACCTCGAGCACGTCGTCGGCGGTCAGAACACCCAGAAGGATTCCGTCGCGATCGACCACCGGAAGCGCCAGCAGGTCGAAGTGGCGCAACCGTTGTGCCGCATCTTCCTGGTCGGTCTCGACGTCCACGGAGATCGGATCGCTGACTTCGATCTCGGCCAGCCGAGCCCGAGGGTCCGCTGTGATCAGACGGCGCAGATCGACTACCCCGCGAAGCTTGCCACCCTTGTCCACCGTGTACAGGTAGAAGGGATGCTCGGTGTCTGGCGAGAGCTTGCGTAGATACTCTAACGCTTCGGCCACCGACCAGCCCGCTTGCAGGGCCAGGATATCTCGCGACATCCAGCGACCGACCGACTCTTCCGGCAGCTTCAGGATATCCGTGATGGTGGTCGAGGTCGGTGCATCGAGCAGCGAGAGAATTTCGTGAACTCGCTCTTCGGGAAGCTCCTCGACCAGGTCGGCCGCAAGGTCGTCATCGATGAGGACCAGCAGCCCTGAAAGAACTCCGGGCTCTAGCGACTGCAGAAGCTCGGTGCGGGCCGACTCGTTGAAAAACTCTAGCAGGTCGGCCAGTCCTTCTTGATCGTAGAGCCCGATCAGCTCTAACCGTTTGGCCGCGCTTAGCTCTTCGAGAAAGTCGGCCTGGTCGGCGGGATGCAGTTCGAGAAGGCGCGCGACCACGGCCTCGGAAGGCTCGCTATCGACAACGGGCAACAGCTCCTCGAGCAGTTGCTCACGACGCTCTAGCTCGTCGAGGTTCGGCCCCACCGTGGGACGAACCGTCACGAGACGAGCTCGCCAGAGATCGAGTTATGGCAGTGCAAGCGCCGCATGGCGCAATGGGGTTCTCTTCCCCCGCCTTTAGGCCTCCCCCGGAAACAGTTTTCCGCCTCTCTTTACATCACAAAGTGAAACGCCTATGATAGCCCCGATGGACGTAAGTCAGGCCCTCGAACATCTCAATGAGATCCGCCACCACCTTGGGCGGAGTGAGATCTATCGTGGCTACCGCTCGAAGACGATCGCTTTCACGGGCGCCAGCGGCCTGGTCGCCGCTGCGGCGCTGGCCCACTTCTGGCCAGAGGCCAACCGAGAACAGCGGGTTGCCTTTTGGGTTGCCGTAGCGGCGCTGAACCTGGCCGTGGTCGCCTGGGAGGTTCTGGGAGACTACGACCAGCACAAGACAGACCATCAGCGAAAAGTCTCCCGGCGGACCGTTGGCCAGTTCTTGCCCTGTCTTGCGCTCGGCGCGGTAATGACGCTGGCGATGGCCGGTCGGGGGGAGAGTCTCGACCTGCTCCCCGGGCTGTGGGCGGGCCTGTTTGGACTCGGGATCTTCTCCTCTCGCCCTTACCTGCCCCGAGGGGTCGGCTGGGTGGGAGCCTACTATCTGGTCGCCGCCTCGATTCTGCTCTCGTTTGAAACCTCGGCTCTGGCCTGGCCCTGGGCCATGGGAGGCGCTTTCGGAGTCGGACAGGCGCTGATGGCCTACGTGCTCTATCAAAATCTGGAAAGGACCCCCTCATGAAAGAGGAAGAAGCGGGTAAATTCGCCTACCACGGCTTGGACAGGGTGCTGCACGAGAAAGCTCGGCTGGGCATTCTGACCTCGCTCTACACCCATCACGACGGACTGGCTTTCAACGACATCAAGAGCCTTTGCTCTCTTACCGACGGCAACCTCAGTCGACACCTTCAGGTGCTCGAACGCGAGGGGCTGGTCGCCCTGACCAAGGAGACGGGAGAGGGCCGTCCCACCACCACCTGTGCTCTGACCTCCAGCGGTCGGGAGCGTTACCTGCAATATCTCGAAGAGCTTCAGGCCGTCCTGGCAGCCGTCGCCGAAGGAGAAGGCCGTGGGCTTTCTTTTGGCGGCGGGTTCCATCCGGCTGGAGCCTAGAAAAAAAATTTAACCATAAGCTTTGCAACACAAAGCAAGGAGGCGACGATGCTAGTGATACAAGCCGACCACCTGGGGATGTGCTTTGGCGTCAAAGACGCCCTGAACGCGATGAGGGACCTGGAAACCCCTTCTGAGGTCACGGTCTATGGCGAGTTGGTCCACAACCCGGTGGTGATCGACGAGATCGCCCGGCGCGGATTCCGTCAGCAGTCCGAGACCGGCCGGACGGCGATGCCCGATACCGCCCGGGTAGTGGTCACCGCGCACGGGATCAGCGGCGTCGCCCGAGAACGGCTGGAAAAGGCCGGCAAGGTGCTTCACGACACCACCTGTCCGCTGGTGCGCCGGGTCCATAAAACCGCGCTTCACTACCACCGGGCCGGATACACCCTGGTGGTGATAGGGCGACCGGGGCACGTCGAAGTGGAGGGGTTGGTAGGGGACCTGACGCGCTACCGGGTGGTCGCTCGTACGGAGGATGTCCGTCGCTGGTCGGACGCCCGAATGGCCGTGGTCAATCAGACCACCATCCCTCCCGATCAGGTGGCTGCGCTTCATCGCGCTGTCAGGGAAGCGAACCCGCAGGCCGAGTTGGTCTTCGCCGATACGGTTTGCGCCCCGACCCGGGACCGTCAGGAAGCCGTCGAACGACTGCTCGATCGCGTCGAGGCCCTGGTGGTGGTGGGAGGGCCGAACAGCCACAACACCTTGCAGTTGGGAGAGAAGGCCGAACGCCGAGGAAAGCCGTGGTGGAGGGTAACGACGGCCGCGGAGCTCCGACCGGAATGGTTCGAAGGGTTTCGACTGGTCGGGCTCACGGCCGGAACTTCGACCACGGACGAAACGGTCGCTGAAGTCCGTCGGCACCTACGCAAAATGCCGGCGCTGCTTACCGCCTGAAGAGCTTGAAGCGGGGAACTTGAGAATACGGTGAAGGCGACGGGATGAAGTCGGGTCGCGCTCGAAAAGGGGCGGTGTGAGTCGAATCTCTGGCTACCAGGAGACCGCCTACGGCGGCTTCCTGGAGCGGCATACCGAGTGGGAGCCGAAGGGCGGTACCGGCGTCTACCGCCGACGTTTGATGATCTGGAAGAACTTCACCAGGTCCAACCGCAAGGCAGACTTGCTGCTGTTTCTCGACGGGCAGAACATCTTTGCCACCGAGCACAAGGCGCCACCTCCCCACTGGTCGGGAGAGAAGCATTTCTCCCGCTACCCCCACCCGCTGGTGGTAGCGGCCATCCCGGCGAGCCGCCGCCGCTACCCGGAATACGTGGGGTGGAGTCACGAGCATTACGACGCCGCCGGTGCGGCTCACGTCGGCTTCCTGGTCAACGCCGTGCTCCCTTATCTGCACTCTCTCTATCCGAACGCTCGCCTGAGAGCCCTGGTCGGAGCCTCAGCCGGCGGGGTGGCCGCGTTGTATACCGGATGGTCGCACCCGTCGAGCTTTCCCGGGCTAGCCTGCCTATCCGCCGGCCGACACTACTTTGGCGAGCTCCTCGAGCGGTTTCCCGGCCTTCCCGCCCCCAAGATCTACCTCTCTTGCGGCAACCGCGGCATGGATGCGGGCTTCCGCGACGAGAACCGCCTGCTGGCCAGGGCGCTCAAAGAGCGTGGGGGCGAGGTGCTTTTACGTCTGCACCAGGGCGACCATTCCGAGCCGGTCTGGAGTCGAAGGCTCCCCGACCTGATGAACTTCCTTCTCTAGCGCAGATAGCGCTGAATCAGATATCGGAGCTCGTCCTTGGAATAGACCCCCACGAAACTGTGCCGCTTCGCGCCGTCCGAACCGAGAAGAACAACATAAGGGACGCGGTTGCCCTGGAAAAGATAGTCGTACTCAGTGTAGGCCGACTTGCGCTCGTCTTCGACATCAACAAACACAACGTGAACCAGCTTGGAACTGTCGAGCTCTTTGACCGTGCTGAGCATCTGCTGGGTAAGGCTGTCTCGCTGCGCCCCGAACAAGACCAGCGTTCCGGCGCGCCCCCAGGACCCCGTGAGGGAACCGTCGGCATTTCCTTCCGCTCGATAGATATCGAGAGTCCCCATCTGCTTATTACGGACGACTTTGACCACGCTCGTGGGAAGGCTCTTGAGATCGATCCAGGTGACTCCCTGCTCCAGGCTCACCTGAACCAACTGCCCGCCCAGAAACCAGCCTTCGGAAGTCTCCATGACGGTAACTCCGAGCGCTTTACCCAGATCCTGCAGCGAGAACTTCAGATCGTCCCCGACCCCATAGACTTTCCCTTTGTAAGGCCTATTGCCGACAAACAGGTTGTCCGCGAAGGCCGGACTTAGCAGGGCCCAGCACAGCAGCCCGACCAGCAGCCAAAACTTTGTCATAGTCCTGTCTTTCGCATAATCAGGTCAGCCCCTCTCTCGGGTCTTAAGTGGGCAACGCTTCGGCCAGGCGCCTGGCGATCTCGGCTAGCTCCGAACTCTCGACCGAGCGGGCGGCGTTGGCAAAGCTAAGTTGTCCCTCGTGATCGATGGGCACGACATGAAGGTGGGTATGCGGCACTTCAAAGCCGGCCACGATCATACCGATCCGCTCGGGGGCAAAGACGCTCATCTGAGCTTTGCCGACCTTCTGCGCGACCCTCATCAGGTGAGCGTTCAGGTCAGGCTCGAGGTCGACCCAATGCGACACTTCGACGATCGGGACAACCAGCGCGTGGCCGGGCCGGATCGGATTGATAGAGAGGAACACCGCGCAGAGTTCGTCGCGGTAGATGAAGTGGCCGGGCCACTCTCCCGTTATAATCTTGGTGAACACGGTACTCATAGCCCGCCCTTCGTAGCCAGCGTCCTGGACTCCCCTGCCTCGCTTTCCGGGACACGAACCGCCTCGAGGTCAGGGCGAGGGGACTCTCCCGCCTCCACAGCAAAGAACGCCCTATGCCCGAACTGCCCGAGGTGGAGACCGTCCGCCGTAGCCTGCTCGACCATCTTCCCGGCCGCCGCATCCAGCGCGTCGAAGTCCGCGACCCCTACGTCTTGCGCGGGCAGTCGGTGGGGTTACTGAAAGAAGCGTTGGAAGGGCAGACCTTCGCCGCTCTGGAGCGACACGGGAAGCTGCTCTATTTCCCCTTTCTCGAAGGCTCGCTGATAGTGCACCTCGGCATGACGGGACAACTCACCGTTCGACTCCCCGACCGAGCCGACACGGAGTTCACTCGCCACGAGAAGACCGGATTAGAGCGCACCCTGCAGCACGCTCCCGACAAACATACCCATATCAGCTTCTATCTCGACGACGAAGTGGAACTGCACTACCGAGACATCCGAAAATTTGGCCGCGTCTACGCCATCCCAGAAACGCGTCGCGACGACATCGTGGCCCGCTTCGGCCTGGGAGTCGACCCATTGAGCACGGACTACCAACACAACTACGTGGCGGCCGGGTTGATGACACGGAAAACTCCCATCAAAGCCGCGCTATTGGATCAGGCGTTCCTGGCGGGATTGGGCAACATCTACGTGGATGAGGCCCTTTTCCTCTCGGGTATCCGCCCCGGGCGCGGCGCCTATCGCGTGCGAGGCCAGGCACTGGATCGTTTGGTCCAGGCTATCCCCACCGTTCTGCATAAGGGGTTAGAGGCTGGCGGCACCACCCTGCGCGACTTCGTCAGCGGTACTGGCCAGACCGGCTATAACCAGGAGGGGCTGCAGGCTTACGGGCGTTACGGTCAAGCCTGCCTGGTCTGCGGAGAAGAGCTGCGCAAAGGCGTTTTCGCGGGCCGAACCACCACCTGGTGTGCGCGCTGCCAGTCCTAGAAAACGCTAAACCCTACCCTCCCCACCCTATCGGACCCGTTCCTCCTAGGGGGCGAACTCTATGTTATGACAAATCTACCAATTCTTCCCACCGAGGGTTTAGCATGGTGGGGAGCGGGAGATGAGTTAGTGGGCAGTATGACTACCGAGGTTCTTCCTCTCGATCCAGGCGACCCTTCGCCGACGGAGACGGAAGTGGGTTGGGCGACGATGCAAACACGGACACATCGCCAGCGAGTCATCTGCCCTCTAATTTTTTTCCCTGAAATCAGGCCAGGAAGCCCGTCGCAGAACGCGATGGGCTTCTTGCGTCCGGTCCCATGAGTGGGGACCGGGCGGACTTGTGAACCGATGTGGTTATCCGTTCACACCTTTGTCATAGAATCGTCTCCCGTCACAGCATAGAATGCGCCCACGAGATCGAGAGGCCTCATCGCTTCTCGCCCTCCATCCGAAGACGGGTCTAACGCTTACAAGGGACACGGCGACAACCGCCGTGCAGGGTAAGCTCTTCGGGCAGAATCCATCAGGAGGTTTTATGCACGAGAACAATCGGTCCGAGCTCACGCTCTGTGGACCGTCCAACCTCGACGCTCTGCGACTCTACTTCGAGTCCGTCCGCACTCGCGGATAAAGGCGCCGAACTTTTAGACCTGTCTTGCAAGAAGGCGGACAAGCCCCTCACCCTCCGGGAGAGAGCGCTCGTTCGCCTTCTTTTCGCTTTCGTACCAGGGAACGCAGTGAATCGCATTCAAGTTTCCCCCAGGAGCTCACCACGAGCTTCCAGCCGGTCCCCTCGGTCATCGAGGCCCGTGCCATCAGGGAGGATGCCTTGTCACAATCGTCAGCCAAAAAGAAGCCGCTTCGCGCCGAAGCCGGTCCGATCCGCGCCGAACGGCCTACTTTTCGCTCTAAGTTTCACGATCTCGATCTCAAGAACTGGAAAAGCTACCCCGAGCTGATCACCGACAGCCTCTGGTCGCTAGGCTCTCGCAGCCGCTCCAGCGTTCATAAGGGCGATTATCACGGCAACTTCGTGCCTCAGATCCCGGAGCAGATCCTGCGCCGTTTCACCAAGTCGAACGACGTGGTGCTGGACATGTTTTGCGGGATGGCCACCACGCTGATCGAGTGCCGCCGCCTGGGCCGCCACGGCGTAGGAATCGAACTTCAGCCCAGCGTCTGCCAGGAGGCCGGCGAGCGCCTGAACGAGGCGGAGAACCCCGAGGACGTGCAGACCACCATCGTCAACGGCGACTCGTCCTGTAAGTCCGTGGTCGATAAGGTCAAAAGCGCCCTTCAACCGCTGGGCCGCGAGCAGGTTGACCACGTGCTGCTGCACCCGCCCTACTGGGACATCATCGAGTTCACCGACGGCGAAGACGAGCGCGACCTCTCGTCCTTCGAGACGCTGGACGGCTTCCTGGAAGCGTTCGAGGGCGTGGTGCGCAACGGCGTGGAACTGCTGGAATCGGGCAAATTCATGACCCTGGTCATCGGCGACAAATACGCCGGGGGCGAATGGGTCCCGCTAGCCTTCGAATGTATGGATGTGATGCGCTCGTGCGGTCTGACCCTGCGCGCCATCAACATCAAGGACATTCAGGGCAACGAGAAGGCCAAAGGCAAGAACAACAACCTCTGGCGCTATCGCGCTCTGCGCAACGGCCTTTACGTGTTCAAACATGAATACGTCATGATCTTCAAGAAAGACTAACCTTTGCGGCTGCGCTCTCTCTTGGCGAGAGGGCGGGCCAGCACGGTGATCTCCGAACGGTTGAAATAAAGTTGGCGAGCCGCCAGCACCTGGTATCTCTCTCCCAGGCGCTGCAACGCCTCACGGGCCTGGTCGTACGCGACCGGGCCCTTTCCTAATTTCAGGGTACTCAGAAGCAGACCGCCCTCCCGCTTCAAGCAGTTGGCGTGACGGACCAGCAGAGAGGCTGCCATCGCGGCGTCCATTTTCATGTCGCTGACCATCAGATCGTAATGGGCCGACTTGCGCTGTCCTAAAAAGCTTCCTGCCGTCTCGCGGTGATGCTTGACCCCGTCGAGCGCCAACACTCGCGGATCCAGATCCGCCGGATCGACCGCATCGACCCTGAACCCCTTCTGAGCCAGGACGCGAGTCCACCCGCCTGGCGCCGCCCCCAGGTCCAGAGCTTGTCCCCCGGTAGGAAGGGATGGGAGTAGGAAAGCTTCATACGCCTCTTGCAGTTTCGCCTCGGCGCGGCTGACCGACGCCTCATCACGAGGGATCCGACACTGGCCCGAGGCCCAGGCCGACAGGTTTTCGCCCGTCGAGGAGATCCCGGCGTAAACCGTGGTGCGGCCGCCAGCGCGGTGCAAGAAGACCGACAGAACCCTCTCCGGCAGGCGCGGTCGGAACCGCTCCTCCGGCAGCCCCAACTGCTCTTTCAGACGCTGGGCCAGATCGGCGAAGCTCCAATCCCAGCGCTGGTTCGAGCCCACCTGGATGCCAAACGGACGTTCCCCCAGCCAGCCCGAATCCAGGTCGTACCACGGCTGCTCGAGCAGTGACTCTAGAGTATCGCCCGACCACTCCCACTCGACCTGAACGGGAAAGCGATGCAGCCAGAACAGCGCTTCGAACCCCTCGTCGAGGTGGCAAAGGTGATGCCACTCATCGAGTCGGCCCAGCGGGCGCGCCAGAGCGCTCTCTTTGACCTCGCGAAAAAAAAGGTCGGCCGACCCGGGGTCGACCGATATCAAGACTTTGCCGGTCAAGAGCGTTAGTGAGCGGCCGTGGGGGGGACCTTCTCCCCGACCGGCACCTCGAACGGAAGGACGTTCCCCTGCGGAGGCAGCGGACAGGTGGCGAACGGGGTCACCGAGCACGGCGGGTTCTCGGACTTGTTAAAGTCCAAGATCAGGGTTCCATCGGCGGCCTTTTCCACGTCCAGAAAGCGGCAAGCCGAGTAGGTGGTCTTCCCGGCGGTCTCGTCCGAAAAGACCAGGAAATAGGCGGGGTCTTTCACATCGCCCATCAGACGAAGCTTGTAGGTCTTTCCGTCGCGATCAAAGACGGCGTAGCCGGGCGACGACTCCGAGGTCGTCTCATCCACCACCGAGGCGACGGGGATGGTGGCTTCGGCCGCCTCGAACCGCCCGATGATGCGCCACGAAGGGTCGACCGGGAAGCTCTGCATGCTCTGGAAGTCTTTCAGGATCTTCGAGTTGGGGTCTTTCACCCGAATCCCGATCTTCTTCCCGTGGCGGTTCACGTAGAAATGGCTGGTGCCGTGATGAAAGTCCGGCTTGTTCCGTGGCATATCGGGGGTGACGCGATACTCCTTGATCGGCTTACCATCCAGGGTCACCCCGTCTTCGAACTTCAGGATCACGTCTTCTCCCTCGCGGTGGGCCTCTCCAACCCCTTTGAAGCTGCGGGGCGTCTCGTCCAGCCAGTACAAGGCAGTCAGCGACAGGTAGCCGTCCGGGTTTCTCCACCAGGCGTCTCGGCTCTTGGCCCAGGCCTCCATTTCGGCCTGGTAGGCCGAGGCGGCGGGCGCGGCGGCCGTGGGGGCCGGTTCAGCGAGCAGAGGGGTGGCGCTTCCCAGCAGCAGGGCCAGGCCAAAGAGAGCGGAGGTGATCTTCATGGGGTTCGCCTTCGCCCGATGACCGAGCGCGCCTTCCCCAAAGCGTCGTTGATCCGCGCTCCGCTGGCGACCTGTTCTCAAGCCGTTTACAAATTTAACCCCTTCGCATGAGAGAATGCGACTGTCATGAACATCGGCTCGTTCCTCAACCGCCATCTCGCTACCAAATCCGACTACGTCGCTCGCGACTCGCTGGTCAATAACGCCCGTAAGGCCGGCCTTTCCAAGCCGCTGGTTGGAGCCGGAGTTGGAGCCGCCGTGGGAGGGACCGCAGGTTTCCTGTGGGGTGCTCATAATCTGGCCAACGATAAGGTCGAGGTGGTGACGTCGACGCGTGAGATCACGCGTCCCGTACTGGTCGGCGCCTCTTACGACGATGCCGACAGCTACACCACCACCTACACCACTCAGGATTCCGACGGAAACACCCAGGTTCATACGCAGTGGCACTACGAGTCGGAAGACTGGAGTCCGGTCATCGCCGACCAGCGCACCGGCTACACGGACCAGAAGAAGGTTTTCCAACACACCTCCTCCTTCGGACCGCTCACCGGACTTGCCGTAGGCGCAGGGGCCGGAGCGCTGCTGGGCGCCGTGGTCACCTCGCTGACCAACCTGATCGTCGACGAACCGGCCGCCTGGCGCGAAACGCCTCGAGTCCCGGAGACCGAACAGGGCAAAAAGATGGCCCAGAACGCAGATAAGGCGCCACTGCTCGGAACGGTCGCCGGAGCGTTAATTGGGGCGGGAGCAGGCGCCTGGGTCGGATCGATCTCGGCCGATAAGAACCAGAGCATTACTCAGGTCTACCAGCAGCCGGTTTACGCGAACCGCAGCCTGGGCTTCATCCCTTCGGATTCCCAGACCCGCCACGTCTCGAACGGCCGCTGGGGCGACTTCAACATTCGGATGAGCGATTTCCCGGAAGACTTCCTGGGGTCGCCCCGCTTCTCGAACGGCGGAGAGCAGATCGTGCGCCCGGTGTTCACCGGTCGGTACCAGCCCGTGACCACCAACACTAACAGCCACTGGTTGACCCCGGCCAAAGGTGCCGCCATCGGTGCTGGCCTCGGCGCGGTGACCGGACTGGTCGCGGGCGTGGCCGGCGGTGTCCTGATGAAGATCGCCGCTGGCGAGCAGGTCAAGTCTCCTTACTAGAGGGTTCGGGTTTGGCGTAGCCGCCCTCGCTCCCGCTGATGCCGGGCGAGCGTCGAGCGACCACTGCGAGGAGCAGCGTCAGCACGGTCAGGTACGGGAGATAGGCCGCGAAGGCGCCGATGACGGGTGCGGGTTGGCCGCCTTGCCCGTCGGTCCGACCAACCCAAAGGCCATAGGCCACGCTGATCCAGCCGTAACCGATATTGATCGCCAACCCCTTCACGCTCAGCAGCGTAGCGCGCCGTTTCGAATCTACCAGTTGGTTCAGGTAAAGGCTGGTCAGATAGCCCACCGCTCCCGCCACCTGGCCTAGCGCCAGAATCCACACGGCGCTCCAGTACGGGGTGGGATAAGCCAGTCCGAACGAGACGACCATCAGGGCAAGATATAGAACCCAGTAAAGAGTCGACGGCTTCCAGCGCTGGGCCGCCCTGGCCAGGGGAGCGGCGAACAGCGAGGACAGCAAAGCGGACAGCGCGCCCAGAGGGCCCAGGTACGCCTTCGAAATCCCGATAGCGTTCAGGTAGTCACTCGACACCACCAGACCTTGACGAGCCAGATGGTCGAACAGCACTGCGGCCAGGATAACGACGCGGACCCGAGGCTGCCCGAGCAGCCAGCGCACGGTCTCTGCGGTCTGCCGGTAGGCGGCCCCTATCGCTTCCCGGCGAGACAGATGGCTTTCCAGCGGCGCCTCCTCCATCATCGCCACCGCCCCCACCACGACCAGCGCGTGCAGAAACGTCAGCACGATCGGCGCGACCGCGGCCACGCCCTGGGCGGTGGCTTCCGGCAGCCAGCGCGCCCAGATGGCGGGGTCGTAGGAGGCGGCGCCCACCAGCATGGCGACCATCATGGCTCCGTTCATGGCTCGCATCTGCACTTCGAGCACGGTCGACCACTCGCTCTGACGCTCGGGCGGAAGGCTGTCGTAAGCCAGCGCTTCGTCGGACCCGCTGGCCATCGCTTCGGCAGCGCCCGAGCAGGCCCGATTGATACAGATCGCCAGCAGGAGCAGGTCGGGTTGGAAGCGCGGCAGCAGAAGGCAGAGCATCTCGACCACCATCAAGGCGGCCGCGATGCGCAGCAGTTTACGGCGCCCCAAAAGATCGGCCAGCGCCCCCGACGGCACCTCGAGCGTCACGATGGTCACCGCCCAGATTGCGTTGACCATGGCGAACTGGCCCAGGCTCAGCCCCAGGTCCAGGAACAGCAGAGCAAAGACCGGGTAGTAGTAACGGGCGTTGAAGAAGACGCGAAAGAGTAGGAACAGCCGCACGTTGCGCGGCCACGTTTTCCAGCCTCTGACCGGCGGTTCGGCCTCTCCACTCATCCCCTCCCCTTCCTCTCGTCCAGCCCCCGACCTTCAGGCCGTCCCGCCCATGCAAAAAGCCCACCTCCCCCCGGGGAAGCGGGCTTCAAGTTCGACGGCGAGGCTAGCTGAACGCGTAATACGCGCCGGCAGCGGCTCCGGCCAGACCCATCCCGATCGCCGCAGCGGTGCTCACCACCTGCGAGCCCAGATAGGCCCCGCCGGCGATAGCGCCCAGCGCGCCCACCACTCCACCCGCCAGAGCGGCTCCCGCCGTGTCCGACCCCGAAGTGCCCATTTTCTCGGCGATGACACCGACGCCGATGGCTCCAACCAGAGCCCCGGGCAAAGCCATCACGACCGCACCGGCAAGTCCAGCGCCCACGCCCGTGCTGAGGCCGGCGTAGGCTCCGAGCCCACCGCCCAGCGCACCGCCGAGCACGGACTTCGCAACCTTCAAGCCGGTGCTTCGGGCCTCGTCGTTGCGGCTGTACAGGGTGACCAGCGCCTCCGAAGGGCGGTCAAAAACCTCGCTGGGCCCCGCCTGCGCGGCGGCCTCACTGCGAACAGGAGCGCCGGCGACGGCGGGACGTGCCGAGGGCCGGGCTCCGGATGTGGATATAAGCATAGTTCAAATCTCCTTATGCTTGAATCCTAATCCATCGTTCACCCTTGAAACGTAACCATTCTGTTAACGCGTCGTCGAATCCGTTCACCAACTCGACTTCGCCATCTTCAGCACCAGCGTATGAGGCAGCCGCACCTGGCTTCCGGGATAAACCCAGCGCCCCGGACTCTGCTCTTCCATCCCGTCGAAGCACCCGTAGGGGGACCAGGGAAGCTCCTTGATCTCGACCAGGCGCAGCCCTTCTGCCAGCAAAGGGGTGAGAATATCCGCCAGGGTGTGAGACCAGAAATACTCCACCCGCTCAGTCTGGTCATCCGTGTCGGCGTAGCTTCCCGTCACCGTCTCCTCGCCACCTTTATGAAAGTAGTCATACTTCAAGGCTCGGCTGGGGAAGTCGTACATCATCAGCACCGGATGAAACTCCGCCAGCAAGAACTCTCCCCCTGGAGCCAGAGCCTGGCTCACCACGCGAGCCCACGGCTTCAGGTCCGGCAACCATCCCAGGACTCCGTAAGATGTATAGACTCGGTCGTAGGTCCGGTCCGGAAGATACTCCAACACGTTGGAACGATGAAAGCGCGCCTCCATGCCTAACTCGTCGCTCAAAGCGCGCGCCGCCTCCACCGCGGCGTCCGACAGATCCACTCCCGTCACGCGCGCCCCCAGGCGGGCCCAGGAAAGGGTGTCCTGCCCAAAGTGGCACTGCAAGTGCAGAAGTGAAAGTCCCTCGACCGAGCCCATGACCTCGACGTCGTGCGCTGGCAGACTGTTCCGGCCCGCCCGAAAGCTCTCCATGTCGTAGAATTTTGAGGCCATATGCCCCGCCACGCGGCTGTCCCAGAGTTCTTTGTTCGAAGCGATCTTGGTATCCATAGCCGCGCTCCTTCTCCACCCTCTCCCCCTCCCCCCGCAAAAAGGGCTCGCCAGGCAAAGCACAAACCGGACGGAATGAAACTGACCAGACTGTTCTTACTCCTTCCTTTCCTCTGGCTCGGCTCGCCCGCTCTGGCCCAGACGCCGCCGCCCGCGCCGGAGTTTGTGATCGAAGAAGGCGGGCAGAGCAACGTCTTTCTCGACGACGTCACCGCCCAGGTGCACGTTCTGCTGCGCAAGGAGCGTCTGGTCTTCGCCTTCCCGTCGGAAAATTCCGGAATGGGCTTGTGGTTTCAAGGCGGCCTGAAAATCGTCCCCGGAAGCCTGCGAGCCCTACCCGGCGGGAAGCAGCATCAAGAGGTCGAGGTGAAACTGCAGGTGCTGCAAGCCACCACCATCGACAAGGTCGTGCTCGACAGCATCCGCACCCTGCGGGACGAGAGCGAAGGCGCCGGAACAGCAGCGAAAATCACGAAGGCCCGAGCCACCCTGGGCAAGGACGGCGCCGAGACCGTTCGTACCACGAAGGATACTACCGTCAGCTTCGAGCGCCAACAGCGCTACGTGCCTGCCGAAGCCGGAGCGTTCCGCCTGGACCTGACCCCCGCCCGCGTCCAGGGCGACAAGGTGACCTTGCTGCCTGGCGAGGTCGTGGTCCGCGCTCGCCTGCCATTCCCGGCCATGACCGCCTTCACCGCCAAGGAGCTTTACCGTCCCGAGTTCCTGAAGGTGCTGCGACGCGCTCCCAAACGGATCAACGACTCGCTGATCTCCTTAGAGTTCCTGACCCGGCGCGAGAAGATGATGGCCGGTTCCTGGCGCTTCCTGACCTACTTTGGCCGCGACACTCTGATCTCGCTGGCGATGCTGGAACCGATCCTCAGCGACGAAGCCATGGCCAGCGGCGTGCGCAGCGTGTTAGACCGCCTGGCCGACAACGGGATGGTCGCTCACGAGGAAGATATCGGCCCCTGGGCCGAGTGGCGCCATCTGCAGGCCGGAGAAGAGGGCAGCCTCGACCCCGTCTACGACCACAAGATGGTCGACGACGACCTGCTGCTGCCCGTGCTGCTGGCCAAACTTCAGGAGAACGGTCGCGGAGCCGTGGTGCAGACGTTGCTTGCCGACCGGGCGAGTCGCGAGAAAGTCGTTCGCAACGCTGACTACGTCTTCGACCTGCTGGCTCGCCAGCAGAAGGTGCGCCTGAACCCCGGCGAGTCGACGGGCGACTGGAGAGACTCCCACGAAGGCCTGGGGGGTGGAGTGTTCCCCGCCAGCATCAACTCCGACCTGGCGCTGCCGGCGCTCGACGCTCTCACTCTGGTTTACGGCTCCCTCCCCACCCCCGACACGGACAAACTCGAGCGGCTGAAAGCGCTTCGCCCGGTGTGGGAGAAGATCGCCGAGAGCTACTGGGTCGAGCTGAATCCGTCTCAGGTCAAAGAGCGGTTGCAGGCGTTCGGTAAGACTTTGAGCGCCGAGCAGAAGAAGGGGTACGACCGCTTGCTCGCGGCCCGGCCCGATCTGTTGGAGAAGCCGTTCCGCTTCCCAGTCCTCTCCTACCGCGACGACGGTTCGGCGGTGGTCGTGCCGCACACGGACGTCGCTTTCACCCTTTTCTACGGCCATCCCGACGAGCAGCGGTTGGGCGACATCGTGAGCCTCCTGGAGCGGCCGTTCCCTTACGGACTGGCCACGCCGGGAGGGCTACTGATCGCAAGCCCCGTCTTCTCTCCCGAGCCGGGCCACGCCAGGTCGCTTGGGTTTGGGCAGTATCACGGGCTGGTGGTCTGGTCCTGGCCCTCGGCCATGATGCAGTTCGGCCTGCTCCGCCAGCAGGGTCGCTTCCCCGCCCTGGAGCCTCGTATCGCCGGGCTTCTTCAAGGGATCAAGGAAAGCGAGGCGCGGGTCGGCCCCCTGGCCACTTCAGAGCTTTGGGCGATCGGCCTCGATGACAGCGGGATCACCTGGCGAGCCTACGGGGTCGCTGGAGACCAGGCCGAGTCGAACGCCATGCAGCTCTGGTCCACGGTCTATCCGGCGCTCGACTATGTGCGACGCGCCGCCGCCGAAAAAGAATAGGGAGGCGTCCCCGGCCAAAGCCGACCGGCGGACCCGCCTCCCCCGAGGGCGTTCCTAAAAAGGAGCGTCCTCCTTTCTTACCCAGAACTCCATAGTCTTGGGCGATTCCTCGGCCTCTCCCACCTCTTTCCAGGCAAAGGTGGTGACCAGGTCGGGGCGATGTTTGAAGCCGCGGCGGGTCCAGAAGCGGTTGAGCGAGGTGTAGCCTTCCGGCCTGGCGGGATGGTCGTCAGGACGCACCACCGCGCAGAAGCAGCTGAAAGGGTAAGCCAGGAAGTGAGCCTGGGCTTCGCGCTCCTCGAAGAACCTGTTGCCGGTGCCTCCACCCCGATACTCCGGCAGCAGCACGGACTCTCCAAAGTAGAAGTAGTCATCGGGATCCAACTCTTGCTCCAGGAAAGGCTTCTGGAACTCGGGGCCGGCGTCGCTTAGCGGCATGCCGGTCGAAGCGCCCACCACCTCGTCACCGTCTTTGGCCAGCACTACGTAACCGTGGTCGCTTTCGGCCAGTTTCTGAAGATAGCCACGCTCGTACTCGAGGTCGCCTTCGTACAGGTAAGGGTACTCGCGGAACACCGCGATCCGCAGTTCTGCCAGGCGCTCGACGTAGGGCAGGATCTCCTGTCCGATCAGGTCGCTAAATTCAAGGTCCATCGTCATCTCCATGCTCCACGGCGATTCCGTGGCCGGCGTCGTCGGGTTCGGTCAAATAGGGTGCCAGGAAGAAGACGACAGCCATAGCCCCGTATCCTGCGACCCAGGGCCACGCGGGGACGAGATCCACCACCGTATCGCCCGGTGTGAACTTGTAGGAATGCATCAGGCCGGTCATCGAGAGGGCCGCTCCACCTAGCGACCAGAAGGCCGCTTTGAAGAAGCTCTTCTCGATGATCGCCACGGTGGCGGCGGCCCAGATGATCGAGACGAAGATGAAGCCTTGCTCTAGAGCGAACCCTCCGTGCATATACTGTCCCTGCATCAGGAAGCTGCCGACCAGCCCTTCGTCGAAGGGCGGACCGCCGGGGTTGCCCATCCCTGCCGCGTGCAGCCCCGCCTTGGCCAGCAAGACGCCCCAGGCGGCGATACCAGGCAGCAGACCGACGACGACGGCGGGCGCGTGAGCTCGGGGGGTGGCCTGGAACGCCTGGGCCGAGATGACCAGCCCGATCCAGATGACGATGGCCATCCCCGCTTCGATGGGGACCAGCCAGGAGACCATCGCCAGCGTTCCGGTCAGACAGACAATCCCCATAAAGATTCCGTTCAGGATCGAGTAGCCGGCGCGCGAGCCCAGCGCCTTCCAGCCCGGATGCCCGATATAGATGGTGGTGGGAAAGCAGGACCCGCAGAGCGCGGCGGCGATGGTGCCGATGCCGTTGACGGCTAGCGACGGTGCGGTGGGAAAGCGGTCGCCCGCCGCTTCGGCCGACTCGATGTTCTGCAGCGAACCGATCACGTTGAATAGTCCCATCGGGATGATCACCGAGAGGTAGCCGGTCAGCGCTCCCGCCGACAGTCCGGTGGCGACATCGGCCAGCCACAGTTTGGGAACAAAGAGCCCCGCCCACTGGGGGAACGGCGTGGTGCCCATAGCAGGCTGGCCGCTCAACCAGGCCAGGGCTGTCCCCAGGGCCACCGCCACCATGCCGCCGGGGACTCGCCCTTTGAAGCGAACCCCTCCAAAAAAGATCATCAAGACGATGGCCAGGGTGCTGAAACCGACCAGCGGATAGGTGAAGGCGCGAAAAAAGAAGCCCAGCGAGATAAAGCTCAGGGCGATCCCCGCCAGGGTCGACAGCAGCGCCGCTCGAGGTGTCATCCGCCGCAGCGGTTCGGCCACGAAAGCGCCCAACAGTTCGATCACACCAGAGCCAAGACAGGCCACCAGGCCCGCCTGCCAGGCGACCTCGGCGGGGTTGGCGGCTCCCATCGCGGTGGCCGCGATCTTGGCCGGCAGCATCACCAGCAGGATGTGGGCAAACAGCGACACCGTGTTGATGCCAAAAGGCAAGGCACAGATGTCGTCGCGGCCCGTTTGCTTCATCAACTGTCGAGCCTGATAGCCGTAGAACAGGTTCCCGATGATCAGCGAAAGGGCCACGCCGGGCAAGATACGCTGCGTGACCATGGCTTCGTCAAAGCCCAGAACAGCGCGGCAAAGCGCGTCGATGAGCAAAAGCTGGACCAGGTTGTCCAGGGCCAGGGCGAAAAACCCGTCGATGTCTCCACGAACAAACCAGCGTACCAAGCGCGGCTCCCTCCCCTATGGGTCTTGTCGAGTTAAGATAGTCCGTCCAGCTGCTTGGGGTGGGTCGGCGATCCGCCTCTCTCCCCCGGGGTCCAGTCTCGAGAGAGGACTAGGCCAGTTCCAGCCAGGTGAACCAGACCGGATGGCGCTCCTGATACCAGGCCAGCAGTTCGCGCAGCCGCTCGGTCTGCTCGTGCGAGAAGACCGCTTCGGGAATCTTGTCGAAGACCAGACGCATCTTTCGCTGGTCGGTGAACTCGAGGGCATCCGAGCACAGCGTTTGCAGTTCGTTACGGATACGGCCCGAGTCCGAGATCTTGACCGCGCGCTGGGTGTAGTCCTCACCCTGCAAGAAGCGCTGCAGCAGCGGCTGGAAGACCAGACGACGGTCGTCCTCGGGCTTCATCATGCGCAGGGTCAGGATGACCCGCTTGTCCACCGTTTTCGAGGTCAGGCGCACCGTCACGCGGTAGCGGCCTTCGCCCAGATCTTCCACTCCAGAAAGACCGGTGTAAGGGTCGGGGCCCATATAGCTGCCCAGGGCCAGCACGCCCCACTCTTTCTCGGGGAAGAAATCGTCGGCCGTCAGGGTGGCGCGTTTCAGCGGAATCCCCGCGTCGGCGCCTTCCAGGATCATCTCGACGTAGGTCTGGGCGACTTTGTCGTCGACCGGCGCGTCGATCAGTTCGCCCAGGCGCTGACGGAAGTCGGCCGCACCGGGGTCAAGGTGCATGGCCTTCTGCTCGCGGTCGTAGGGCAGTTTGAAAGACGAGGTAAAAACGGAGAGCGAGCACTCCAAACCTTTGGCTTCGGCCAGCGTCGCGGCGGCCACCGCCTCGGCCGAGGCGGCGTAACCATCGACCAACAGCAGATGTTGTTTCCCGGCCTCGTCGACCCACTGTCCCACCGCGTGCGTGGGCGAGTAGGTGCCGGACTCATTGAAGAGCGGTCCTTTGCCGGGAAGCTCCCAGCCCTCTTCGATCAGATGGGCGCCCAGGTCGGTCCACTCCTTCCAGAGGCCTCCGATTCGGTTGCTACGGCTCGAGCCGCCTAATGTCCAGACGTGGACATTGCCCGGCTCGATCCCGGGATGGGCGGCCTGGATCGCTTCCAGGACGCGGCTGCGGGGGGTGCGGTAGTCGACCAGGATCGCCTTGTCCGCCGCAGCGTTGGTGACTTCTTTCGGTAGGATCAGCGTGCCCATGTAGCCCTCGTACGGGCGTACCACGTGCAGCGGCTGGTCGTAGATGTGCAAGATGGTCATGGTGCCTGCTTCGCGGCCCAAGCCGAAGCGTGAGGTATTTTCCAGCGTGTCGATGGCGGCGCCCCAAACGGTGATGCCGGCGCGCTGGATTTCGGTGTAGAACTCTTTCCAGCCGTAGCGGGGGTTGTTCAGAAGTTTGGCCACCCGGCTGTCCAGGAAACGGGCGACCTCGGGACGGGCGTAGACACGACCGAAGCCCAGGTTCGGGTTCGAGCCCATCTCGGGGGTCTCTCCCACCTTGGGCATCAGCCCTTCGCCCAGGCAAACCATGATGGCGTGGTTCTCGGGCAGGTGGCGGGTCAGGTACCAGAGCCCTTCGCTCATGGTATAGGCCGACACGCCGTCGGCTTCCTTCTTGACCTCGTTGAGGCCGCCTTTGTCCAGGCCGGCGCCTTCGCCGTAGCGGCCGAACAGCTTGGTGCCCAGGGCGGTCACGGCCGCCGTCATGGCCAACTGGCGCTCGAGCGAGCCCTGCACGAACGACATGTCGCACGGCTTCTCGGGCGAGGGGCGACCTTTCGTCCACTCGGTGTCGACGTCTTCCAACCACAGATGGAAGCGGCCCAGAACGGGGCGGCAGTCGAAAGCCCATTGGGCGAGCATGTCACGGCGGTGGGTGTCTTGAGAAACAGGGCTAGGCATGCGCGCCCTGTTTGCTCTTCCCCCCAAAGCGACCTCTTCATGATGGGAAGCTAAGCGAACGAATCCGCAAGTCTTCTGCCAGAGGTCCCGCCCGACTCTTCTGGTGGGAAATGGGAGACCACGGCGACAAGGCCTGTCAGGGCGCGATGATGACTTCCGTGACCTTCTTGATGACGGAGTTGACGCGATGGACGCGGCCCGACTGATCGCGGACCAGGATGTCCTCTCCCTGACTGTCGAGTCCGGTGACGTACACCTCCTCGGCCGCTCCGTCGTTGCGGTAGACCTGAAGTTCCCAGAGCTTCTCTCCGCTCTGCTCGTCGAGGGCCACCAGGCGGCCGCCGTTGGCCGAAGGTCGAGGTCCGGCGAACGGTCCGGTGATGTCGTCGAGCACTCTGTCGATCTGCTCCGGCGTCAGGGTCCCGTCCGCTTCTAGCGCTGCTCTGAGATCGGGTCCTTCGAGGGTCGGCAGCTTTCCGGCCGGCATGACCTTGGAGAGCATCTGCTGAGTGACCCGCATCATGACCGGCGCCACGGTCGCCTGGAACTCCATCAGTTCCAGAAAGGAGCGAATCTCGTCGGCGGGCACCGGGCAGTCCGCGAGAGCGCCTTCCAGCCAGGCGCGACTCTGCGGGTCCACCGGCTCGCCGGCCGTCATCCCTCTGCGCATAGCCTGCTCCAGGTGCAGCGTGATCACGCGCAGCCTCGCCGCCCCTTCCTCGGCTTCGGGGTTGGTGTGCGGAGCTTCATAGCGGACTCCCTCGTGGAGCAGGGACGGAACAGGAGCGGGATTCTGTGACATACCTGCGGCTTCGGCCGCCAGATGACGCCACCCTCTCCCGTCCGCTATCCGACCGGAGCGGGATAGTCTTGACAAACCAGGCGATAGAAAAAGTCTGCTGGTCGGTCCGGCTTCTCCAGCACCGGCAAGGCTATTGGGCGGTGGGCCCGAGGTCGGTCTCGCAAGGTCCGTAGCAGGGCGCACGGCGGCGGCTCGGTCGCGAAGTCGCCAAACTGCTCACGCAGCATGGCGAGTTCCTCGTTGTTGGGTCGGCGGGTTCCGCACTCGAAGGCGCTCCAGCGTTACTGGCTGATGCCTAAAAGTGCGCCGGACTCGGCCTGTCCCATATTACGGGAGAGGCGTAAGTTCGTCAGGATTTTATGAAGTGGAGTGTTGAACATAGGCTCATTTAATGGTGCTCATGTGTCCTCCAGATGAGCAGATACTTGCCAACTTGAAACAAAACCATGGCAAATTCTTGAACAGGGACCGGGCGCACTGTGAAGGGACGCGAGGGATTCCACTTCCAGCGAAAAAGGGACCGGCAATCTCCCCACCTGGGGCCAACGGAATGGAGCCTATGATGAAACTCTACAACTTCGCCGCCTCTCCCAACGCTATCAAAGTGTGGGCCGTCATCCATTATCTGGGACTCGATGTCGAGAGTGTCCCCGTCGACTTCGCCGCTGGAACGATGAAAAGCGACGAGTATGGCCAGATCAACCCTAATCGCCTGATGCCCACTCTGGTCGACGACGACTTCAAACTCTGGGAGTCGACCGCGATCATGCAGTATCTCGCTCACAAGGCTGGCGATACCAAACTCTGGCCGGCCGACCCTCGACAGCAGGCCGACGTCAGTCGTTGGCTCTGCTGGCAGTTGGCCCATTGGGGACAAGCCATGCGTGTTTTCATGTTCGAGAACCTGGTCAAGCGGATGTTCAAGATGGGACCTCCCGACCCCGCCGAAATCGAGCGCGGAACCGCCCTATTCCACAAGCACGCGGCTGTGCTGGAAGCGCAACTCGCCAGTCGGACCTGGGTCTGCGGCGACCAACTGACCCTGGCCGACTTCTCCCTTGCCGCATCGCTGGGCTATGCTCCGATGGCCGGAGTGCCGTGGGATGACTATGCCAGCCTTCGCGCCTGGTACGCTCGCATCGAGGCCCTGGACTGCTGGAAGAAAGCCTGGCCCCCGATGCCTAGCCGCGCATAGCGCCAGTGGCTTCGCGGAATGTGGGCGTTGAAGCCCACATTTCGCGAAGCCAGACCCAACATGTCCACTGGCGTCAGGCAAAATGGGCTTCAATGCCCACATTTCGCGAAGCCAGCCCACCACTCGCCCTTATTTAGATTGACCGTTCAAAATAAAAGAGCTAGAGTGGTCCACAGGGAGGCCAGGCCCAAAGGCACGGCCTCATCCCCCCTGAGCCACCATGCCAAAAATCGTCGACCACGAAGAATATCGCGACCAGCTGATCTGGCAGTGCTTCTCCACCTTTGCCGACCACGGCTTCACCCGCTGCACCATGAAGCAACTCGCGAGCGCCGCGGGGGTCACCCCGGGCACGCTCTACCACTACTTCCCCGACAAAACCGCCCTCTTCGAAAGCGTTGTGCAAACCGTCGCCCACAGCATCCTGGGCACCCTCAGCGACGTGGTGGGCAAAGATGGCAGCATGCTGGACAAACTCCAGCGTCTGGGCGACTTCCTGGATCGTAACGAAGTCTACCTGGCCCGCCAGAACCGCCTCTGGTGCGAAGTACTGCAGATGGACGACGACTACAAAGACAGCCTGCGCCCCCTCTACGAGCAGTTCAAAGCGATCCTGCGCTCCATCTTCGACGACCCGAGCATCGAGCCGGCCATCCGCGAACCGCTCACCACCATGCTCGCCTCTCTGGCTGACGGCCTGATCTTCCACCGTCAGTACGACGACAACCAGTCCAACTTCAGCGAAGTGCTCACCCTGTTCGGCCGGCGCCTGGCCGGAGGCCTCAACACACCATGACCCTCTCCAACAAACCTCTCCAACAGGCCCTGGCCGTGGCCCTGCTCAGCTTTGCGCTAGCCTCCTGCAGCGCCGGCCCCGGCGCCTCGCCCAGCCCCACCACAACTCCCACCCCGGAAGCGCTGCTAGCCGTCTCGGCCCTGGCCCGGCTGGAGCCGGTGGGAGAGATTCATACCGTCGCCCCACCCGTAGGACGGGCCAACGAACCGGTCAAAACCTGGTTGGTCAAAGAGGGCGACACGGTTCAAAAAGGGCAAGCGATCGCCGTCATGGACTCGGACACCCTGCTGCGCGCCGACCTGGCCAAAGCCGAAGCCCAGCTACAGCGAGCCGTCGCCGCCAAAGCTCAGGTCGAAGCCGGCGCCAAAGGTGGCGAGATCCGACGCCAGGAGGCCGAAATCGAACGTCTGCAGCGCGAGCGCTCGCTAGGACTCGAAGAGCGCGAAACCTCCATCCGCCGCGCCCGCGCCGCCGAAGAGACCGCCACCCGCGAATGGCAGCGCTATCAAAAACTATTCAGCGACGGCGCCGTCAGCCAGTCCGTCTACGAGCAAAAAGAGACCGACTACCTGCTGCGCCGCCGCGAGCGCGAAGAGCTAGAGCAGGCCAAGTCCCGCCTCGACGCGACCCTGCGTTCCAGCGTGGAATCGGCCCGCGGCGAACTCGACCGTATCGCCGAAGTCCGCCCCAGCGACGTCCGCCTGGCTCAGGCCGAGATCGACATGGCGCGAGCCGACATCGAGCGGGTCCGCTCCGAACTGGAAAAGACCACCGTGCGCTCGCCCATCAGCGGCAAAGTGCTCGAGATCTTGACCCGCACCGGCGAGCTTCCCAAAGAGGGCGGCCTGGCCGAGATCGGGCAGGTTGATCAGATGGTAGCCATCGCCGAAGTGCACCAGCAAGACGCCGCTCGGGTCCACCTGGGGATGGTCGCCGAAGTGCGCTCTCCCGCCCTGACCAGGCCGGTCCATGGCAAAGTCCAGAAGTTGGGCGAGCAGGTGCTGCGCCAGCGCATCTTCAGCAACATCCCCGGTGAGAACTTCGACCAGCGCGTGGTCGAAGTCGAAATAGGACTGGACATGGCCGGGGTGCCCGAACTTCAGCGCCTCTCGAACCTGCAGGCCGAAGCGGTCATCGAGGTCGCCAAGCCTTGAGCCTCTGGCGTCGCCTGCTGCTCGCCTGGCGGGTTCTCAAAAAAGAGCGTACCCGCCTGCTCATCGCCGTCCTGGGCATCGCCTTTGCCGATGTTCTGATGCTGATGCAGTTAGCCATCCGCGACGCCCTGTTCATCTCGACCTCGACCGTCCAGGAGGCCGTCAAAGGCGACCTGTTCGTCGTCAACAAGAACTTTCAGACCCTGATCGCTCCCCTCCCCATCGAGCGTTCGACCCTGTACCGCACCCTGGGCCACGCCGACGTGCAGGAGGTAGCCGCCCTCTACTTGGGGATCATCCCCTGGAAAAACCCGCTCAACAAAACCGACCGAGGTATCCTGGTGCTGGGCTACGACCCCTACACCAGCCTGTTCGACGAACGCATCGCCTCGCGCGCCGAAGTGGACAAACTCAAACGGTTCGGCGACGTCTTGTTCGACGAGCAGAGCCGTCCGGAATTCGGCCCGATCCCCGACATGCTGACGAAAGACGGCCCCGTCACCACCGAGATCAACCGGGTCAAAGTGCGCGCCGTGGGCCTTGCCACTATCGGCGCCGGGTTCGGGGCCGACGGCAACATCATCTGCTCGGACACGACTTTTCATCGCATCTTCCCCTACCATAAGCCGCGCGATATCGAGGTGGGAGTGATCCGCCTCAGGCCCGGTGCCGACCCGGTGAAAGTGGCGCGCGACCTGAACGCCATCACCGGGCAGACCGGCACGGTCGCCACCAAGCAAGAGTTCGTCGAGCGCGAACGAGCTTACTGGCGGACCGCCACCCCGATCGGCTACATCTTCAATCTGGGAGTGGTGCTGGGATTTGTGGTGGGAGTGATTATCGTCTATCAGATCCTGCACAGCGACGTGAACGACCACCTGGCCGAATACGCGACCATGAAAGCGATGGGCTACGGCACCTCGACCCTGAGTTCCATCCTTCTGTTCGAGGCGCTGCTGCTGGCCTGCCTGGGCTACCTGCCCGGCTACTTCATCGCCACCGGCTTCTACACCGCTGCCCACGCCGCGACCAACCTCCCGATCTATATGACCGGGGAGCGGGCCCAGGGCGTTCTGTTGGCCACCGTCGCTATGTGCGCCTTTTCGGCCATAATCGCCTCGCGCCGCCTGAACGCGGCTGACCCTGCGGAGATTTTCTAACAAGCCGTGTCAGCCATCGTCGCGAAAGACCTCAACTTCAGCTACGGCTCGGGCAAGCTGCGCAAGCAGATCCTGTTCGACATCAATCTGGAGGTTCCCAAAGGCGAGATCGTCCTGATGGTGGGGCCGTCAGGTGGAGGGAAGACCACCTTGTTGACCCTGATCGGGACCCTGCGCGCCCTGCAGAACGGCTCGCTGAAGGTGCTGGGGAAAGAGCTCTCCGGCGCCTCCGAACGAGCCCGACGCAAGCTGCGCACCGACATCGGCTTCATTTTCCAGGCGCACAACCTGATGAGCTTTCTGACCGCCGCGCAGAACATCAGCCTGCCGCTGGAACTCAGGGGGATGGGAGTGCGCGAGCGGACCCGCCGGATCACCGACATCCTGGCCGCCGTGGGGCTGTCCGAACACGGCCACAAGTACCCCGAACAGCTGTCGGGAGGGCAAAGGCAGCGAGTGGCCATCGCCCGCGCGCTGGTCGGACATCCGCAGCTGGTACTGGCCGACGAGCCGACGGCCGCGCTCGACAGCCAGTCAGGGCGAGAAGTGGTGGACCAGCTGCAGAAATTGGCGCGAGAGCAAGGCACCACGGTGCTGGTGGTGACCCACGATCCGCGTATCCACGACATCGCCGACCGCATCATCCATCTTGAAGACGGTCATCTGGGAGGCAAGACGCCCCAGGATCCTCACCCGTCGGGTCAAAGCGCAGCACCATGAGCCATAGCAGCGCCACCGAAGCCGACTACGAAGCCAAACTCTCCCGCGAACTCGAAGCCCGCCAGATCGAAGCCGAGCATCTGGTATTTGAACAAAGCTGCCACTCCGTCGCCGAGGCCGCCGAAGCCGCGGGCGTGACGCCGGGCGACTTCATCAAATCGATCGGCTGCCTGACGGAAGACGGCCGCTTCGTGCTGGCCGTGGTCCGAGGCGTGGACAAAGTCAGCTCGACCCGAGTTGGTAAGGCGCTACAGACCACTGCGCGCATTGCCACCCCGGACGAGGTGTTGGAGCACACCGGATTCCCCTGTGGAGGCACCCCGCCGGTCGGCGTGGATGTCCCCTGCCTAGTCGACCCCAGGGTGATGGAACTGCGCACCCTTTTTGGGGGTGGAGGAAGCCCTCGCGCGCTTCTGAGGATGACCTCGGAAGAGCTGTTACGCGGCAACGCCGGCACCCTGGTCCGGATCCGCCGTTAAAAGCTAGAGCTCCAACGCTAGTACGAGGTGTCGTCCAACTTCACCTTACCGCGGAACACCCAGTACACCGCTCCCGAGTAGGACAGCACGAACGGCAGCCCCATGAAGGCCACGATCTGCATAATCCGCAGGGTGGCCTGGGAGGAGGCCGAGTTGTAGATGGTCAGGTTGTACTCGGGCCCCAGCGAAGAGACCATCATGTTGGGGAACAGCGCCGCGCCGAAAAGCGCGGTCAGCGCCAGAATGGTCGCGCCGCTGGACAGGAACGCCTGTCCCGGCTGGTTCTGATACAGCGCGCGAGGGATGTTGCACAGAGCCAGAATACTGACCACTACCGCGATCCAGGCCGGGCCCGGCTGACGGAACGGCTCCACCGCCTGAGGCAGTGTGACCAGGGTAATAATGGTGGCCATCAGGTACAGCACCAGGAAGCAGCCAAACGACTTCCACATCAGCGGCTTCAGCCTATCCTGCAGTTCGCCCTCGGTCTTCAAGAACAGATAGACACTGCCGTGCAAGGCGAACAGCGCCACCACCAGGCAGCCCACCAGCAGGGGGTAAAAGGTCAGCAGATGGCCCACGTGGCCGGTGTATTCCCGGTTGCCATCGATGGGCAGACCGACCATCGAGTTCCCTACAGCCACGCCAAACAGGAACGACGCCATGGTACAGGAGGCGAAAAAGGCGAAGTCCCAGGCCTTGCGCCACACCGTGGAAGTCACCTTACTACGAAACTCCATCGAGACCGCCCGGAAGATCAGGCAGACCAGCAACAGCATAAACGGCAGGTAGAAAGCTGAGAACGAAGTGGCGTAGACCTCGGGGAACGCCGCGAACAGCGCGCCGCCGAAGGTGACCAGCCAGACCTCGTTGCCGTCCCAGATCGGCCCGATCGAGTTCATGAACAGGCGGCGCTCTTTGTCCGTGCGCGCTGCATAGAACACGATCCCGACGCCCAGGTCGAAACCGTCAAGGAAGGCGTAGCCCGCCAGCAGCACGCCGATCAGGCAGAACCAGAAAACTTCGAGTTCCATAGCTTCTAAGACTCCTTCATCACGTCGCCGCGGCTCGGATCGACTTCCTCGGCGGCCGCGTCGGCAAGACCGCGTAAGCCGGTCTGCGACTCCGGGCGGGGCGGCGGCAACTTCGGCCCGTGCTGGATCTTTTCGTTCATCACGTAGACCCAGACCACGAATAGCAAGACGTAGACCGTGCCGAACATCAGGATCGAGGCCAGCACTTCCCCACTTTGCACCGAGCCGGACAAGCCGTCGCGGGTACGCAGCAAGCGATACACGATCCAGGGTTGGCGACCCGCTTCTGCGGCCACCCATCCCGCCTGGTTGGCGATATAGGCAGGCAGCACCGAGATCACGCAAACCTTCAGCAGCCAGGGGTACTTCTCTACGTTGGACTTCCAGTTGACGAAGAGCGCCAGCCAGGACAGCGCCATAAAGAAGCAGCCGCAGCCGATCATCACCCGGTAGGACCAGAACGTCACCATCACGTTGGGCCACTCGTCTTTTGGCACCTGGTCGAGACCGGGAACCGGCTTGTCCAACTGGTGATAGACCAGGGCGCTGAGCAAGTAAGGGACCTCCACTCCGTAGCGCACGGTGGCCGTCTCCGAGTCAGGGAGGCCCCAAAGGTACATTCCGGTTCCCCCGGTGCCCGTCGTGTAGTGACCCTCCAGCGCGGCCAGTTTCACCGGCTGCTCTCGAGCCACCATCTTGGCGTTCGAGTCGCCCGACATCCCCATCAGGGTCGAAGAGACCACGGCGAAGACCAGCGACACCTTGAACATCACGCGAGACTCTTCCTGATAGCGCCCCTTGAGCAGGTACCATGCCGAGATCGAAAGCGCGAAGAAGGCGCCCAGGATAAAGCAGCCCAGCCAGACGTGCACCAGGCGGTCCGGGGTCGACGGATTGAACACCATCGCCCAGAAGTCGGTGATCTCGGCCCGCATACGGCCGTTGTGCTCGACCAGGTGGTAGCCCGCCGGGGTCTGCATCCAACTGTTGGCGATCACGATCCAGACCGACGAGAAGAACCCGCCCAGGCAGACCATACAGGTGGCAAAGTAGTGAAACTTCGGCGACACCTTGTTCCAACCAAAGACGACCACGCCCAGGAAACCCGACTCCAGGAAGAAGGCGAAGATCCCCTCGGCTGCCAACGCCGACCCGAAGACGTCGCCCACAAAGCGTGAGTAGGTAGCCCAGTTCGTGCCGAACTGAAACTCCATCACGATCCCGGTGGCCACGCCCATAGCGAAGTTGACCGCAAAAAGACGAGTCCAGTAGTAGGCAACCTTTTCGTACACCGGGTTGCCAGTCTTAAGCCACATGCCCTCCATAACCACCATCAGCATTCCAAGGCCGATAGTCAGAGGGGGAAACAGATAGTGAAACATGATGGTCAAGGCAAACTGCAGCCTCGAGAGCACCAGGAGATCGAGTTCCATAGGCGATGCTTAACGCCTTACCTTCCGGGCACCTGCAGCAAGATCGCCTAGGGGATTTTGCTTAGGGGATCTTTGGAGGTAGATGGCCTGTCGCCACAAAAGGAGGCTTGGACATGACGTGTGAGTGTGGGTTAGAAAAGCCATTCGATGAGTGCTGCGGTCGTTTCCTTAACGGAGGCGCCAAAGCGGGAACTGCGGAAGAGTTGATGAGGTCGCGCTTCGTGGCCTTCGGCATGGGCGACTTCGACTATATCGAACGCACCCAGGTCGACCCGCTCCCGCCCGAGGTGCGCGACCGCAAGCTTCCCGAGTGGGAAACGCTGAAGGTCGTTACCACTTCGAAAGGTAGCGAGGACGATTCGACCGGCGTGGTCGAATTCGTGGCTCACTACCACCACCACGGCTGCCACAACCATCACGAGAAGGCTCGCTTCTCCAAGGTCGACGGCGAGTGGAAGTACGTCAACGGCGACATCACCGAGCACGGTACGGTCAAGCGCAGCCACCCCAAAGTGGGCCGCAACGACGTCTGCCCCTGCGGTAGCGGCAAAAAGTATAAGCGCTGCTGCGGTCTCTAACCGCTCCGGGGCTCCCGAAGCCTCTTAAAATTTTTCCCACTGGCGAAACCCGGAATCTACTATGGGGTTAGACGCCGGATATGCCACCGAGACAGGTACAAAACTCCCTGACGATTGATTCGGGCTGGACGCGGCGCACTTTCGAAGCCGTGCATGCTCGCCTGCTGGGCGAGCCGTCGTTTACCCCTTCAGTTCGATCTCGGCCGTCTCGTGCAGGGTCGCCCGCAGCGGCTGACCCGGGGCAAAAACGTGCAGCCCGAAACGCCGCGATAGTTCCTCGCACACCTTGATCGCGCGGGCGGGCGTGCCGCGCTCGTCGAGCAGCGGACTGAACACCCCGATGCCGGCCCGCCCCGGGCTAACCGCTACCATCCCGCCTCCGACGCCGCTCTTGGCCGGCAAGCCGACCCGATAAGTCCATTCGCCGGCGAAGTCGTACAGGCGCCTCCCAATCGCCAGCGGTGTAGCACTCGCCGTCGACGGTGACCACGGCCTTCCCAAAGAGGGAAGGATCGACCTTGGCCAGTTCGGGGATGTAGTTGGCGACCTTCCCCTCGTCCAGGTCTTTGTACTTCAGATAAAGCTCGTCAAGAACCGCTTGCCAATCGTGCATGAATCTCCAGAACGCGTCTTAGTGCTCCGTCAAACCTAAATCACGGGATCCTGACGGCGAAAGCCGTAGGCGTTCCTACCGGACACCATCGATCCTGACATTGTTGTTTTTCAGTTACGTACAACTCGGTATCCCGACCGGGGCGGTAACGCTTCGCTTGCAAGCGGGACCGAGGTGCGCCTTCAAAACAACCTCCTCAGAATCGCGCCTCCAAGCCGAAGGCGTTACCGCTTCGGTCCATCATTATCCCATCATTTAGGCCTGACAGAGCCCTAAAAAGACGGCGGAGCGATGCTTGCGCCTCCACCACCGCCGCCTCCTCCCCCTCCCCCGCTGTAGACGGGAGGCGGGTAGTAGACCGGCGGAGGCACATAGCCGCCCCCTCCACCTCCCCCGGTGGAAGGCCGAGGAGCCGCTTTGGCGACCTTGGGCGGAATCGGAGTCAAGGCCAGTTCCAAAACCTTGCGATCGGACTCTTTGACCGTGACGGTCTGCTGTAACGCCTTGTGGGTCTTCGTGGCCGCCACTTTCACCCGGTAGGTTCCCGGCCCGGGCAAGACCAGGTCCGAAGGAGACTTCGCCTGCAGCGGCGTCGTGGTCTGGAACTTCCCTCCGGCCGTCTGCTCGACCGTGACCGTCAGCGGCTGTTTAGGGGCCTTCCCTTTGCCGCTCTTCAAAGTCATGCTCAAAGCCGGCTGCTTGGATAGCGCTTCAGCGACCTGCTCCCCGACTTTATACGGGCCCGACACCGAAGGGTCGCCCGGAGCGGGGATGGCCAGCGACAGCGTCACGGCGGGGCGCTTGGGCGGACTGACCTTCAAACTATAAGTTCCAGGCATCGCGGTGGCCAGGTCTTTCACTGCAGCCGGTTTCCCCTGCCAGGCTAGTCCGCTACCTTCCGGCAAACCGCTCCACTCGAGCGGCACGGCAGCTACGTCGAGCACGACTTTGTACTTCTCAATCCGGTTCTGCGACGGCGCCATGTCGAGTTGGAAGTTCTCATTCTGGAAGCCGGCCTTGCGCAGGGTCAGCCCTTCTCCTACTTGCGACGGCTCGAGCAGAAGCGGAGTGGTCCCCAGAGAGGTCTCGCCCTGGAAAACCTCGGCTTCGGGCTGCGAAACAAGCATGAATTTTATCGGAGCTTCGGCCAGGGGAGGCGGAGCGAAGGCCGACGGCGGGACCGCGAAGGCTACCGCCACGGCGA
Organism: Vulcanimicrobiota bacterium; assembly: GCA_023447635.1. Taxonomy (GTDB): domain Bacteria; phylum Vulcanimicrobiota; class Xenobia; order Xenobiales; family JADMJV01; genus JAEXNA01. The sequence goes on along the minus strand of JAEXNA010000217.1, from coordinate 26,863 downwards.
CCACTCCGGCAGCCAGCAGCCAGGGCAAAGCTCGGGACCGTTTTCTGATCGGCGCCGGCTCGGACGGGGCGGGGTCGGGAGGGACCTGGACGGCCGGAACCTCGGGGATGGGAGGGGACGGTGGAGCAGACGGAGGCGGAGGCGGAGGTGGAGGCGCCGAGATGCTCGGGGCAGCCACCGGCGGGGCCTCGGGAACCGGCGCGGCTGGGGTCGAAGGCGCCTCGGTCTCTGCCGTGACCACGGGAACGACCACCGTCTCGACATCGGCGGGGTTCTCTCCAAAATCGTAGTCCCAGGTACGGCGCGGCGGAGCCACCCCCGCCGTCGAGGCGGTGGGAGACAGCAGCGGAGCGTCGTCGTCCCTGCTCTCCTTCGACTTCAGACGGCTGCGGACGTTAGGGTCGGTCCAGTCCTGTTCTAACAGGTGACGCAGCGGAGCCAGAGCGTTGACATCGTAGTCGCCCGACTCTTCCAGATCGCTAGGACGGTTCGACTTCAGAGAGCGCGGTAGGGTGGAATCTTCGATAGTGCGCTCGGATTCCAGTCCGTCGAGCAGGCCGCTGTCGAAACCGGGGCGGGCGAAGGCGCCGTAGACCTCGGGGGGCGTGCTGCTGCCGCTCCATGGCGCATGCGAGCCGGAGCGCCCCTCGCCGTTGTCCCCATTCGCGTTGGCCATCTCCCCCTTAGTTAGACCCGGCCGACGAAGGTTCCTCGCTCGCCGCATGAGAACCCGCACCCACTGTGAATATTGAAGCTTTCCGACAGGACACCCCGGGCTGCACCGGGCGGATCCACCTGAACAACGCCGGCTCCTCCCTCTCTCCCCTGCCCGTCCTCACGGCCGTCACGGACTACCTGAAACTCGAGTCCGAGTTGGGCGGCTACGAGGCCGAGATCGCCAGCGCCGAAGCGCTAGAGGCGGTCTACGGCAGCCTGGCCCGCCTGATCGGTGCCAAACCGTCCGAGATCGCCATCACCCAGAACGCCACCCGAGCCTGGGACATGGTGTTCTACGCGATTCCGTTGCAGGCTGGCGACCGCATCCTCACCTGCCGCTCCGAGTACGCCAGCAACTACATCGCGTTTCTGCAACGAGCTCGCGACACAGGGGCAGAGCTCGTGGTGGTCGAGGATGATGAGCACGGCACGCTCTGCCTGGAGAATCTGGCCTCGCTGCTCGACGAACGGGTCAAGGTCGTAGCGATCAACCACGTGCCCACCAACAGCGGTCTGGTCCAACCGGCTGCCGCTATCGGAAAGCTGCTGCGCGACCATCCCGCATGGTACATCCTGGACGCCTGCCAGTCGGTCGGCCAACTCCCGCTCGACGTGGCCGAGATCGGCTGTGACGTGCTCTCGGCGACTTCGCGCAAGTTTCTGCGCGGGCCTCGAGGCGTGGGGTTCCTCTATGTGCGCGAGGCGCTGATCGAGGCGGTGGAGCCGCCCTTTTTGGATCTGCACGCTGCCACCTGGACCGAGGCAGGGCGCTACACCCTGCGCAGCGACGCGCGACGCTTCGAGACTTACGAGACTTTCGTGGCCGGACGACTGGGGATAGCCGCCGCTGCCGAGTACGCCATGGTGGCGGGAGTGGAGGCGACCTGGCAGCGAGCGCGCGGCCTGGCCGGCTTCGCGCGGGCGAAGTTGAGCGAACTTGGCGCTTCCGTGCACGACAGGGGGCGCGAGGTCGGAGCGATCGTGACCTTCACCTTGCCTGACGTCGCGCCGGCCGATCTGGTGGGCTGGATGCGCGAGCAGGGGATCAATATCTGGAATAGCACCGTCAATTCGGCCCGTCTGGACATGGAAGCCAAAGGGTTGAGCTCGGTCGTCCGGGTGTCCCCTCACTATTACAACACCGAGGATGAAATCGTCCGCTTTGTGGAGACCTTGCGAAGGTTCCCTGGTTAAGCGTGGAGTAACCTGGGCATCTACTAGCGTGGACTCGCGGCGTCACCCCGGGTTCACTAACCCATCCGGGGCCCCACCCCCGAGAGAAAGCATAGGTGCTACTGTGAATTTTCCTCCTTTTGACCTCGAACGTTTGCTGAACACCGTCTTCCATCCCAAAGCGGGCGAGCGCATCGCCATCCTGATCGACCTCGAGGAGCCCACCGGGATCAAAGACTTCGCCTTCCTGAATCAGGACGGCCACAGCATCCAGAAGATGGCTCACGAACATTTCTACCTGGGACTCAAAAACGGCGTCCTGGACAAACTCGGCCTGGTTGGCGGCGACATCTTCTGCTACAAAATGACCGCCGGCAGCAACCTCGACCTCGACGACGAGGCCTGGACCGCTACGGGCGAGCAGGTGTCGTTCGAGCGCGATATCTATCCCAAATACGACATCCTGCTCTGTATCTCGACCAACTCGGCCACCGCTCCGCTGACCGCCACCGCCAAGCAGGTCGGCTTCCGCGGCGCCACCATGCACGGTCTGAACCCTATCATCTTGAACTCGGGCCTTGCGGTGGATTACGAGCAGGTATCCGAGCGCGCCGAGCGCCTGCGTCAGGGGATGTCCGGAGCAGAAGCCGTCGAAATCGACTTCCGCATCAACGGCAAGGACTACAGCCTGCGTCTGGAACTCGAAGGTCAGGAAGCTCAGAAGAGCCACGGTCTTTGCCGGGTCGGCCCTGACATCGCCAACCTGCCCGCCGGTGAGGTGTACTTCGTGCCCGTGGGCGGCGAAGGCTACTTCCCCTTCAAACTCGAGGACAACAGCATCGCGCTGCTCGAGGTCAAGGGCGGCCGCGTGGTCGACGCCGAGTTCGTCAGCGGCGACCGCGCCGTGGTCGAAGCCTACGCTCACAAACTCAAGACCGACGAAGCCACCGGATTCCTGGGCGAACTGGGATTCGGTACCCAGGAACTTCCGATTTCGGGTCACGACATCCAGGACGAGAAGATCTTCGGAACCTTCCACGTGGCTACCGGCCGCAACGACCATCTGGGCGGCGATGTGACCACCGACAAGTTCAAGTCGAAGAACAACGCCACCCACGACGACATCCTGTTCTCGCCCGAGAAGACGCCGGAGATCGACGCTCCGACCGTGCGTCTGTACCGCAACGGCGAAACCCACATCCTGTTCCACTCGTACCAGGCGGGAGACTACCTGAAAGCGCTGGCCTATGGCCAACCCGTATGAAACGGAGAAGCTGCTAGAGGAGTATCTCCTTCTTCACTACGGCGGGCCGGACACGGTGCTTCCCTGGGCCTTCGGGCCTCGTGAGGCGCTGCAGTTTCCGGCCCGCTGTGTGAGCGAGGCGGTCACCTCCTCTGGTGGGCGCGCTCTGGAACTGGGCTGCTCGGTGGGGCGGGCCTGCTTCGAACTGTCGGTAGACCACGACGAGGTCGTGGGGATCGACTTTTCCAGCAGCTTTATCCGCGAGGCGCAGCGTATGGCGCGCGAGCAAACGGCGGTGTTCTCCTACCCCGACGAAGGCGAGCTTCGACTCGAGGCCACAGCGGTTTGGGACTCTCGATTCCGTCCCGAGAGGGTGAGTTTCGAGGTGGGCGACGCCACGGCGCTGCGCTCGGACCTGGGCTCTTTCGACGTGGTGCTGGCCGCCAATCTGCTCTGCCGGGTGCCGGACCCTCAGGCTGTGCTAGAGCGGTTTTCGCTGCTGGTGCGGCCGGGTGGAGAACTGGTCATCACGTCACCTTACACCTGGATGGAAGAGTACACCCCGCGCGAACGCTGGCTGGGTGGATTTTTGCGCGACGGCGTGGCCGTGCGCAGCCTGGAAAGTCTGAAAACGGCTTTGGAGGCGGACTTCTTACTGGAAGAGGTGCGTGATATGCCGTTTATGATCCGGGAGCACGCCCGCAAATTCCAGTGGTCGGTGGCCCAGGCTAGCCGCTGGCGTCGGAGGGGTTAGCTTTGGGAACCCTGTTAGAGGCGATCGGACGGACCCCGCTGGTCCTCATCACCTGCTTCAATACCGAGGTGCCGCTCTACGGAAAATGCGAGCATCTGAACCCTGGCGGTAGCGTCAAAGATCGCCTGGCCCGCTCTCTGATCGAGGCGGCCGAGCGGGAGGGGCGCTTATCGCCAGGCGACACCATCGTCGAGGCGACAGCGGGTAATACGGGCGTGGGACTGGCGCTGGTGGCGGCGTCGCGAGGCTATCGTCTAGTCTGCGTGATGCCGCGCAAGATGTCGGCCGACAAGCGACGCGCTCTCGAGGCGATGGGGGCCGAAGTGATGGTGGTGCCGGACGCTCCGCTCGACGACCCTTCCAACTTTCGCCAGACGGCGGACCGCCTGGCCGCTGAGCGGGGCTGGCTGCTGGCCGATCAATTCCGTTCGCCGGCCAACGTGGCGGCGCACTTCGAGACCACCGGGCCAGAGATTTGGGAAGCGCTGGGGGGAGAGGTCGGCGCCTTCGTCGCCGGGGCCGGAACCGGAGGAACCTTGAGTGGAGTGGGACGCTATCTGAAATCCCGCTCCTCCGAGGTAGAGGTCGTGCTGGCTGACCCGGTCGGCAGCGCCCTGGCGGGCTGGATCTCTACCGGAGAGTACGGCGCTTCGTCCGACTACACGGTCGAGGGGATCGGCTCGGGTCGAGCTACCGACATCTTCGACCGGTCGGTGGTGGACCTGGCCTATAGTGTGAGCGACGAGGAGAGCTACGAGACGGCTCTGACCCTGCAACGTCGCGAAGGGCTGCTGGTTGGAGGCTCGTCCGGCACGGCGGTCGCGGCCGCGCTGGCGTACGCGCGCAGCGGAAGGGCTCGTGGGCCGGTGGTGGCGCTGCTGGCCGATTCCTGGGACCGCTATTTCAGCCAACCCTGGATGGCTTTGAAAACCTAGTCAATCTGAGCGAGCAAGGTGGGGTTGGTCGCCATCACCTGGCGGTCGGCGCGCAGGATGGCCGTATCCGATTTGGCGATCGGCTCTTCGCTGTGCTTGACCACGAACTGGCTGTACTTGTAAGGGTTATAGGTCACGTTGACGGGGTCAGCGGGGCCGGGCTTGGCCCACGGGTCGCTGCTGAACGAGGCGCCGGGATAAGTCGGCACGTGACCGCCCAGCGGGTCGTAGTCGACCAGGGTGCCCACCAGGCCAGCGTGAACGTTCTTGCTCTTCTCGCGCAGCACGCGGTCGCGGCCGGCCTGGCTGACCTTGTACTCGACGCCGGAAAGCTGAACTTCGTCGGCGTGAGCAATCACGCGGCCCGTCTCCTTCGACTTCACGCTCCAGCAGTTCTGATGCAGGTTGCGGTAAACGAACACTTTCATTCCGCGGGCCTGATTGGGAGCGATGGTTTGGATGGACACGGGCGGTGGGGCCTTTCTCTTCGGTTCTTGAGAGTAATATATGGGACGGGCCTTAACGGTTGCTGAAATGGATCGGCGTTAAGCAGGCCGGCGGCGCTTTCGAGGCATCTGCGATGCCGGGCGTTTGGAGGCATCTGCGATGCCCGGGCGTTTTGGAGGCATCTGCGATGCCGGGGGCTTGCCCGATGCAAGCATCGGGGGGTCTACTTTTCAGAGACGGACATTGTCCCCTTTATGGGGAAAAGTAGCAAAACGCCTTTCGCCTCCGTGGCCGGCTGGGCCAAGCGTGGGGTGGACTTCCAGTAGCGATTCCAGCACTTCGAGGTTTGGGAATGCGGCAGAAATGGGGTGGGTAAGGGTTGGGTATGACTGTTCTCGAGCATTTGGAAAATATCAAAGACCATCTGCGCCGCAAGGGGGCCGCTGATGATTGGCTCAACCCGGGCGCCTCGCCTCAAGCGATCGCTGACGCTGAAGCGCAGATGGATCTGAAGCTACCCGAAGAATGGCGCGCCCTTTATGCCCGTCACGACGGCGAGAAGGAGCACCTGGGGTTGTTCCTGGGCTTTCCCTGGATGCCGCTCTCTCAGGTGGTGGCCGAGTGGAAGAACTGGAAGACTCTAGAGGCCGACTATGGCGACGAAGGCACCCACTTCTCTATCCCTCCGCTGGCCATCAAAGAAAAGTATGTCAACACGGGCTGGGTCCCGCTCTCCCAGGACTGGGGCGGGAACCACCTGGGGATTGACCTGGCGCCCGGGCCCAAAGGGCAGCCCGGACAGTTCATCAACTTTGGCCGTGACGAAGAGCTGAAAGCCGTGATCGCCCGCGACGCGGACGACCTGTTCCGCTTTCTGGCCGAAGAGATCGCCTCGGACCGCGTGCAGGTCGACAGCCCCGACCGAGCGATGACCTGGCGCGACGGCGAGTCCCTCTTTGGCGCCCGCGAGTTGATGCCGCTGCCGGTCTACCACCCCGCTCCCACTCCACCCCGTCCCGAAGGCGACCTGCAAAAATGGAAGGCGTCGTTCCTCGACCCCTGGCCCAAGGTGATCGGCGACCCCGAGCGGTTTCTCTCGAACCGGCTCCTCTACCTGATCCGTAAAGACTTGACCGACCTCGAACCGGTGGCGTGGTGCCATCAGGCGCTGGCCATCTACATCGCCGGCAACGAGGTCAAAGACCTCTCCCCCCTGTCCGGACTGAGCAACCTGAAGCTGATCCACGCGGTACGGAACCCCATCGAGAGCCTGGCCGGGGTCTACAACATCCCCCATCTGCAGACGCTGCTGCTCGACGGCACGCTGGTCAGCGATCTGACCACGCTACCTCAGTTCCCCCATTTACGCGAACTGTCGCTGATGGGAACGCCGGTCACGGACCTCTCTCCGCTGGCCAACGTCAAAGAGTTGGAGGAGCTGAACTTACCGCCCGGCGCGGTCGACCTGACCCCTCTGGCCGGCCTGCCCAAACTGAAAAAGCTGTATCTGCAAAAAGCGAGCGAACAGGCTTTGGAAGCTCTCGGCAGTCTCCTCCACCTCGAAGAGATCGACGTGCAGCCCGCGCCGAACGTCCGCCTCGACGCGATCGGCAACTGCAAGAGCCTCAAGAAGCTCAAGATCAGCGACCCCAAAGACGAAGACACGAGCTTCCTGAGCCACCTGCCCAATCTCGAAGTGCTCAACCTCTCGGACGGGCACCTCAAAGACCTCAAGGGACTGGAGAATCACCCCAGGCTAAGGCTCTACGGCGCTCGCGAAACCGTCGTCGGGGACCTGTCAGCGCTAACCACCTGCTCGGGCTTGACCTCGGTTTCCGCTACCTATCCCGTGTTTGCCTATTTGCACGACAAGGTCCCCAACAACGTTGACTTCTCCAGCATCAACGGCGGGATGACCGACGAAGAGTCCGAGCACTGGCACACCCGGGTGCGAGAACGCCGCGACGCCTGGAAGGCACAGCAAGGTCAGAGCTAGCGACGCTGGCGTTGATGCCCATTTCCGACGAAGCCACCCCGAGCCACTCGGGCTAAACTCGCTGGCTTCGCAAAATGTGGGCATCGATGCCCATTTCCAGTGAAGCCACCCGAGCCGTCCGTGCTTGGCGTCGCCGAATGTGGGCTTCGATGCCCATTTCCAGTGAAGCCACTGCCGAGCCACCCGGGCCACACGTGCTTGGCGTCGCGAAATGTGGGCGTCGATACCCATTTCCAGTGAAGCCACCCCCGAGCCACTCGGGCCATACGTGCTGGCTTCGCGAAATGTGGGCGTCGATGCCCATTTCCAGTGAAGCCACCCCGAGCCACCCGGGCCTAACGTGCTGGCGTCGCGAAATGTGGGCGTTGATGCCCATTTCCGATGAAGCCACCCGGCCACCCGGGCCACCCGGGCCCGGCTGGCTAGGCGCCTGCTGGGTCGCTTCGCCGAGCGGAGATCTCTTCGGCGAAGTGGCAGGCGACCTGGTGCCCCGAGGTCTCGCGCAGCGCCGGCTCTTCCGAAGAGCAGCGCTCGCGGGCGTAGGGGCAGCGCGGGTGAAAGCTACAGCCCGAAGGCGGTGCGGTCGCGTCGGGCATATCCAGTGAGCGCAGCGGCAGCGGGCCAGCCTGCTTCGCCTTCCGCGGGTCGAGCGGAGGCAGCGCCGCCAGCAAAGCCTGCAGATAAGGATGCAGCGGATGGTCCAGCAGATGCTCGACCGGGCCGCTCTCGATCACCTGCCCCAGGTACATCACGAGCATCCGGCCACCCCGCCCCAAATAGCGCGCCGTGCCCAGGTCGTGCGTGATGTACAAGAAGGCGATCCCCTCGACGTTCTTGCGCCGCATCAGCTCTAAAATCGCCAAACGCAGCGTCGCATCCACGCCGGATACCGGCTCGTCCGCGACGATCAGCCGCGGATTCAGCAGCGCCGCTCGGGCCAGCGACACCCGCTGACGTTGACCGCCCGAAAGCTGAAACGGAACCTTGGCCGCGAAAAACTCGGGCGGGGTCAGCCCCACCTCGGTCAAAACCTCGTGAACGCGCGCCTTGATCTCGCTAGCCGGGACCAGTTTGTGACGCCGCAGCGGCGCTGCCAACTGCTGGCCCACGGTGCGCACCGGGTTCAAGCTCGCATAGCTGTCCTGATGGACCACCTGCACACTGAGCCTGAGTTCATCGCTCATCCGATAGCCCGGAGCAAAAATGTCCTGACCCTGATACAGAATCTGCCCCTCGGCCGGCGTCAGAAGACCCAGAACCGCGCGGCCGAGCGTGCTCTTCCCGCAGCCGCTCTCCCCCACCACCGTGACGATCTCGTTCGGCATCAAGGCCAGATCCACGCCCCGCGTGGCCCGCACCTTGCCCAACTGAATATGCGTCCCGCGCAATTCGACCAGAGGCTGCTGACCCAAAGAATCGCTCATGCCTTACGCCGGTGGCAGGCCACCATCTCCTCACCCAGAGTGGGCGTCTCCACCGCGCAGATCTCCACCTTCTCGGGGCAGCGCGAGGCAAAGATGCAGCCCGGGGGACGGTTGCGCAGGTCCGGCGGCTTGCCATCCCCTACCTGCACCTGCGGCATCGAGCCGTGCACATCCGGCGACGAGTTCAGCAACACCTGAGCGTAAGGGTGACGCGGAGCCTCGAAGATCGCATCCGCCTCGGCCACCTCGCCCACCGTCCCCGCATACAGCACAGCCACCCGATCCGACAGCCGAGCCACAGCCGCCAGGTCGTGGGTGACCAGAATCATGGTCAGCCCCGTCTCCTTATGGATGTCAGCCAGGATATCAAAAATATAGCTCTGGGTGATCAGGTCCAGCGCCGTGGTCGGCTCGTCTAAGATCACCAATTCCGGGTCCAGCATCAGCGACATCGCGATCAGAGCCCGCTGACGCATCCCCCCGCTCAACTGGTGAGGGTACGACGACATCACGCGGGCCGGGTCCAGGCGCACCTGAAGCAGCAGTCGCTCCATCCGAGCCTGCCCCTCGCCCACCCCGTGGTCGGAGCAGCAGTCCAGCATCTGCCGGCCGATCGGTAAAGTCGGATTCCACGCCCCTTGAGCCGCCTGAAAAACCACCGAAGCGCGCCGCCAGCGGAACTGCCGCAGCGCCTCGTCCGACTGCTCCAACAGGTTCTTCCCGTCCCACATGATGCGGCCGCCCAGCACTCGAGCGTTGCTGGCCAGCAACCCCAAAACAGCGCCCGTCAGGGTCGTCTTGCCACTTCCCGACTCTCCGATCAGCGCCGTGACTTTGCCCTTCGGAAAATCCAGAGAAACATCGCGCAGCACGGACATCCGCCCGCCCCCGCCCAGATCGTAGTCGATCGACAAACCCTCGATTTGCAGCATCTACCCTCTCCTCAGCCGAGGGTCGAAAAGCTCTTCGATCCCGCCCGCCACCAGAATAAGGCTGTACTGGAACAGCACGATCGCCACCAGCGGAGCCATCAGATAGGTCATCCCCTGGGGCAAAAAAATCGCCCCCGACTGGAAAGCCGCTAGATTGAGCATCATGCCCCAGTTTTCGACCCGCAGCGGAACCAGTCCCAGCATCATAATCCCCACGCTGGCCGTGATGGCGTTGCGCGAGATCAGGATGAAGTTCAGGGTGATGTAAGGCACCAGGTTGGGGAAAATCTCGCGCCACAGAATGTGCCACGGGCCCATCCGCATCAGTCGGCACACCTCGATGAACTCACGGTGCTGCAGCGACAACACCTGGCCGCGTAAGGAGCGCGCCAAGCCCGGCCAGGACCATAGCGACAGCAAAAATCCAAATGTGATCGGATCGCCCACCTGGAACAGAGCCGAAAGGATCGCCATCAGCGGGAAGCTAGGCACCGTCAAGAAGATGTCGGTAAAGCCCAGCAGCAAGACGTCGACCTTCCCGCCCGCCAGGGCCCCTCCCACCCCGATCATAAAGGCCAAAAGCACCGCAAAGGCGCCCGTAGAAAAGGCGATCACGAAAATGTCCCGCGAGCCGTGCACCAGCTGCGCGAACACATCGCGACCGGCGTAATCGGTCCCCAGCGGATGGTCCGCCGAAATGGGAGCAAACCTGGCCTCGTAGTCCGGCGCCCGCTCCAGCGGGATCAGCGGCGGACCGATTAGAGCGATCAGGAAGAAAATTCCCAGAATCACCGCGCCGACGCGCGCTCGGCCGTTCATCCTTTCGCCACCCTGGGGTCCAGACGGCGCGAGATCACCTCGGCCATCAAGTTGCTGCCCACGATAGCCACCGTGGAGAGCAAGAACAGACCCTGCATCAGCGGATAGTCGCGCGTGCCGATCGACTGGGCCAGGAAGTAGCCCAGACCCGGATAGCCAAACATCGTCTCGATCAGCATCGAACCGCCCAGCAGCCCTCCCAGCGACGTCGCCAGCGAAGCCACCAGCGGCAAAAGAGCGTTGCGCCCCAGATAGTCCCGCAAAATTCGCCACGGCCGAAGCCCCTTGGCCCGAGCCACCAGCAGATAGTCCTCGCCCAGCACCGACGTCGCGGACGCCTTGGCCGACAGCGCCCAGTTGCCGATCGAAGGGATCGAAAAGGCCAGAACGGGCAGAACAGCATGGTAGAACAGGCTTCCGACAAACGGAAAGTTCAGACCCGCATCGGTTTCCGGAGAATAGGCGCCCCGCAGCGGCATCCATTCGAGCTTGATGCCGAACACCAGCAAAAGCATCACTCCAATCAGGAAGTCGGGTATCGCCTGAGTCACCGTCGCGTAAAAGGTCAAAGCCGGGTCCAGCCACGAGCCCCGTCGCCAGGCCGCCCACAGCCCCATGGCCACGCCCACGGCAAAGCTGAACGCGGCCGAAAGAAAGGTGATGAACACCGTCCAGGGCAGAGCCGCCATCAGGATGGTGGAGACGGGAATGCGGTAGGTGGTCGAGCGCCCCAACTGTCCCGTGGCCAGGTTCCCGATGTACTCGGTGTACTGGTCCCACAGCGGAGCGTCGGGATCCCAGTTTATCAGGAGTTTGGCCATCTCGCGCGCCTGATCGTACGGCACGCCCTGAGTGGCCTGAATGTTCAGGGCAAAGTTGTGCAGCAGGTCGCCCGGCATCTGGCGGATCAGCACGAAGGTGAAGGTCAGGGCCACCCACACGGTCAGGAACGCCAGCAAGAGAGCCTTCCTCACGGCGCCGGCCTCAAGTGGCCGTGCACGATCATCGAAGCGTACATGCTCTCGACCCCCAGCGGCGCTGCCGACCATAAAGGAGACGACGGCTCGGGCCAGCCCGTCACCCGCGTGCCGTCCTGCACGAACACCATCAACCGCTTTTCGAAACACGGGATGAAGCTCACCGTCGAGTTCAGGCGACGTGCCAGTTTGCGTGAGATCTCCATAGCCTTCGCCGGGTTCCGCTCTACCCGTAACTCTCCCACCCAGAGCGCCGCTTCTTCATCGAACGGCAGCCCGGAGGCCGACTGTAGCTGAGCGTCTTTGGAGAAGAACCGACCGGCCGAAGTCGCCGGGTGCACCGTGCGTCCCATCTGCGAGCCAAAGACCGCCGCGATGTCGAACTGGCCGTCCCGCATTAGACTGGCGTACAGGTCGCCCTGCACCAGACGGACGTTGGCCGTCACGCCAAGCTTGGTCAGCTGAGAGGCCGCCGATTCGGCCAGCAGGGCCAGGTCCGTGAAGCCGGCCGGAGCCATAATCTTCAGCGGTCGCTGGACCTTGTGGTCGTCCAGAAGCTCCTTCGCCTTAGCCGGGTCGAAGTCGTAGCTCTCCAGCCCGGCCGCGAAGTCCGGCCCCAGCCACACATCGGCCAGCGAGGGAACCATGCCTAGATTGTAGCCGGGACTCGTGTCGCCGGGAGCGCAAGCCAGACGTCGGATGTTGTCCCGGTCCAACGCGTAGGCGATCGCCTTACGAAAATCGACATCCGCCAGCGGCTTCTCCCGGCAGTTGATGACCAGCCCCATCTCGTTCATATCGCTGGGCGTCCGAAGCTGCACGTTGGGGTTCTTGCGCAACACTTCCTGAGCCACGTCGTAAGGGCAGGCCGGGCTGATGGCGTCGAGTTGCCCCGCGTAAAGATAGGACCAGACCGCTTCGTTGCGACCCCAGCGCGCAATACGCACGCCCTCGAGATGAACGTTCGCCGCGTCGTGATACTCGGGGAACTTCTCCAGCACCATATCCGACGAGGTCACCTTGGTCAGGCGGAACGGCCCGGTCCCGATCGGCAGCGCCGGACGTTCCGCAAACAAGAGTTCTCGGCGAGCCGACTCTTCATCCAGGTCGCGCTTGCCGTCTTCCCGCTCCAGATTCTTGATGGTGTCCAGGAACGGCTGGGACAGGTGCTCGGCGGAGACGATCGGCTCGGTCAGCGCCAGCATGGTGTTGGTGGGAGACAGCCGCTTCCAGTGAAAGCGCACGGTCGCGTCGTCGACCACCTCGAGCCGCTCCATGTAGTACCACAGTTCCAGCCCCTTCAAGAACCCGATAAGAAAGGTCGCCTCGACGTCCCGAGCGGTGAAAGGATGACCATCGTGCCAGCGAGCGTCCTTGCGCAGATGCACCGTCAGGGTACGACCGTCGGCGCTCTCCTCGAACCGGGTGCCCAGACGAGGACGCCAGGTCTCGCCTTCGGGAACGTAGTCGAACATAGGGTCGTAGACGTAGCTGCGAGCCACTCCAACCCCGCCCGGCGCCCAGGGGTTACCGTGGTAAGCGGGCGGCATGTCCCAGTCGCCGGCGGTCAGCAGGTACCCCTTCGCCTCCGGTGCCCGCCCACAGCCGACCAGGAGCACAGCCAGGAGCAGTATGAAGCGGCGGAGCATGGCCTCAGGAGTTCCCACCCGAAGCCTCGCCGTCCTGTCTACCCCAGTCCCCCACTCCACCCGAGCCTAAGCCATCGTGGCGAGAAGAGCTTTGAGATCGAAGCGAGCGAAACGACTGGCCGAATCCGAAATAGCGTAGGGAACGATCAGATGCTCTCCGTGGATGATCCCACCGCAGGTGTAGACCACGTTCGGCACATAGCCTTCGCGCTCGTCGGCGTTCGGGCTCAGAATCGGCTGCTCCAGACGGCCGATCACCTTACCGGGGTCATCCTTGTCCAGCAGCAGAACGCCAATGGAGTATTTGCGAGTCGGACCCACCCCGTGAGTCAGCACCAGCCAGCCTGCCTCGGTCTCCAGAGGCGAACCGCAGTTGCCGATCTGCACCATCTCCCAGTCGAAGACAGGGGTCGCCAGAGGCTGGTAGTCGTTCCACTCCAACAGATTCTCCGAGCGCATCAGGAACAGACTCTCGCCGTCCTGGCGCCCCAGCATCCAGTAGGCGCCGTTGATCTTGCGAGGAAACAAGGCCAGCCCTTTGTTCTTCAGCGCCGGCCCCTTCATGTCGAGGAAGCGATAGTTCTGGAAGTCGCGCGTCTCGACCATTTCGGGGGCGATATCGCGTCCGTCGTAAGCGGTGTAGGTGCCGTAATACGTGCCGTCCTCGAACTGCACGAAACGCGCATCCTCGATGCCGTTGCTCTGGCTGGGCGTGACGGGGAAGAGCGCCTGCTCGGCTACCAACACATCGTCGGGGAAACTAGCACTGAAGCCGCCCTCGGCGTCGCCGGCCAGGGTGGGAGCCTCCACAAAGCGGCTGCCCTCTTCCAGAGTCACTCCACCGTCCGCATCGATCACACCTACGCGGAAAGTGATCGACGAGATGTGCCCCTCGCCGGTGGCGCGCAGGCTCAGGATAAAGCGAAGACTTCCTTCGGCCACGCCCGCCTGGTCGGGGTGAGCCACGATAGAGGGGTTGAACAGCGCGGCGCATTCGAGAGCATACTCCATGAAGAAGGAGGCGCCCAGCAGCTTCACCTGGGTCGGCGAAATCTCCTGATCCTCAGGCATGTGGGCGCGCATCTCTTCAAAGCGGCGCTGGCAGGCGCCCTCGTAGTCGCGATGCCGGTAGGAAAACTCGCTCGACACCGTCTGCCAGCACTCTTCCACTTCGGGCTCGCTCAGCGCCAGCACGCGTGCGATGACGTTGCTGACCTGCTGGGGACTCGACATCCCATACCGTCGCAGCAGGACCCTGGTGGGATCCGCGTTCAGACGCACATCGAGTCGCGTCACCTCTACCCTGGTGGTTTCCGCCATCGCCATAGCTTTGAGTTCCCTTCGAAAACAGCTTTTCCCGAGGTCGTGACCTCGATGTGAGGCGTAACTATCGCGACCCCCCCTCGGGGGACCTTCCGGAAAATCCGGATCCAGTTGGAGAAATCAGCGGTTGCGCAAAAAGGTGGCGGTGTTCTCGAAATAGGAGAGCATGAGGTCGATGGCGACCTGAGGAGCGCCCTCGGTCTGCGCGATGGCAGTTCGCATATGCTTGAGCCAGGCTTCCGCCTCGGGAGCGCCGACCTCGAAGCCCATATGACGCATGCGCAGGCGAGGATGGCCCCGCTCTTCGCTGTAGGTGCCGGGTCCGCCAAAATACTGCATGAGGAACAGGTGGAGGCGGCGGCGCGCACCATCCATATCATCGGCCGGGTAAAGGGGAGCCAGCAGCGGATCGCCTTCGACGCCCTGGTAAAACTGGTCTACCAGAGCGACGAAATACGGCTCTCCCCCGACCGCCTCGTAGACTGTCAAGCGCGCGAGTGAGGGGGCAAGGTGCCCTGATCGTCGCGCTCGATCACTTCGTCAATCAGAGCGAAGGTTGCCTGAGCGACCCGCTCGGTGATGGCGGGGATCTGGCGCGGGTTGGGCTGGAACGACTTCCCCATCTCGATGGTGAAATTCAGGATTCCGTTGAGGTCGTGAGTATCGTCCGAGGTTCCGGAGGCCGGGTAGAGACCCACGCTCTGTTGCAGCGAGAAGCCGCTGGAGGCGTCGACCATCTTCTTGCCAATCTGCTTGTAGATCCCTTCATTGGGCGAAGGCTCGCGAGTGTGGCCGTAGGGGTACAGGATGGTGTCGCCGTACGAGTGGTAGTCCACCACAGCCTTGATGTTGGGGCGGCCGAGTTGCAGATCCAGCAGGGCTTTGACCTCGGGCTCGGAGCCTCCGAACGGACCGCGGTAGGTGTCGTCGCTGGGATTGTCCGAGGTGGCAGAGAAGTCGTCGCGGGTGTTGCCAGGGGTATCTCCCGCAGGCCGGTAGACGAACAGATGCTCGGGGGTGCCGTCCCAGAAGTTGCGGTTGAGATCCACGCCGATCGCTTTGGTGGGACGGTTGTTCTGATCGACGCCCAGAGGACGGCGGTTCTTGCGCCAGTAAGCGCTTTCGTTACGAGAATACTCGAAGCCGTCCGGGTTGACGACGGGCACGACCCACAGTTCAGACTCTTCCAGGCGCTTGACCACCGCCGGGTCGTCGAGGTTGGCTACGATATCGTCGAGCAACTTCAGCGGAGCTTCGGCGGTCGCCCACTCGCGGGCGTGGGTCACGCCGGTGACGACCACGCCCGTCTTATGGCTGGTGTCGCCCTGAGCGCCCTTGGTGACCTTAAGAGCCAGGATGTCGCGACCTTCGGCCGCCTTGCCCAGGCTGACCTTGGAGATGATGTCCGGGTAAGCCTCGGCCAGGTCAGAGAGCTTCTTCTCGATCTGGGCAAAGCTGTGATAGCCGGCGGCATTCGGGTTAGGCAGGCGCGAAAGCTCCGACTTCAGGCTCAGGACGTGGTCTTCCACATCCTCGGCGCTCATGCCGAACGACTCGGTCGGGGCGTGGCCGCAGCCGGCGTCCTCGCCCAGCGCACCAACGCGCAGTTCGCAGTCGGACAGGAATCCGTCGCCGTCGGTGTCGAGGCTCTGAGCCTGCTCTGCCATATGAGCGGGCACGGGAACGTTTTTGTCCCCAAGGCGGAGCGAGTAAGCGGAAGCCGAAGATGAAGCCGAACCAGAAATCTGCACTTTAGATCTTTCTAGGAAAGAATTTTCCCCCACCGCTATAATACTCGACTGAGGGTCATGTCTCTTTACAAAACTGTTAACTGAGTTTCACTTTCTGTTCCTTCGGGAGCAGGAAGAAAAACGCCGCGCCCACCGGTCGTTCACGCTCTAACGAGAACTCTCCCCCGTGCAGTTCCACGATCTGGGCCGCAATGGAGAGCCCCATCCCCAGGTGTCCCACGGGGCCCGACCCGCTCTCGCCGCGGCCAAAGATCTGTTCGGCGTCTTTGGCGTTGACGCCGGGCCCCAGGTCGGCCACGGTGACGCGCACTCGCGCACCTTCCTCTACCAGGGTGACGGTCACCGGCGTATCCCCCGGGGCGCAGCGCAAGGCGTTCTCGACCAGATTCTCCAGGACGCGCTGGATTTTGGCCGGGTCGCCCTGGATCGGACACTGGTCGGGCAACTCCTCGACCAGTCGCTCTCCCGAGCCGGGTCGGAAGCTCTCCAGCACCGTGTCGATCAGAGAGGACAGGTCGAACAGTTTCGGTTTGAGTTGGTAGTACTCCAGCTTGCGCAACTCTAGCAGAAGAGTCGTGAGACGAGCCAGTCGTTCGGTTTCCCGGGCGATGTTGGCGAAGAGCGGATGGTCCGGGGCGTGCGGCTTCATCCCTTCGACCGCGCCCTGCAGGCCTGTCACCGGCGTCTTCAGTTCGTGCGCGATATCCTCGATGAACCGCCGCGTCTTGTCTCGCTCTTCTTCGAGTTCGCCCACTTTGGCGCGCAGGGAATCGACCAGGAAGTGCAGGCTCTGCGAGACCCTTTCGACCTGGTCGCGAGCGGGCGGCTGAAAGTCGGCCAGTTCCGACACCTCGCCCAGACGGCGCAGGTCCTGCCCCAGATTGCGGGTCATCCATAGCGCCACCCCGAAGATGACCGCCGTCATCGCGAGCAAAGCGCCGTTGAAGGAGCGCCGCAACTCTCCCAGGCGCTGCAAGATCGAGTCGGTCGAACGAGAAACGTAGACGCAACCGATCACCCTCCCATTCCAGATCACCGGATTGGCCACAAACAACGCCAGGGAACGCTCGCTTTCATCGGCGAAGCGGGTGTAGGCGCCGCGCCGCCCCGCAAAAGCCTCCTGGACCTCTGGCCGAAATCGCAGCGCCTCCTGGTCGCTGACCTTGCCGAAGGTATCAGCCACCACCAGGCGATGCTCGTCGAGGACCCGCAGTCGGGCCAGCTCCGACTCGTGAGTCGAAAGCAGCATCTCCTCTACCGCTTCCAGGTCGCGCCGATGCAGATCGTCGGCGATGGCCAGCGACAGGGTGCGAGAAACCGAGGTCAGCCGCTCTTCCATCTCGAACAGTTGGTCCGCCTCGACCTTACGTAGGATGAAGTGGAACAGCAGCAGAGAGGCCACCACCACCAGGCCCAGGATCAGAAGAAGCAGCCAGGCCCTTCGGCTCATCGGGCCAGCCGGTAGCCCAGTCCGCGCACGGTCTCGATCAGGTCGGCGCCCACTTTCTTGCGTAGCCGCTTGATGGTGGTGTCGACCACCCTGGCCTCGCCCTCGTAGTCGTAGCCCCAGACCTTCTCCAGCAGAAGGTCGCGAGTGACTACCAGATCGCGGTTCAAGAAAAAGAAGCGCAGCAGTTCGAACTCTCGGGCGGTCAGAAAGACCAGCATCCCGGCTCGGGACACCTCGGCCCGCCGCCAGTCTACGGCGACCTCGCCCAAACGGGTCACGCCACTTTCCGCCGGAGTCTTGCGCAGGTTGGCCTTGAGGCGAGCCATCAACTCTCGGGTCGAGAACGGCTTGGTGATGTAGTCGTCGGCGCCACGCTCGAACGCCTCGACGATCACCTCTTCATCGTCCCGAGCCGAGACCACGATGACCGGCAGAGGGCTGACCCGACGCAGCGCGGCCAGGACGTCGAGACCGGAAACGCGGCCGAGCATCAGGTCGAGCAAGACGGCCTGAGGAGCGACCTGGTGAAAGCGCAGCAGAGCCTCTTCGCCGTCCCGCGCCCAGGCGGTGGCGTATCCTTGCTCTTGCAGAGCGGCCACTACGAAGTCCGCGATCGACGCCTCGTCCTCGACGACCAGCACGGTGTCGACAACAGCGGTCATGGGGAAGGTGGAGTGGTCCCCTGCGGGGCCCGCTCTCGCCATTTGGGCCGAGCGGGAGGCGGGTCAAAATCCGGCCCTGCATCGATGTCGTCCTCGACAAGAATCGTTCCGCTACCGTGGGGATAGCGGATGAGTGGACGCGGATGACGTAACGTCGCTCCCCCCGGCCCACGAATCTGGAAATCGCCCATATTGCGGGGCAGCACACCGCCGTACTTGTTGCCCCCCGTGGGCATGACGGCCCAGTTGTCGTGCTGGACCGCGTATTTCGTGCCAGCCGTCGTGTTGGTCCGGGGAAACGAGGCCGTCTCTCGCCCGGCGGCAGTTCGATCCGAGATCGGGGCGGGCGAGGCCGTCGTCACCGGGGCCGCCTCTCGACCAGTCGAAGAGACCAGCGCTATCGCGCCAAGAACGACCAGAACCCCAAGCCTGGAATGGAACGCTTTTCCCCGCATAACGAGCATTCTACCACAGACAGAAAGAAGAGAGGAGAAAGAGCTAAGACTGAGCTGACTTCGGCAGCCCGGCCCAGGCCGCTCCCACCTTCGCTCCACCGGGTACCAGCGCGTAAGAGCCGCCCAGGATCCCCAGGTAGCGTCCCAGCGCCGCGCCGGTCACTCCTCCGGCCGCCCCGGCCACCGCCGTTCCCACAGCCGAACCCAGGTAGTCGCCCGCCATCCCGCCCAGGACGGCACCACCCACGCCGGCTACCACCGTAGGAGCCGCCAGTTTAGCCAGCATCTTCTTGTCGCCCCAGGTCAGCTTCTCGTCGGTTGCAGCGGGCGAGGCCAGCAGGCCGAACGGCTGAGGCTTCTCGCTCAGATGCTGCGCCAGCGCCTGAGCGCCCAGACCCAGAGCCGCTCCGGCCAGTCCACCGATCCAGGTGCCGCCTGCCGCGGCCGAAATCATGTTGACCGCCGAACCGCCGGCCAGCAGCGGCGTCAGCACGCTGCCCGCGACCGCGCCCAGAGCAAAGCCGCCCGCCAGCGCCTTGCCGCCCAGAGCCGAGGTGCTCGGTTTCGAGGAGCCGAACAGTTCGTAAGTGCCCTGTTTGGCGTCGAGCAAGCCCGCCTTGCTCAGCTCGCCCTCGAGGGAGTTGGCCACGAACCCCACGGGGCCGGTCGAAACCGCCAGCGACTTGTCCGCGAAAGCGTTCGCCTGTTCCGGGGTGATGGTGCCGTCGGCCAACATCTTCCCCGCTACCATATGAGCCGCCGTCAGGGCAAAGCCCAGCGGAGCCGTGCCCGAAAGGAACAACGCGCTCCCCGAAGCGAGCTGCATTTTGCCGTCGAACAGCGCCTTAGAGTCGCCCGACTTCAAGCCGCGCTCCAGGTTGGTGGCGCCTCGATACACCTGGAAGGGCGAAACCAGGCTCGAAGCCAGCGCCAGCACGTTGCGCAGATAGGGGGCTTTCTCGAACGCTCCGCCCACCTGGCGCCCGGCGTCGCGCACCGCCGGGCGGTCCAACGCCTGGTCGACCAGACCGGGCTGCTGACTGGCCGCGATCCGCTCGAATTTCTCGGGGGCCGCTTTCAGCAGGTCGTCGGGGTGGCGGTGATAGTGAGCGTACGCCTCGGCGTAGTCCTCCATACGGTTGGTGCCGGCGTAGTCGGAAACGAAGGGCGCTTTGCCGAAGCCGCCGCCGCGATGACTGCGGTTGCCGATCGGCCCCACGCCTTTGCTGAAGTCGAAGGTGTGCCCGATCTCGTGGGTGGTCACCTCCTGAGCCCAGCTTTTCCCCAGCGCCATCTGGTCGCGATCCAGGAAGATCCGGTTGTGACTAAAGAGCGGCGTCGCCAGGCCCGAGGCGCCGGCCTTTTCCAGGCCGGTCACCACGTCGATGGTCGGAGCGCTGGTGACCCCGCTCAGCGGCAGACGGTCGAGCGCCTCGTTGATGATCGCCTTCTCGGCCGCGGTAGCGCCGGCGATGGTGGGATAGACAAATTTGGGCAAGGAGTTCGCCAGCCCACCCAGCGCCACTCCGGCGTTGGCCAGCCCGCTGTTCTCGGGCGCTGCCGACGGCTCGCGGTTGGCCAGGGTGTGGCCCAGCATGGCCAGAGCGCCCCCGGTCAAAGCCGCGCCGCCGGTGGCGATGTACAGGTTCCCGTACTTGAACGCCAGCGGGGCAAAAATCAGCGAACCCACCGTCATTCCGGTCAACTGTCCTGCCACCAGACCCATGATGGCGCGCAAGTTACGAGCGCCGCCCTCTTTGCTCTCCTGCACGAAGTTCGAGATCCGACGCGCCTGCGCGGGATCGACCGTCGACGTCGCCTCGTCCGAGGCACTGGCACCGATCTGAGCGCTGTCCACCGAAGCGGTCGACGCCGTCTCCACCGACGGAGTCACGGCGGGAGGCAGGGTGGGGCGCGGTTTCGATGGCGTCGTGGGTAGAGAGCTAAGGATCTGCATCCTCGACATCTTGCCCTATCAAGGCTGTTTCTTCGTTATTGAAGTTGTTAACTTCAGTCCAAACCGCTCACGGCTCTTTCGCCGTTCCACCACGCTATCTCGAGGCGGTGAATAAGCTACCTATCGGATACATTGGGACAAAACCCGGCTGGAATCATACTCTTAGCTCCATAGTCCTGCTACAATAGGATCGTTATGAAGATGGGACGCCCGCTCGGTCTTTCCGTGCTGGAAGTGCTGGTATCGATCACCGTGCTGGCGGTGGCTGGGCTCGGGCTGATCGCCGCGTTGACCCGGGTCATGCTGGCGCAAAACTCTTCCTCCCACCAGACGGTGGCTCGTATCCTGGCGGAGGGGCGTCTTCAAGATGCCCTGCTAGCCGGCCCCCCCGAATGGGGACGAGACCCGGGCGAACCCCTGATCGTTCCGATCAGCGCGCTGGTAGGACAGGGCCAGACGCCCACCGAGTTCCTCTGCCAGATGGTCCCATCGAACCCAGGTCCGGTTCCGAAGGAAAGCTCTCTGAAACCGGATGACAGCCTGGGGGACCTCTACAAAGTCACCGTTCAGGTCAGCTGGGAGGCGAGCGGAGACGGTCCTGCCCTGGCCGCCGAACGCGGCCATCAGTCCGTCACGGTCAGCAGGTTCACCTATGTGGAGCGGTAGCCGTCGGCGAGGCCAACTGTTGATCGAAATGCTCCTGGCCCTTGGCATGCTGAGCCTGATGATGGTCCTGGTGTTCGGAGCGTTCGGAATGAGCACAAGGGTCTTCAGTGAGAGCACCTTGCGCCAGTCCGCCGAACAGCAACTCAAGACGATCCGAGTGTTGCTCGAGCGAGACATCGAGCTGACCAACTTTTGGCTGGCCCAGGTCGTGCCTCGACCGTTGTCCGATGGAACGTCTCGCGACGCCCTGGCTCTGGTGGGCCTCAGCGAGTGGAACAACACCGGGCTTTTCCAGAGCGACACGGGACGGCCGGCCTGGGACCGACAGCTGGTCTGGTACACCACCACGGAAACACCCGGTCGTCTGATCCGACAGGTGGCTTCTCCCCCCCTTCCGACAGGCTCGAGCTATCTTAATCAGCCTTATCTCGCGCTGAGCGAAAACCTGGCGGACGCGTCCCCCGAGGGAAACAAGAACGCTCTAAGCACCCGCTACCTGTCCGCCGGAGTGGTGGACTTCAAAGTCTCGGCTCGTAGAGAAAACGCCACTCTCCGCGTCGAGCTTCACCTTCAGCAGAAGGGGTCGGCCCGGGCTCA
Source organism: Vulcanimicrobiota bacterium (assembly GCA_023447635.1). Lineage (GTDB taxonomy): Bacteria > Vulcanimicrobiota > Xenobia > Xenobiales > JADMJV01 > JAEXNA01. The sequence continues at coordinate 4,936 of JAEXNA010000217.1, read as the reverse complement.
GTCCGTCGAGCGAGCCGAGAACCATCTGCAGGTCAACTGGCGCTTCAACCCAAGGAACACGTGGCCACCTCTATGAAATTGTCTTCCCGAAAGCCCCGACGGGGCATAGCCCTTGCCACGGTCATGGTGATGGTCGGAGTGCTGGTCATGCTCTCGACCGCCTTCTTCGAAGTCTATCGAACTCATTACGCCCTGGCCCGCAGCACCATAACCACACAAGCCGCCTCGTCGGCTTGTGAAGCGGTTTACGAGTACGTTGCCTTTCGCCTGGAACACGACCGAAGCTGGGGCGCCCTGCCCTTCCCCGACGAAGGCAGCTCACGTCTGCTGGGGACAGAGGTGACGATCACTACCGTTCCGGGGTCGCATGTTTTTAACGGTAAAATCGAAAGCCTGGAAGCCGAATTCACCGCCACGATCTACAACAACCTCAACGGCGGCGGCAGCACCGAAGTGGCCAACAAAGCCCGCTCGGGGCACGCCTACTGCGTGGTGACCGCCACCTGTCGCGACGCCACCCGTCGGGCCGAGTTCGTTCTTGACGTCGCGCCGCTGTTCGACGCCTCGGTGCTGACCCGTGCCGATCTGCGCGTGGGCGCCCAGAGCTTGACCATTCGCAGCACGGACCCTGACCGGAACATGCTCAGGGCCGAGGGCGATATCCTGGTGCCTGATCTTCTCGATGGCCAACAGACGCGCTTTCTGACCAACGACAACCGCCCCGACGAACGCGGCTTACTCTGGACCAAGAAAAAGATCTACTCCGATGGTGGAGGCTCTCCTGAAGAGATCGACACCGACGAAGAGCTGGCGAAGGCTCAGCAGAACAGCCACGGGAAGATCGTCCCCAACGGCGAGTCCCACTTTTCGATTTTCGACATCAACGAATCTCAACTTCAGCTGCCGGATGACGCTACGGTCGTCTCCCTCGCCGCCGACCCCCTGGCCAGTAAAGGCGGGCGCTGGACTTTCGTGCGACGACTGGCCGAGGTCGATTTCAGCGCAACGTACGTCAAAGACGGTCTGCTTACCACCAAAGAGAAAGAGGGTGGCGGAACCAAGAGCATGTGGGTCGACGTCCTGGAGTTCTATAAAGACCCTGACGCCACCACTCCCACCGCCGTCTATCGGGGCGCCCAGCGTACCGAGGATATCATCGCTTCTATCCCGGATGAGATTGACGGTTTTCTCAACGACTATGAACTCGATAAAGGCAGCATCTCGGTCAGCGACCTCAGGATCCCCGCCTATGAGGGTCAGGGGGTCATCACCGAAGTCGTGCCGGGCGACGCCAAAAGTTACGGCGCCAACGGAGAGATCCGGTTCGACCTGACCAAGCAAGAGGTCACCATCAAAAGCGAAGCGACGGTGGATGTCGATGGCCCTTTCCATGTGACGTCCTTGACCGATCCGGCCGCCCCTTCGGAAACCCCTCCCCCCGTGCTCGACCTGGGCTATCAAGCCGACGGCTCGGCGGTTGGAGGGGTTGCCAAAGCGAGCCTGGTGGCGCGGGGCACCATCAACATCGAAAACGGCGTCACTCAGGGGCTCGGCCGCCTGGTCTCGAAGCAGGGCGACGTCCGGATCCAGCCTAAAAATACCGACAGCGTTACCGTCGACGCCAGTCACGACGGTTCTGGTCTTCTGGTCTACGCCGGTCGCAACGTCATCTTGAATAACCCCGACCAGACCCAGGACTGGAACTTTCGCGGCCTGGTCTATGCCCGCGGAGGGATCAAGATGGATGGTGGAGGGGCCGGTAACGCCAGGTTCGAGGGCACCATCGTCTCGCTTCAGGAGAGCCAACCGCTGGAGCCGGACCAACCTAACGGCATCGAATTCGTCGACTGTACCGATGTCGAATTCATCTACAACGCGGACCTGCTCGGCGGCTATGTGCGCGAACTCCCGGAACAGCGAATTCAAGTCCAATCCGTTTACTGGAAGCGCTGAGACATTCCCTTTCTAGACGGGCCGGGACCGTTCCGCGGGACCGCGCGAGTCGAGCGTCGACGCCAGAACCCAAAAAAAAGGGCCGCTCCGAAGAGCGGCCCTTTTTGTCCGAAGTCGAGACTACTTCTTAGCGCCGGCCAGTTTGGCGGCCTTGTGCTTCTCGACCATTTCGTTCTGCGTGTTGCGCGGAACGGGCTCGTATTTGGCGAATTCCATCGAGAACTCTCCCTTACCCTGAGTACCGGAACGCAGCACGGTCGCGTACCCGAACATTTCGGAGAACGGAACGTGAGCTTCGACGGTTACGTAGCCGTCGTTGGTCTCGGAGTTCAAGATCACACCGCGACGCTGGTTGATACCGCCGGTGACGGCGCCCTGGAACTCTTCCGGAGCGGCGGTCTCGACGAGCATGATGGGCTCGAGGATAACCGGGTCGCACTTCATGTAGCACTCGCGGATAGCCGACTGAGCAGCGATACGGAAGGCCATTTCCGAAGAGTCTACCGGGTGGTAGTTACCGTCGTTGACGCAGCAACGAACGCTCACTACGGGAGCCTCGATCAGCATGCCCTTCTTCAGAGCCTCTTGGAAGCCCTTATCGCAAGCGGGGATGTACTCCTTAGGAATCACACCACCAACCACGGCGTTGATGAACTCGTAGTTCTCGACGGCGTCGGCAGGCAGGGGTTCCATGTAGCCGCCGATCTTAGCGTACTGTCCGGAACCACCGGTCTGCTTTTTGTGGGTGTAGTCGATTTTAGCCTGCTTGGTGATCGCTTCACGGTACGCGACCTGAGGTGCGCCCACGTTCACTTCACAGTTGTACTCACGCTTGATGCGCTCGACGTACACCTCGAGGTGCAACTCGCCCATTCCCGCGATGAGGGTTTCACCGGACTCTTCGTCACGCCACACGCGGAAGGTAGGGTCTTCCTTCGAGAAGCGGTTGAGAGCCTTGGAGAAGTTCTGCAGGCCGGAACGCTCTTTCGGCTCCACAGCCAGCGACATCACGGCCGCAGGGATGTGCATCGAGGTCATGGTGATATCGACGGTGCCGTCGGTGAAGGTGTCGCCCGAAGCGCACTCGATACCGAAGAGCGCCACGATGTCACCAGCCACCGCGTTCTCGACGTCGTGCATCTCGCTGGAGTGCATACGTACGATACGCGGGATCTTGACCTTCTTCTTATTGTTGATGTTGTGAATGAAGTCGCCTTTGGAGACCGAGCCCTGATAGACGCGCATGTAGGTCAGCTGACCGAAACGACCGTCTTCGAGCTTGAACGCCAGACCGACGAACGGCTTGGAGGGATCCGACTCCATCACCACTTCGGCTTCGTTGTTGTTCTGGTCGAGGCCAATGTTGGTGCACTCGGCGGGGTTGGGCAGGAAAGCGCAAACGCCGTTCAGCAGGTGCTGAACGCCTTTGTTCTTGTAAGCCGAACCGCAGAACACGGCGGTGAAATTCAGCGACAGGGTCGCCTTGCGCAGCACGGGGCGAAGGTCGTCGGCGGTGACGTCGCCACCCTCGAGGAACTTTTCGGCCAGAGCGTCATCGAAGTCCGAGAGGGCTTCGATCAGCGAGTCGCGGTAGCCCTGAGCTTCGTCTTTGATGTCAGCGGGGCACTCTTCGTAGCGCATGTTCTCACCGTTGTCGCCATCGAAGTAGATGGCTTGCATGGTGAGCAGGTCGACGACGCCTTCGAACTTGTCTTCGGCACCGATCGGGTAAGTGACCAGGTGAGCGTTGTGGTTCAGCTTCTCGCGCAGCATGCCGACCACGCGGAACGGGTTGGCGCCAGCGCGGTCCATCTTGTTGACGAAGGCCAGCTTGGGAACGCCGTAACGCTTCATCTGACGGTCCACGGTGATCGACTGCGACTGCACGCCGGCAACGGCGCACAGCACCAGGACGGCGCCGTCGAGCACGCGCAGGGCGCGTTCTACTTCGACGGTGAAGTCCACGTGTCCAGGGGTGTCGATCAGGTTGATGTTGTAATCGCCCCAGGTGCAGTAGGTGGCGGCGGACTGGATGGTGATGCCCTTCTCGCGCTCGAGGTCCATCGAGTCCATCTTGGCGCCCACTCCAGACTTACCACGGACCTCTTCGATCTTGTGGATCTTACCCGTATAGAACAGGATGCGCTCGGAAAGAGTGGTCTTACCCGAGTCGATGTGAGCCGAAATTCCGATATTTCGGACCATGCTGATGTCTGAGGTGGCCGAATCGCTAGCCATAACTTTTTTCTCCTTGGTCGACGCCTGGCTGTTCCTTAGAGAGGGCCGAGCCGTCGTTTTTGCCTTTTACTGAAATTCGCGGGCCAGACAAGCTACCTGTCCGGCCCGGGTCCTGTCAACACCTGTGGGGCTGCAGCGCTTCGTGAATTGAATTTCCGCGCCAAAACTCCTGGTAGTATACCGACGGTTTTCTAACCATATTGATCTTCGGGAGTTCCGGCCCCCCGTGGTACCCCCTCCGAACGTATAGCGCGGTTGGCTCCGCACGGAACCTGTCGCGGCCTGCAGCTTCCTCTAGAGTGCGCTCAGGAGGTAACGAAATGAACTTCAAACGTACCATGATCGGGCTGGCGGCCATCACCGCCCTGGCCCTCCCCGCATCCGCCGACACCCTGCGCGGCACCGTCTACCAGATCGCAGATGGCGATGTCTACATCACCATGGAGGACACCACGGTCGCTCGCGTGCCCGTCGAGACCGCCAAGTTTATGGTGAACGGCGCTCTGGTTCCCACCAACTCCCTGGCCGTCGGCCAGCAGGTGGTCGCTGACTACACCCCGGTGTACGGCTTCCAGCGCTTCTATCACACGTCCACGCCGGCTGACGGTGCGAAGACCGTGTACATCATTCAGGATGTCCGCCCGGCCGACGTATCCACCCTGGAGTGGGAAGGTCGCACCTACCTGATCGAAAAGCGCTAAAGACCAACGCAGTTTCTCCGACTCGACCCGACGATCGCGCGGGT
>JAEXNA010000155.1 GCA_023447635.1 Vulcanimicrobiota bacterium | reverse complement strand
CCCCCCCCCCCCCCCCCCCCCCCCCCCCCCCCCCCCCCCCCGCCCCCCCCCATCCGCCAAGGGTTCAGGGAGTGAACCTCTGCCTGTAAGATACCTCGGCTAACAAGAACTGATAAGGGTCGAATGTTTCATGTCGGCATAGATGATTGCTGCTAGTCCGTGGAGGAGTGCGGAGCTGTGAATCGCTTGATTCACGGGGCCAGGGTCTGGCTTGGCGGCGGGTCTTGCAGCCAGTGGGACATCAAGCGGAAGTGAGTACCTCTGGCAGTTCATCCTGCCGATGCTGCTGATCCTCGGGCTGCTACTGTCGCTGGCGGTGGTCCGGTTCGGACGGAAGGTTTGAGGGGGGAGGGGGAGGAGTTGGAGGTCTCACTCGTCGAGGCTTTCGGTGCTCGGATTGGACACCACGGTGTCCAAATGGAGCACCGAAGGTGGCAGGCCGAGCTGGGGGAGTTTTTGGTGCTTGGATTGGACACCGTGGTGTCCATAGGAGCACCAAAGGGTTCCTGGGTCCGGCTCGGAATAGGCTGCGCGTGAAACCCCTGACCCCTGAAGAGCTGGAGAGCTGCATCGAGTTGCTGCAGCGCCTGACCGAGACCTATCGCACGATGGAGCCCAACGACCGCCTGCGCAGCCTGATCGCCAAGCTGTATCGCGAGGGTAGTCGGGGCAAGCGCGAGCATCGCGTTGCGGCCAAACAGCAGCGGCGCGACGAAGACCGGGCGCTGCTGGCCACCACCGCTCTGGTCAAGGAGCAGCGGGACCGGGATGAACTGGTGGCGCTGCCGGCTCCGACCGGGCGCCACCTCAACGAGCCCGAGAACTGCTACGTCTGCAAGACGGACTACACCGAGGTCCACCACTTCTACCACTACCTGTGCCCTCAGTGTGCGGCGTTCAACTACGCTATGCGCAGCCTTCACGCCGACCTGACCGGTCGGGTCGCGCTGGTCACCGGGGGGCGCGTGAAGATCGGTCACCAGCTAGTGCTGCGGTTGCTGCGGGACGGCGCCAAGGTCATCGTGATCACCCGCTTCCCGGCGGCTGCGGCTCGAAGACTCGAAGCCGAGCCGGACTCGAAGGAGTGGTTCGATCGCCTGCACGTCTACGGTCTGGACTTGCGCGACATCCCCTCGGTGGAAGCGTTCGCGGAAAAGCTGCTGGCTCAGGAGCCGTCGATCGATATCCTGGTTCACAACGCCGCCCAGACCATCCAGCGTCCGCAGGGGTTCTACGCCAAGCTGGTGCTGCAAGAGGCCAACCCTCAGCACACGCTGTCGCGAGCCGCGAGCGCGCGCGTCCTCCAACCTTCCCCCTCCACCGTGGCTTTAGATGCCGCCACCCTGCTGTCGGGTGGAGGGTCCAGCGAAGGCCCGCAGGTGGATCTTCTTCCCCTCGATGAACTGCACGACCGGGAGGAGCGAGTCGACTCTCGCGACACCAACAGCTGGCTGCTGCCGCTCGAAGATGTCAGCGCCAGGGAGATGTTAGAGGTGACGCTGGTCAACTCGATAGCGCCGGCACTACTGAACGCCAAGCTGAAGCCGCTGATGATGCGCTCGCCGTTCGAGCGGCGCTTCATTGTGAACGTGTCGGCGATGGAAGGGCAGTTCTCGCGTCACAAGACGATCTATCACCCGCACACCAACATGGCCAAAGCGGCGCTGAACATGATGACGCACACCTCGGCGGCGGGCTACGCCAAAGACGGCATCTACATGACGGCTGTCGACACCGGCTGGGTGACCGACGAGAACCCCACCGCCAAGCGGCTGCGTAAACAGGAGGAGCTGGGCTTCTTCGCTCCGCTCGACATCATCGACGGGATGGCCCGCATCTATCACCCGATCGCGGTGGGCGTACAGAACCCGGAGAAGCCGATGTTCGGCATCTTCCTCAAAGACTACTCGCCCTGCAAGTGGTAGGCCTCATGCCTCAAAGCCCCTAGTCCAGGACCTCAACCTCTCCCACCAGAGTCAGGCGCTGCGGCTGCATGATGATGGCCGCCAGCGAGGCGTTCCTACTGAGTTCATACTGGTAGAAAAACTTCATGGTGTGCAGTTTGGCCCGGTGAAAGTCGCGTTCGCCCGAGGCGGCCGCGTGGCCCAGTTTCAGCCACTGCCAGCCGAGCACCAGGTTGGACATGAACTCCATGTACAGGGTGGCATCGGAGAGCATCTTCTCGAATTCGCCCTGGGCGGCCAGCGGGAACAGATGGCCCAGCACTTGCTGGTTCAGCGCCAGTTGCTCGCCCAACTGCTGGGCGTAGGGGGCGAGCTCTTCGACGGCCGCCGCTTCGACGATGGTGGCTTGAATCTCGCCCAGCAAGAACTTCAGCGAGGCGCCCTTATTCATAAACACCTTGCGACCGAGCAGGTCCAGCGACTGGATCCCGGTGGTGCCTTCGTAGATCGCCATGATGCGGATGTCACGGTAATACTGCTGTAGGACGTACTCGTCGCAGAAGCCGGCTCCACCCAGCACCTGTAGCCCCTGGTCCACGGCGCGGCGTCCGGCCTCGGCTGGGTAGGTCTTGACGATGGGAGTGAGCACCTCGAGCAGGTCGTGGTAGCGGGCGGCTTCTTCGCCTTCGGAAGTGCGCTCGCGGTCGGCGTAGATGGAGGCCTGCAGGATCAGCGCCAGCGAGCCTTCGGCAATCGCCTTCTGGGTCAGCAGCATACGGCGCACGTCGGGGTGGTTGATGATCAGCGTCTGCTCTTCGCTGACGTTTTTCACTCCACCAGCCTGCAGCCGACGCCCTTGGGGGCGCTCTAAGGCGAACTGGCGCGAGGCGTAATACGCGGCGGTGGCGATGGCGGTGCCGCTGCGTCCCACGTGGATGCGCGCGCCATTCATCATGTAGAACATGTGCTCGAGGCCGCGATGCAGCGTGCCCACCAGCCAGCCGCGGCAGTCTCCACCTTCTCCGAACACCAGGTGGGTGGTGGTGTAACCGCGCTGCCCCATCTTCTGGAAGTCGCCCACGGTGGTGACGTCGTTGGGGACGAGTTCGCCGTTCTCGGGTCGGAATTTGGGGATCAGCATCAGCGAGATCCCCTTGGTGCCGGGGCCTCCACCAGGCACCCGGACCAGGGTAAAGTGGATGAAGTTATCGGCAAACTGGTGATCTCCACCCGAGATCCAGATCTTCTGACCGCTGATGCTGTAGCTGCCGTCCTCGCGTGGGATCGCTTCGGTGACCACGTCGGACAGCGAACTGCCGGCCTGCGGCTCGGTCAGCGCCATGGTGCCCGCCCACTCGTTCGAGAGCATCTTGGCCAGGTAGCCCTCTTTCAGCTCGGGACTGCCGAAGGAGGCCAGTAGCCCGCAGGCGCCCGAGGTCAGACCGGTGTAGCCGGTCATGTTGTTGTTGGCGGTGTCGGCCACGAAGTTCAGCGCCTGGTAGATGGTGAACGGCAGCTGCATCCCACCGTCGTCATAATCGAGGTAAGAGGCAACTAGCCCCAGGTCGCTGGCTCGGGCCAGCATGGTGGCGACGGCGGGGTGGACGATGACTTTGCCGTCGATCATACGGGCCGGGTCGGCGTCCATGGCGCGGAAGACCGGGTAGAGGTCGCTGTCGGCAAACTTTTTTACGCTGTCCAAGATCTGGCGCAGCGAGGAGACGTCGTGGTCCTGGAAGCGAGGCGCCTCCAGCAACTGCTCGAGACGGAACACCTCGAACAGCATCCAGTCCAGGTTCTCCATGCTCATATACGTGCTCATATCTCTTCTCCCATAGGTTCGTCTTCCGCTATATCGACGGTCTTCGGCAGCCTCTTCTAGGGGGTGGACGGATCGGCCTTTGCCTTCGCTCCGAGTCTGTCGTCGCGCCTTCTGCACCCGGAAGTATGTCCCCCGGAGGGTCGCAGAGATGGGGGCGCCCCCGTCGGGTGGCGATAGAGTTCGCTACAGAAAGCGAGGTAGTTATGAACAGCGATATTTTTGAAGGCAAATGGAAACAGTTCAAGGGCACCGTCCGCGCCAAGTGGGGCGATCTGACGGACGATGACCTCGAGCAGGTGGCGGGCAACCGCGACAAGCTCGAAGGCAAGCTTCAGGAGAAGTACGGCTACGCCAAAGACGATGCCAAGAGACACGTCGACGACTGGCTCTCCTCGAACGGCTAATCAGATTTTGACGCGGCGAGACTTGCCGTAAGTTTAGTAAAGACGCCTGTCCCTCACCCGGGGATAGGCGTCTTTGCTTTGGGGAAGAAAGGCGACGCTATGGCAAAGCACAAGATTTTCACGATGAGCTTCGGCAGCGTCTACCCGGCCTACATCGCCAAGGCGGAGAAGAAGGGGCGGACGAAGGCGGAGGTCGACCAGGTGATCCGGTGGCTGACCGGTTACGACGCGGACGGGCTGCAGAAGGTGCTGGCGGAGGGGACGGACTTCGAGACCTTCTTCGCCCAGGCGCCCGCGATGAACCCGGCTCGCTCGGAGATCAAGGGAAAGATCTGCGGTGTGCAGATCGAGACTATCGAGGAAGACACGATGCGCGAGATCCGCTACCTCGACAAACTGGTCGATGAGTTGGCCAAAGGCCGCCCGATGGAGAAAGTCCTGCGCCAGGCCGGATAGGCTGGTTTCGGGGGCTTGAAGCAGGTTAGGGGCCAGGAAAGCTGATGGAGCACGCCTAAAACCCCCAAATGGATAGAACCGACCTTCACAAGCTCGTTAACAGGATTCCTGATAGCGAAATCCCGACGGTTCAGGCCTTCCTCGACTTTCTCATTGTTCGCTCGAATGTGGACGCCATGGAAAGAGCGCTCGAGGACGCTCCCGAGGATGATGAAGAGTATCCTGAATCTTTGCTGGCCTCGCTGGAAGAGGCGCGCAACGAGTCCGGTCGAGGTGAGAGGCTCTCTCATCAAGCGATGAAGCAAAGGCAGGGGCTTGCCTAGCTGGTCCGTAGATTACAGCAGTCGGGCCGTCAGGGATATCGACAGCTTACCCCAAAAGGTCAGGGCCGACATATTTACGGCTATCGAGCGGCTGCTCGAAGAGCCTCCGCAGGGAGACCTCAAAGAGCTTAAGGCCCAGAACGGAATCTGGCGTCTCAGAGTTGGAAAATGGCGTGTCGTGTTCACCAGAGAAAAGGGTGAGAAGCTGATCCTTGTTCTCAGAGTGGTGCGGCGTTCCGACACGACTTACTCCTAGCTACATCAAGAGCCGAGCGGGAAGCAGAACAGCCAGTCGGAGACGACGGCTTCGACCTCGGGTCGACCTTGCTTCTGGGTGAATTCCACGCGCTGGCCGGTGGGTCGATAGGGGCTGGGGGCGGGGAAGTCCTGGCCCAGCAAGGTGTCAGGGCGCTGAGGCTGCTCTCGTCGGACCCGGTACTCCTCGGCCGACAGCGGAGCGCGCGGCTGAGTCCTCTCCCAGGTGACGGTGGTGGTTTCTCGGCGCAGGAACTTCTGCTCCCGCTCCAGGGCGATGCGGGCGTCTCCGCTCCTCAGGTCTATGGCATCGACCCGTCCGCTGGCAGGGTTGTAGCGGAGCGTTCCCTTCTCCCACGGCTGTTCGGACAGGGTTGTAGCGGTGAGTTCGCTGCGCTGGTCTAGCTGGACCAGTCCATCCTCGGGCGCCAGGTCGAGCGGGCTTCCGTCCAGCGCTTTCATCGCTTCGGCGTTCGCCTCGAGGTCGGCCCGAACCGCTTTATGTCGCTGGCTCCACCGGTCCTGGAGCGGTTGGAGGGGGAAACGGGATTCGACGGACCACTGATAAGGCATGGCTCGAGGTTATCGCGGCCGAGTGGACTGGTTCAGGGACCACGCCTCCGCGACGGTGGAAAATGTGAACAGCATTGATGAATCTCGCCGTGGATAGAGGCGAACAGAGTTTCGTTCCCCAGTGGGGACTCGCGGTTCGTGCAGCGGGTTAGCCGAGCAACTCCAGGATGCCCTGGTAGGAGAAGAAGAGGAGGGTGGCTAGCAGGCCGAGGTTGATCCACCAGGGGCTGGCCATCTCGTGTTTGCGCTGGACCCAGCCGTTGAGGTAGAGCAGCGTGAAGGCCAGGAACGGCATGAACAGGCTGCCCAGGACGGCGTAGATCCAGGCGATCTGACCCAGCGACAGGCTCTGTACCGCTAGCGGCGCGAAGCTCAGAAAGATCAGATAGCCGCGGTAGGAACGGGTGACGGCGAGGCCCTCTTCGGGGAGCGGTTGGCCTTTCTGCAGGCGCCAGAAGTCGGCAAAAAGGTAGGGGACGCCTTGCCAGACCCCGAGCAGGCTGCTGAACACGGCGGCCCAGAAGCCGACCAGGAACAGCCAGCCCAGCACGGGCGAAATCTGGGACCCCAGCAGTTCGGCGATGTGGACGGCCACGCCGTCGCCTTTCCCTTGCGGCGGCAGTTGGGTGCCGATCACGATCATGGCCATTCCAAAGAGGGCAGTCATGGTGTAGCCGGCTGCCAGGTCGACTTTACAGCTGTGCAGATCGGCGGGCTCGGTGCGCCCCTGCTCCCTGATCCAGTAGCCGTAGGAAAGCAGTGTGACGGTGCCTCCAACCCCTCCCATCACACCCAGAGTCCAGCCCAGGCCCCCGTCCGGAATGGAGGGAAGGAAGACGCCCCGCCAGAGGTCGGCCGAATCGAAGTCTCCTACCTTGGCGGCGGCGCCCATCACGGCCACGAACATCGTTCCGATGCAGACGGACATCAGCGTCTCGAACAGGGCGAAGCGGCCCCACATCACCAGCGCCAGGCCGACCATGGAGTGGGCGGCGCCCCACCAGAAAAGCGAGTCCGGCCCGGTTCCGGAAAGGGCGGCTCCGGCGACGGCGCAGCCTTTGATCAGCGAGCCTCCAACGGCGATGGTCCAGAGCGCCAGGTAGATCAGGAAGAACCAGCCGATGGGGCGGCCGAGATGCTGCCTCCAACCCTCCAACAGGGTGGTGCCGGTGGCGAGTTGCCATCGGGCGAGGCCTTCGTTGAGGAGCCACTTCAGGAACGCTCCGACCCAGGCGGCCCAGAGGACGGCCGAGCCCAGATCTCCCCCCGCCAGGGAGGCGGTGACCAGGTCTCCGGCTCCAACCCCTGTGGCGGCGACCAGCATGCCGGGGCCCATACGTTGGAGGAGGGAGCGAGGCTGTGCGGGAGTGTCCATGGTTTCGAGGTTCGCGGCGACGCTTGTTCTCCTTCACCCAGTTGTCGTTTCTGCAACCTCAGTGGGTGGAATCCTACTGTATGAATATTCAGCGACTGTATGCGCACGTCTGCTGCTCGGACCTGGAGCGGAGCAAGGTGTGGTTTGCTAAGCTTTTCGACCGGCAACCGGATGCGGCTCCGATGGACGGACTGGTGGAGTGGTACCATGGACCGTCGGCGGGTCTTCAGCTTTTTCGGGCTCCGGAGCACGCCGGGCACAGCCATATGACGGTGGTGTTGGAGGACCTGGAAGGGGAGAGGTCGCGACTGAAGGGGGAGGGGTTGGAGGTGGGAGAGGTAGAGCCCGCCGACAGTTTCTCCCTGCTGATTCTGCGCGACCCGGACCAGAATATGATCGTGCTGACTCAGCCGTTGTAGAACCTGTCACCTCTCGGTGGGATCCTCGTTGAGATAGTCGTCCATCTCGGAGTTTGTAAGGCTGAACATCACGACGCCAAAGTTGCGATGTTGCGGGGAGTAACGGTAATAGACGGTAAGCTGGAAACGAGAGTAGGTCTCGACTCGCGCTCTCGTTTCGAGATCAGAGAGCGTGCTCTCTAGCGCTTCATCGGGCGATCCTAGAACGGCGTGAATCTCTTCTGGCGTCTGCCCTATCCTGGCCAGTATTTTGTCCCCGAAAGCCAGGTCTGTCTCTCCTGTGACGTCGCTGACGCGCGTCCGAGTCGAGAAGTCTGGCGTGACTCTGAGGTTTTTCGTGGGAAAATTTAGGGTGGCCCGTTCTTTTCGAGTTGGCTCTCCAAGCTTTTCGAGCAATTCGGACACGGACATGCCGGGCCAAACTCCTTGGAGCGAAAATCCTCGAGGTGCTTCCGCGTGGACGGGAAGTCCGAGGAGAAATAGAGAGACCAGTAGCCCTACCGCCGTGGCTCTAGTAGAGGTCAAGTCCTTGGTCCTTGACGTACTTCACAAACTCCTCAAAGGAGTGGGTCTCGTAGTGTTTCGCCATTTTCTCGAAAAAGTCGCTCTGACCAAAACCCATCGCGGTAGCTCCCCCAGTTCTTTCTAACTGCCGATGAATTTTGGCGCTCTCTCCCCAAATCCACGCGTGCTGCCGGAAGTATTTCTCGCTGCCTCTCGGAAACTCTCCTCTGAGTTCAACCGGGACGAACTCTGCACCAGAAGCAGCAGCATGGTGTAGGTATTCGTGACACAGGCTCTTGGCACGTTCCCCTGGAGCCTCGTTCTTTCGAAGACAGATTTTTTTGTCGGCTCGATTCACATAGGCGCGGGGTGACCCCGGCTGAGGTGTCCCAACCAGAACTGAGTATTTCTCGTCAGAGAGAAGGTCGCGAATTCTCACGTCAGCAGACTGCTTTCCAATACGGGTAAATTGCAGCAACTTCATCGCCTCGTCGAACTCCTTCCTTCTCATCGGCTCAAGGTCAAGAAAGGGGACGAGTTTTTTCGGTAGGCCCAGATATTTCTCGGAGCTAGGGGAGCGTTGGAGAGGCGTTGACGGACTGCGGCGCTCCCTTGAACGCCGAGCGAATTCCTTCAACAGTTTCATCTGCTCAGCGCCCTCCAGGGGGCTAGTTTGAACGAAGCTGTCGGTACTGCTTTGGCTGGATGGCCGCCCCTCAATGGTCGGTCGGCGGGTGGAGGTTACCAAGGAAATTGTTGGGCGCGACGGATGGACCAGACTGCAGAAGTTCATTGAACGACTATGCAGATCGAGCGGGGTTCCTCTCAGTGACACCCGTCACGAAGCGGACGTAAGCCTCTAATCGCGCTGTGAGGCTGGGCTCCGGTTCCCACAGTAGGCGTTCACCTCGACGCTGGGAGGTTGGGTTGTCTACAGGAGCGCAAGGAGTTCAGAGATGTGTTGGCGGTGGCGGAGGCGTCCCACGCTTCTCCCTGCCAGGCTTTCGGACGTTCGCTCTCTCTTCTGTCACGGGGCGTCCAGAGGAGGGTAGGGGTTCTCTCCGGGAATGCGGTCGTCGTTCCATCCGTTCCCTGTGCGGATGTTCTCGAGCGCTTGCTCGGCTTCGTAGGCGACGCTCCACCCCATGTCGCCCAGGCCTTCGTCGTGGCTCAGTTTGTCGAGTCTGGAGCGGGCGGCCTGTAGGCGCAGGGTGCCAGCGGCGTAGCAGGCCCAGAAACGGACGTTGGGGAGAGGGTCTTCGAGGCTCTCGAGGATGGTCCGGTGGACTTTGCGGTCGAGGCGGCTTTTCGGGTGATGCCAGGCGGCGCTCGATGCCAGGTTCTCTAAGCAGACGCCCCGGATCAAGTGATGTTCGTTCCGGTCGCGGACTCGGCCGAGCAGAGCGTTGGTCAGGCGGGGTCGTCTGGCGGTCCAGGAGAGGCAGGCGGCGCGGTAGCGCTCTTCCGGTGTTGGAGCGTGTTGGATGCGCTGGGCCAGCCAGCGCGCGAAGGTGCCAGTGGCTTCTCCCGTGCCAGCGTCCTTGGGGACGGCGTGATGGTCGATCGCCATGACCGTCTCCCTCCACCGCGCTACACTCCGCCTCTGAGATTTGCTCACCGAGACGGCTTCGTGCCGACGTCTCCGCCTCCCCCGTAGTATAGGTGCGCAAGATCTTCGGAGAGAACAGCGAACGTTTCGTCAAGAACTCTCCTTTAGAAAGTACGGTCATGCCTGGAAAGTACTATCGTCACTCTGGAAAATTTTCTCCCATTGGTGCTGTGGGAACGCTGCTGATCGGGCTGTTCGGTGCCTTCCTGCTCAGCTGGATCTACGGGTACGTGATGGACTGGAACCCGTTCGTCTACATTTCGGTGATGGCCGTCGTGATCTACGGGTTCCTCTTGGGCGGTTCTGTGGCTATCGGACTTCAGGTCGGAAAGGTGCGCAACACCCCGCTCGCTCTTCTCCTGACTTTGGTGATGGCTTTGGCGGGAATCTACGGCGCCTGGATTGTCTGGATCTTTGCCGTGAGCGACCAGCAGGTCTTTCTTACCGCGCCGGCCGATGTGCTCGCGGCGGCTCAGGCGTTGGCGAAGGCCGGGGTGTGGAGCATTTTCGGCAGCACTCCGACCGAGTCGGCGCTCTACGGATTCTGGCTGATGGAGGGGTTTCTGATCCTGGTCAGCGCGCTGGCCGCCACCTACTTTTTCATGACGGGCAACGCTTTCTGCGAGAGGTGCCAGCAGTGGCTCGATCCAGGGGTTACGTTGAGGGTCTTCCAGGCGCCGGAGAGCTACCGGGAGCTCCAGTCCGAGCTGGAGCTCGAGCGGCTGGACGTGCTCGATCGGCTGAAGCCCGTCCCCGAAGGCTCTACCGTTTTCGCCGAGCTGTCGGCGGAATCATGCGGTCAGTGCAAGGCGTTCCATCTGCTGACTCTCAAGGAGACGACCCGAACCACGGACAGCGAGGGGAAGACGGACGATGTCTGCAAAGATGTGATGGATCGTCTCGTGATCAGTCAGGCCACCCTGGAACGCCTTGCAAGCCACGATGCTTCGCAAAGCTGAGGGCCTTTCGCAACGACGCGAGGGGTGGCTTCAACACGGCCGATTAGCGGATGCTCCGTACCTTCGCCTCAGCTGACTCCATCGCGCTCCTGCATTTGCTGCAAGACCTGCTCGAGTTGGGCGTGGATCTTCTCTTGCTCGCGTCGTAGTCGCTCTAGAGCGGCGTCGAAACCGTCCGCTTCCCTTTGGCCAGGGGTCTGCAGCAGCTGCTCGATACGGGTGGTGACCTGCCGGCCGTCTTCCAGCAGACGCGCGCATCGCTCTTCTATTTCGTCGGGACGGGGCTTGCTCATGCGGTCTTCCTCTCGGCGCCGGGTCAGGTCTACGGCTTCCGGCGAACACGGCAGTTCTTGCTTCGCTCGAGCGCTCCTGGCCGGCCGCTCCCCTCTGCCCGGTTGGCTGACCAAGGGGCGGGCGGGGTGATGGCGAAGTGGTTGGGAATGAGCGAGTTTCGGCCCATCCGACCGTCGCCGGCCTCCGAGCAGATGGTGCGACAGATCGTTTCGCGTCCTCCGGTCCGACGGCGGACCATCGCTTCGCGATTTCGCTCTCAGCACCACCAGTATTCGCACCAGCGTCTCCGCCAGGAGATGCTGGGATACTCCCCGGATCGGCTACCCAAAGGGGGAGAGGTGGCGCTCCAGGATCTCCTTCGCGAGATATGGGAGAGCCTGGGCGACGAGAGCAGCGACGGGCTGCGGGGAAGAGTGGTCGAAAGTGATGGGGTCGTTCTCCTCGTCGTCGAGATGCCGGTCGCGGTAGCGAGCCCGGAGGCCCTGTACATCGCCTCTGTCCTCCGTGCGCCCGACTCGCGGCTAGCGATGTTTGACGATCGTCATCCTCGCTACTTCGTGCTGGAAAGGACGGAAAGTCGCGATAAGTTCCGGCGGCTGGAACTGGGTCCGGACATCGCTCACGGGTTGGTGGACAACCGTGACCTCGATGCTTTCGTAGAATGGGTTGTCACGGAGGTCCGGGAGCCGAGAACCATCTCATCAGCGCTGGACCCGGCTGACCTCGACGTGTCTGGGGACGAGATAGACGCCTTCTACGCCGCCTCCCCCTCCAACCCGGCCAGAATGTCGATGCTGAAAGCTTTCGCGACTTACGCCGCGGTGCTGGAGAGCGGGCCGATGCTGACAGAACAGCTCCGACATGTTAGCGGTCTAATGTGGTGGCAGTATTCGATGAAGCGGCTGGTGCGCGAGGTCTTCTCGGCTCAATGTCTGGGGATCCTTGCTGACGAGATGGCAAGGGCGGACGCCAGGGTGGCTCCACACGTCGAGGCCGCCATCCGTCAGGTCGTGCAGCGGCATTTTCCGGCTGCTCTGTACAACCTGCACTTGCCAGGTCCGCGGTTCGGCGGCACAGAGAGGTTGAATCTGACCGCACTCACCCACATTTTTCTTCGGCACGGTCATGAGCCGCGTCAACCTCCGCCGGAGGAGGCGTACCGACTGTTCTTGACCCAGCAGAAGGTTGTCAGTCGCTTTTGCGCCCATCTGGAGATCGTTGGCTGAGGCCCCAGGCGGTGCTGGCCGAGCCTCTCCAACCGAGGGGTCCGTCCGGAAGAGGCTCCGAGGACCGAGTGCCTGGTCCCGGGAGCGGCGGTTGGAGGCCTGACAAGGCGCCGGCGCTATCCGGGCCGCCTGGCGTGAATAGGGGGAGTCGAGTGAGCAGTCGAGGTAGAGTGAGGTCGGGGCGGTCTCCTCGTTCGCGTCGCCATGGAGATGGGTCACGCAAAGTGAGCGCTCCGTGGCCACGCGCTCGGCTCTGTCTGAGCAGATTCACGTTCGGCCGGCCTAGCAGAGCAGGGTCCAGTTCCCGACAGCGATTATCCCAGACTGCGGTGAGGTCAGACTCTTCCAGTCCGTAGTCGCTGAACATTGGGGCTTCGGCTATAGCGGCCCGGAAGGCATGGCGACATCCCTCCTCGCGGCCTAGATGCCAGTAGACCCAGCCCAGACTTGCCCATAGGAAGCCGTGACCCGAGGCGGCGTTGACGCTTTCGCCGAGCAGGTTCGCCGATCGGACCATATCGTTACGATGGAAGTGAACGACAGCAAGGTTGTTCAGGCTCACGGCGTCGGTCGGGAAGTGGCTGAGGACGCCCTCCCACACTTCTCGCGCCTCGTCGAGGGTCGCTGCCGCCGACTCTACCCAGGCGTCTCGCCTCAGGGTCTGGAGGCACTCGTTCTCTTCATCCTCGCGGTTCACACTTTGAAGATTAGCTCATCTTCCAGGGGACGCCTGCATCGAGCGTAGCGTCGCCGAACTCCTCTGGGGAAACGAAAGTTTGTTCGTTCCCTGGGGGAATCTCGGGAGGGTTGTGCCGATTGCCCATGCGAAGTTTGCCACGTCCCCGCTGGGGGTTTGTCGGTCGGAAGCGCTTGGAGGTTGGATGGCAAAGGGTGGGGTGTGAGGGAGCAGACTTTTGTCAGCGCGGTTTACAACCTCGTGCGTCGCGATGGGACGGTGCGGCGGTCGCCGGAAGTGCTACTCCAGCATGGCGCCTATCTTCTCTCCTTGCCGGTGCCGCTGGTGCTGTTCGTGGACCCCGAGTTCGAGGAGCCGTGTTGGGAGGCGAGGCGGCGGCTGGGACTCGAGGCGCTGACGCGGGTCGTCGTGCGGCCTCTCGACGAGTTCGACCTGGCGGCGCTGGTGCCGCTGCTGCCCCGGTTTCGGATGGCGGTCAACGTCGACTCGGTGGTCAAAGAGACGCCCTGGTTTCAGGTTCTGATGTGGAGCAAGTTCGACATGGTCGCCGAGGCAATCGAGAGCAACCCTTTCGGTACCGAACACTTTGCCTGGCTGGACTTTGCCGTCGCCCACGTGGCCGTGCCGCCCCTCACGCCTCCGGGGCCCTCGGAGAAGATTGCGATGTTAGAGATGATGCCAGTGGCCCCGTCCGAGGTGGAAGATAGAGCCGAGTTCTACTGCTACGAGCGAGGCCGGATGGCGGGAGGGTTTTTCTGGGGGAGCGGGGAGGCGCTGCTCCATCTGAGGTCGCGCTTCTCGGCCGAGTTGGCCGCCGCGCTGGCGCTGGGCTTGCGCCCCAACGAGCAGATGGTGTTGAGCCTGCTCAGTGCCCTCGAACCGGATCTGTTCGAGATGTATTACGGCGACTACGCTCAGATCTTGCTCAACTGGGACGGCCCGCGGAGGCGAGCGGTGGCGCTGCGCGGAGGTGGCAACGCAGTTGCTGGCGCTGAACGGGACGGAGTATTTCCAGAGCCAGGCCGAACGGCTGCGCGGCAATCTGGCGTTGTGTTTCTAGCTTGTGCGGGCGGAGGTTGGCAGAGGACTCTCGATCGGCATCGGGAAGATTCCTCAGGTCGCCGATGATGTTGTCCTCCCTTAACTCCCATTCGAGTTTGTCGCCCGTCGCTAAGATGGCCGGCCGAGCCGCGCCTGCTCGTGTAGCGCTGTCAGAGCTCGAGGCTGGTCCAGACGGAGTCGTCACCGACAGTCTGGCCTGGAGCGGGGCTCGAAGGGCTGCTCCCGCACTGTTGGAGGTTCCGAGGGCCGTTCCTCTCCCTGGATATCGGAAATCTGCTCTACGACAATTGGGACAGCGGCGCTTCGGCCGACCGGTTGAAGACGCTCGCTACTTCGCTCAAAGATCGCAGTTTCCAGATCAACACTTTGGACAACTTGCAGGGCACCCTGGGACACGTGGTGGCGGCTCGAGAGTCGGGCGACCCGAAGCGGATCGCCCGCCAGGCTCGCAACCCTGCCTTCGTAACTGCTCAGGCTCAGAAGTTCCTCAGCGAGAACCCTCAGTTGGGTTCGGAGATGAAGGCCCGCTTCGAGAAGCTGATCGCCGACGCGGCGGGGCTGGCTGCGAGCTAAGCTCGGGCTTGCCGGCTCGTCTCTCCCCTCCGACCAGTCCCCTCGGACAAAAAAGACCGGCCCTCGCGGGAGGAGCCGGTCTTTTCGATCCGAGAGTCTGGGCGAGTTAGGCCTGGGCTTCTTCGGCCTTGGGCTGGATGGAGTTGAACACGTTGAGGCGTCCACCGGTGATGGTCTTGTCCTTCAGGCTGGGCACCTGCTCGACACCGCTCATCAAACGCTCTTTCAGTTCGGCGTTGGTGATTTCGGGGTAGTGCGAGGCGATCAGGCCGGCGGCGCCGGTCACGTGAGGGGTAGCCATCGAGGTGCCGCTCTTGGCGCCGTAGCCTCCGCCGGGAATGGTGGAGAGGGTCTTCACGCCAGGAGCCGCGAGCTCGACGGTCAGCTTGGCGTAGTTCGAGAACGAAGCCAGCTGGTCGTTGTGGTCGGTGGCGGCCACGCGGACGAAGTTGGGCAGGTCGTAGTCGCCAGGGAAGCGGTCGGCCGGGTCGTTGTCGATGCCGTTGTTACCGGCGCTGAGCATGTGCAGGGTGGGCGACTGGGCGAACGCTTCCTTGATCGCTTCGGAGTAAGCTCCGCCGCCCCAGGAGTTGTTGGCGACGCGAGCGCCCATCTTCGAGCCGTACTGGATACCGCGCACGATGGCGGCAGCGGTGGTGCCGCTGTCTCCGAAGATTTTGATGGCCATCATGTTCGAGTTCTGCATCACTCCGGTCACGCCCTCACCGTTGTTGCCAACAGCGCCGACGGTTCCGGCCACGTGCGTGCCGTGCCCCTGCTTGTCCATCACGTTGCCGTTGTTGTCGAAAGCGTTGTAGCCGTGCACGTCGTCGATCACGCCGTTGCCGTCATCGTCGATGCCGTTGCCGGGGATTTCGCCCGGGTTGGTCCAGAGGTTGGCCTTGAGGTCGCTGTGGTTGTAGTCGATGCCGGTGTCGATGATGGCGACCAGCGGTCCACCCTGAGCCTGGTTGCGGCCGGTGTGGATGTTCCAGGCTTCGGGAGCATCGATGTCGGCGTCGACCTTACCACCGGTCTGGCCGGTGTTGTGCAATCCGTAGAGTTCCTTGTTCAGGTCGTTGGGAGAGGCAGTGAAGGTCCCGGGCTCGTCGATCGCTTCGGGCAGTTCGTATTTGTGGTTCGGCACGGCGAAAGCGACGCGGTCGTCCTTGGCCATAGCGGCCATCGCCTCTTCGACGGTGACGCCGGCGGGCAGTTTCAGGTGCAAGAACTGGCCTTCGTCGGACTTGAAGATGCCGGAAGCGTTGGTGTCGAACTCGCCCACGATGGTGGCGCCGAAGTCGGCGGCAAGCGAGCTCTGACCCTGCAGGGCGAAGCCGTCGGGCTTGGTGCGAACGAGGATTTCGCCTTCCACGTGGTCGCCCAGGGTGCCCTTGAGTTCTGCGGCCTGCGCCGAGGTGGCGGCCAGCAGGTTCAGGGCGTTAGCAGCAACGGGGGAGCTGAAGAAAGAGATGTCGGACAGGTCCGCGGCCATTTCGGCAGGGACGGAAGCTTCGGCGGCTTTGGCTTCGACGGCGGCGGCGGGGCGCTTGACGGACGAGGCGGCGAAGAACTGGGGGCTCTGGACGGACGAAATCATGGACATTCTCCTGGAAACTTTTGTTTTTATCTTGGGGCCAGTATACGGTCCAGGAAGGTCGAGAACTTGGCCAGGTTGTTAACAGACGGCCAGGAGCGGTCCGCGCGAAACTATCCGCATCGTCCCATCCCGGGGGAGTCTCCCTTCGGCTCTCGGGATGCCCCTCCACCCGGGGCCGGAACTGTACCGTCATGCACACTCTCGCCTGGCGGCGGGCGACGCATAATAGGTTTACGAGAGGCGAGCGGACACCGCCGCCCAGGGAAATAAGGAGACGCCGGTCTCTTTCACATATAGACTTCGGACGTCGTCGCCTCGGCGCGCCGTCGTCCTCAAAGACCTTCGGCCCTCACAGCAACCGAAGGTCTTTTCTCCTTTCGAGGCCGCTCTCACCCTCCAACCTGGCCCCAAAAAAAAGGCACCCCGGCGAGCGTCTCCTCACCGGGGTGTGTACCTTCTCGTCTTCGGCAGCGATACGGGGGTTGACCGTTTCGAACCAGCGCCGAAGAGGCGGTACGACTATGCTATCACTCAACAAGAACGCATGGTAGGCGATGGCAGCCACCGGCAAGTGGCGGCGCGCCCGGACATGTGAACGGGAGGTGAAAAGTTTTGGCGGACTTCTCACTCCCACCACGGATTTCGGCGAACGTAGAGAAAGCTTTAGGGATGAACTCTCTAGGGAAATCCTCACATCTGGCAAAGCAACGGCGATGATTTCACGACGCGGTTTTCTCAAAGCGACAGGGACAGCATTGGCCGGCGCGGCCGTCAGCGGATGCGGTTCGGACTTCGACGATGTCCCGATGGGGCAGCAAGCGGCGGGCGGTGTAGGACCTTCGGGCCGCCCCAATATTTTGCTCGTCCTGGTCGACGAGATGCGGCAGCCTCCGGCTTCTTACGGACCTGGCGAGGGAGAGACTCCCGCCGTCAAGGAGATCCTGCGCTTCGAGACCGAGATCTCCGAAGGCAACCCGTTCGTCGACCTGTACTCCGGCTTTATGCGGCTGCGTCGCAACAGCCTGGTGCTGCGTCGTCACTACACCGCAGCGGCAGCCTGCGCCCCGAGTCGAACCACCTTCCTGACCGGACAGTACCCGTCGCTGCACGGGGTCACCCAGGTGAACGGGACCTTCAAAGTGCCGGACGATATCTACTTTTTGGATCCCGAAGGCGTACCCACGGTGGGCGACTGGTTTCGCGCGGCCGGGTATGAAACTCACTACTTTGGCAAGTGGCACGTCTCGAACACCTCACGTCCGCCCTACGACCTGGAGCCATGGGGGTTCGCCTCGTACGAGAGTTCCGGGCCCGACCCGGACAGTTCGGTGCCGGGCCTGGGCGCCTACCGGGACCCGGAGTTCACCGACATCGTGAGCGGGTTCTTCGCCCAGAAGGCGGCGGGGACCGAGAAGCCCTGGTTCGCGGTGGCTTCCTTTGCCAATCCTCACGATACGGGCGCCTATCCGGCGCCGTTCTTCCTACCGGGCGAGGGGGGGGTGACCAGCCCTCTGACCGGCCGGGATGATCCGCAGCCGATCCCTCCGCAGGGCGACCTCTCCAACACCGCTCCTGTTTCCGGCAGCACCGAGCCGCGTCCCTCGGTGGCGCTGAACCCGGATGGTTTCCCGCAGAACACCTTCGAGCTGCCGGATACCTGGAACGAGGACCTCACCGGCAAGCCCGAGTGTCATCTGGATTCGGCCTGGAAGATGCAGTTGGCCCTGGCGGCGGCCTTCCCGCCACCCTTGCGGGCCACCCTACCGCAGCCGACGCAGAACCTTTCCAGCGAGTTGCAGATGGGCTGGGTGCGAGCCACCGGGCAGTTTTATCTGTATCTTCAGTATTTGGTGAACATCGAGATCGACCTGATCATGCAGGCGTTTGACCAGGCTGGACTGGCCGAGAACACCATCGTGATTTTTACTTCGGATCACGGTAGCAATATGATGGCTCACAACCAGATGGTGCAGAAGTTTTTTACTTCGTATGAAGAGGCGACTCGGGTGCCGTTCGTGATCTCCAGTCCGTTACTGAACCCGGAAGAGACGCCTCGGCAGGTCGACCTGGTGACCAGCCATATCGACCTCGCCCCGACCTTGCTGGGGCTGGCGGGCTTCGACGACCAGCAGATCGCGGCGCTGAAGTCGGGCATCAGCGGGCAGTCTCCGGTGCGAGACTTCGTGGGGATCAACCTGGCGCCTTATCTCGTTTCGGGCCAGGCACTACCCCGGCCGGGAGTCGTTTTTACGACCTCGGACGACGCCACACGCCCGGCCGATGAGGTGACGCCGTCGAACGAGGCGAATCAGGCGAACTATTTGGACTTCCTGGACCGGGTGGATACTCTGATCGCTTCCGGGGCGCCCCTGAAGTCGGGCTCCTGCGTCGAGCCGAACGCCGTGCACATGCTGAGTACGGGCGACTGGAAATACACCCGCTACTGGGACGACCAGGGCGACGAACCGGACCAGTATGAGATGTACCACCTGGCCAGCGACGGTCGGGAACGGAACAATCTGGTCGATTTCCAGACCGGAGAGCTTTTGCCGGGGGCGGGGGTCCCGGGCTACTCCCAGGCTCAGCTTCAGGCGCAGTTAGTGTTGCTGCGGACGCAGTTAGCCCAGCAAGAGGCTACGGTGCTGCTGACGCCCTAGAATAAGGCCCCGGAGCTACCCGGGGCCTTATTCTTATAGGAGGGGGATGTTGACGCCGCGTTCGCGGGCGGCCGTCTTGGCTTCGTCGTAGCCGGCGTCGGCGTGGCGCATGACGCCCAGACCGGGGTCGGTCAGCAGCACCCGCTCGAGGCGGGCCCGAGCGTTGTCCGAGCCGTCAGCGACCACCACCATGCCGGAGTGCTGTGAGAAGCCCATGCCGACGCCTCCGCCGTGATGCAGGGAGACCCAGTGGGCGCCCGAGGCGACGTTGGACATGGCGTTGAGCAGCGGCCAGTCGCTGACCGCGTCGCTGCCGTCTTTCATCGCTTCGGTCTCGCGGTTGGGCGAGGCCACAGAGCCAGAGTCTAGATGGTCGCGCCCGATCACGATCGGAGCGCTGACTTCGCCTTTGCGCACCAGTTCGTTGAAGACCAGGCCCAGTTTGTGCCGTTCTCCGTAGCCGACCCAGCAGATACGCGCGGGCAGACCCTGGTAGGCGACCTGCTTCTGCGCTTTGGTGATCCAGCGACGAAGCCCCTCATCGTTGGGGAACGTTTCTAACACGGCGCGGTCGGTGCGGGCGATGTCGGCGGGGTCGCCGGAAAGCGCTACCCAGCGGAACGGACCGCGCCCTTCGCAGAACTGAGGGCGGATAAACGCGGGCACGAAGCCAGGGAAGTCGAAGGCGTTTTTGACCCCCGCTTTGACCGCCATGGCGCGGATGTTGTTGCCGTAGTCGAAGACGATGGAGCCGGCTTTCTGGAAGTCGAGCATGGCCTGGACTTGCTGACCGGCGGCGTCGATGGCCAGTTTTTCGTACTTTTCCGGATCGGCTTCGCGCAGTTTGTTCGCCTCGTCAAGGCTCATACCGTTGGGAACATAGCCGTTGAGCATGTCGTGCGCGCTGGTCTGGTCGGTGACGGCGTCGGGGACGACGCCGCGCTTCAGGATGGCGGGGAAGAGGTCGGCCGCGTTGCCGATCAGTCCGATGGAGAGCGGTTCGCCTTTGCTCGTGGCTTCTTTGGCCCAGGCGAGCGCTTCGTCCAGCGACGAAGTCAGCTTGTCGCAGTAGCGAGTCTCCACGCGACGCTTGGCGCGCTCTTCGTCAACTTCGACGCAGATGCAGACGCCGTCGTTCATGGTCACGGCCAGCGGCTGAGCGCCGCCCATGCCGCCCAGGCCGCCGGTCAGTACGAGGCGCCCTTTGAGGCTGCCGCCGTAGTGCTGTCGGGCGAGTTCGGCCAGGGTTTCGTAGGTGCCCTGGAGGATCCCCTGGGTCCCGATGTAGATCCAGGACCCGGCGGTCATCTGGCCATACATCATCAGCCCTTCGCGCTCGAGTTTACGGAAGTGTTCCCAGTTGGCCCAGTTGGGGACCAGGTTCGAGTTAGCCAGGAGCACGCGGGGCGCCATGTCGTGGGTGCGGATGACTCCGACCGGCTTACCGGACTGCACTAGCAGGGTTTCGTCGTCGCCTAACTCCTTGAGGGTCTTGACGATGGCGTGGTAGCTGTTCCAGTCGCGGGCGGCTTTGCCGGTACCGCCATAAACGACCAGGCGGTCAGGATCTTCGGCGACCTCGGGGTCGAGATTGTTCATCAGCATGCGCAGCGCGGCTTCCTGAGGCCAGGAGCGGCAAGAGATTTCGCTGCCGCGAGCGGCGCGGATCGGGGTGGTGGTGGACATGGAATCTCCCTTTGGAAAGTTGGCTTCGAGTTTAGGGGCGGCCGCTCCGATACCCTGCCTCTGGCATCAGGAAGGGGAACGAGGGAGTTAAAGGGGAGGGGTTGCCGGGCCCTCAGGAGTGGAAGCGCTGGGCGCGCAGGATCGATTCGGCCAGTCCGATGGCGAGGAAGTTCATCAGCAGCGCGGTCCCTCCGAAGGAGACAAAGGGGAGGGGGGAGCCGGTGACCGGGGCGACCCCGACGGTCATCCCCGCGTTGAGGAGCGCGTGCAGGGCGAAGTTCAGCCCGAGCCCGATCAGGACCAGACGACGTAACGGATGCGTGGTCTGCGAGGCGTGCCAGAACAGTCGCCCAACGACGGTGGCCAGGAGGATGGTCACCAGCAGGCAGCCCAGGAAGCCGTACTCTTCGTTAAGCACGGCAAAGATAAAGTCCGAGTGGGCCTCGGGTAAGAAGTCCAGCGGCCCCTGAAGGCCGAGAAAGGCGCCTTTGCCCCACAGCCCGCCCGAGCCGATGGCGATTTTCGACTGCTCCAGGTTCCAGCCGGCGCCGCTGGGGTCGGACTCGGGAGCGAGGAAGATGTGCACCCGCTGCCACTGGTACTCGTCGAGGAACCAGGGCAGGATCAGCGCGCCCGAGATGCCCAGCGCGGCCAGCGGCTTCCAGGGCGCTCCACCAAGAAAAGCCAGGACCACACAGGTGCCCGCTAGGACGAGGGCCGTGCCGAGGTCGGGTTGGAGAAAGATCAGTCCCGCCAGAACGGCGACCATGCCCAGCACCTGGCCCAACCCGGCCATGGGATCGCGCGCTCGACAGGTCAGCTGAGCGGTCCACAAGAGGGCGGTCAGTTTGGCCAGTTCGCTGGGTTGAAAGCTACCCAGCGGTCCCAACTGTAGCCAGCGGGTGGCGCCGTTGATGGTGGTGCCGACGAGCAACACGGCGGTCAGCGAGAGCACGGAGGCTCCAAGGGCCCAGGGCAGCGCCCGGGAAACTGAGTTCCAGGAGAGGCGCGCGCAGCCCAGAGCGGCCGCTAGTCCGAGCAGACCGACGACGGCCTGGCGTCCGCACAGCGAGATGGGATAGTTCTCTCCTCGGCTCAGGCTCCACAGCCCCATCAGGCCAAACAGCCAGAGCAGGACCGGGCAGGTCCATAGGAAGGGGTCTCTCAGCCGCTCGTTGCCCATCGCCGAAGCCCCTACGGGCGAGGCGCGACGATCCCTCTCCGCCCTCACCCGTCTCCCCCTCAAACCCGTCCCAAGCAGGATGCACGGGGGCGGCTCCAAATCATGCGGCCATGCGTCAGACCGGAGCCGTTCCTTCTCAAATTCTTCGTGACTTCATGGCCAATGGGGGCGTGAGCTGTCACGAGCCGATTCCGGACATGAACCTGCAGCCCGCCTCCCTGGACCTGCGGTTGGGCAACCGGGGCTACCTGGTTCGCGCCGCCTTTCTGCCCCGCGCGGGCGAGACGATCGAGGACGCGGTGCAGAACTACCGCCTGGAGACGCTGGACCTGACCGAAGGCGCCGTGCTCAAGAAGAACCACACCTACGTGCTGGAGCTTCAGGAGAGTCTGGAACTGCCGGAGCAGGTTCACGCTTACACCAACAACAAGAGCAGTACGGGGCGTATCAACGTGTGGGTTCGTACGCTGGTCGACCGCCTGGCCCGTTTTGATAAGATCCCGCACGGCTACAAGGGCCGGCTGTATGTGATGGTCACGCCGCGTTCGTGGTCGATCCGGGTGGGGACGGGGCTGACCCTGAACCAGGCGCGTTTTTTGGTGGGAGACAACCGCCTGACCGACCTGGAACTGGATATGACACACCAGCGCATCGGGCTGATCTACGATCATCGGGGTGATAAGTTGCCCGCTGATCTGGATAAGGGCGTATTGTTGAGCGCCGACCTCAGCGGTCAGGTCGCGGGCTACGTCGCTCGCGGGAGCGACCGGATTTTGGACCTGACGAACGGGGTCAAGCACGACGCCCGAGAGTTCTGGGAACCGGTCTACGCTGAACGGGGCGAGGTGTGCCTGCGCCAGGGCGAGTTCTACATCATGGTGACCAAAGAGTTCTTGCGCGTGCCGCCCAACTTCGCGGTCGAGATGGTGGCTTACGATATCCAGAGCGGAGAGTACCGCTCGCACTACGCGGGCTTCTTCGACCCCGGGTTCGGCTACGGCGAAGAGGGCGAGATTCTGGGCACCCCGGCCGTGCTAGAGGTGGATCCGCACGAAGACGTGATCATGCGGCACGGCCAGCCGATCTGTAAGATGGTCTACGAGCACATGGTCAAGTCGCCGGACCGCCTGTACGGGATGGACCTACCGTCGAACTATCAGAACCAGCGCGGCCCGCAGTTGGGCAAGCAGTTCACCGCTTACGAGTTCTAGCCCTCGGCGGCTGGCTTCGCGATCTGTGGGCTTTGACGCCCATTTGGTGTGACGCCACGGGGGGCTTGGCGGCTGGCTTCGCGATATGTGGGCTTCGACGCCCATTTTGGGTGATGCCACGGGGTGCTTGGCGGTTGGCTTCGCGATATGTGGGCTTCGACGCCCATTTTGGGTGACGCCACGGGGAGCTTGGCGGCTGGCTTCGCGATACGTGGGCTTCGACGCCGGCAAATCTCGACAAAGAGTCCTCGAAGTTTCCACATTTCGGCCGGTTTGTGATTTCCTTCACCGCTTTGCCAGAACCGTCAGGGGTAGATTGGGTTCAAGAGGTGACTATGGAAATCGCGAAAGACGTTGTCGTCAGGTTCATGCCGAACAACGAACGTAGGAAACAATCCATGGCGGCGTCGGGGAACTGCCCGGCGTTGGTCTCGGACGCTTTGCCTCCGCAGGCCCGAGTCATATCGACCATCCGTAACGAACTGTGCCCCGACTCGCGTTGTAATGACGTCGACCGGGCCATCCTAGGCGCCTCCATCGGGGGCTAGACCAGCGCACATATCCGATTCGACCAGCAGGGCGGGGCTGCCGGATCGGCCAAGGGAACAACCGTGAGCTCCCCTCCGGATCCGCTTAGCCGTCTGCTCCACTCGCTGGAGGCCGAAGGCGTCAGAGCCGACGAGGGGAGTTTTTCGTTAGACCCCACCCGGGCGGCCGAACTGCTGCGCGAGCAAGGCCAGCTCGGGCGCAACGCCCCGCTTTATCTGCTCGCCGCCATCTACGCCCACACCGACGGCGCCCCGGTCGCCCACCACCGCACGCTGCGCACTCACACCCTGAGTTGGGACAAGCCGGCTCCGCTGCCCCCGTCTATGGAGCGACAGTTGGCCGAAGCGTCCTTCGCCGCCCACGGGCTTTCGCTGGTCTACGGGCACCGTGGGGTCAGCTTCCGCTCGACCAGCGGGCTTCTCTCTCCTACCGCATCTTTACTCAACGGGCTGTTTGCCGAGGTTGAGGACCGATTGGTCTACTACCCTTGGAAGCCCGCCGCCTCTGCGACCGCACCTCTGAACCAAGGCGACGCGGAAGGGACTCACCTGCAGCTTTTCCCCGCAGCCCAATCGCCGGCTCGTTTCCTCCACGTCCTGCGAGGCATCGCCTACGTCCGTCCCCACGACTTGCCGGTCGACATCGTCTGTCGGGACCCGCTCGGTCGCCCCGACCTGAGCCTGACCACTGTTCCCGACGGGCGAAGAACAGCCCGGCTGGAGGCGGCTGCGGAAGCTCTGCTTCTCCAACGGCTCGAGGAGTCGCTAAGGGACGCTCCTCCCTGCCGCCTCAGCGCGACGCGCTGTGCCTCCAACCTTCCTCTTTTCGCCGAGCACCTGGCCTATCTTTGCCGGCAGACCGAGCGCCCCGACCTCAAGGCCATGGTCGGCGAGGCCGTCGACTTCGCCGACGCCACCGGTCGCCGATGGACAGCGGCCGAACTACTCGACAGTTACGCGCAGTACGGTCGAATGATGGTCGTCGATAGCGTCCCCGACAACCTGACGGAGAGCGTCCGCACGGACCGTCCGGTCCTGCTGTGGGGAGGCGACAGCGAGCGTCTGGGGGGGCAACTGTTTCCCAACCTCAGTCCCGGAGCGGGCTACCTGCACTCCCTGACCGTCAACGAGATCGAACGTCAGCGCGAGGGAGAGACCCCGCTGTCCGAACTTCCCCTTCCCGACGGACGGCTGAGCCTGCTGCCCTGGGGCGACCCCGACCGCATCGCCGAGGTCGAATTCGTGGGCCCGCGGCGCGCCCGCGAGACTTTCTACCTGGATACCGAAGCGCCACGAGGCCTGCGCCTGCTGTGGGAGAGCGAGCACGGCCTGGAAGAGTCGCTGAGAGAACTGACCCTGCCCGGCTCGCTGCGGCAGACCGTCCTGGAACTGCTCGACGCCTCTCTGATCCACGAGGTGCCGCCTGCGGAGGTCTTGCAGCGGGCCATCGCCTGGGCCTCGAGCCCGTCCCCTCCCATCTGGGACCGCCTCCCGCGCCTGACCTCGACCCCTCTGTTCGAAGAGGTGAGAGGACAGCGGGTGTCCCTGGCCACGCTGAAGGAGCACGAGGGGCCTCTGCCCACCCTGGCGGACCTCTCCACCTCCCTTCCCAAAAAGCTCCCGGCCCCGCTGCTGCTCTGGTGGCACCCGCTGTTGGCCACACTGGGGCTGAGCACGGCTGAGTGGGGGCGGCAGGTGCGCGAGGCGTCCTGGCAGGAGGAGGGGAGGGAGCGCTGGCTGGCGGCCCACCCCGTGCGGCCGGCGGAACTGCCGGGGGGAGAGGTGGTGGAGGGTCACCTGCGCGCGCCGCTCGACGACCCCGGGGAGCCCACCGAGGTGATCTTTTGGAGGGAAGGTCGCCCGTTCGGACGCCGTCGGCTTCCGGCCGACCAGTGCCCGCCGGGATTTCGCCTGCTCTGGGTCGAGGACGACCTGCCCGGCGACACCTACTGGAGCGGGCCCGACCCCGCCGCCGTGCTCGAGCGTCTGCCCGAGATGGCTCGAATCTGCCGGACGCCCGCCGCCGACGACGCGTCCAACGGGTAAAAGAAAACCGCCCCTCCTGGTTGGGAGAGGCGGCGTTCTAGATCCAGGGGCCTGAGATTTAGGCGGGCTGGATCATTTTTTCCAGGTGCTCTTTGATGCGAGCGGGGGAAGGCAGTCCGGCTTCGACGGCCTGAGGCTCTCCACCACGGAAGTAGGCTAGGGTGGGCAGACCGCGCACGCCCAGCTTACCGGCCCAGGCCTGCTCTTCGTCGGTGTTCAGTTTGACGAACTTGATCTTGCCCTCATAGGTCCCAGCGAGGTCTTCCAGGATGGGGGTGAGGCGCTGGCACGGAGGGCACCAGGTGGCGAAAAAGTCCACCACCACGGGCTCGCTCGATTTGATGACTTCCGATTCGAACTGGGAATCGGTGATCTGGGTTATCTTCGACATGTAACTCTCTCCTCTACGTTGACTCTTAATTCCGAAATCTTGAACTATGGAACCGGGCGATGCCGCAAGAGTTCCCATCGCCTGGGAATTCTTGAAGCCGCCCAGATCTCCCGGGGGGCAATACGGACTATTTCCAGCGGACTATTTCCAGCGACGGTCCGGACGCTGGTCGAGATCCTTGGGCGACAGCGGCGGGTTGTCCGCCAGACGCTGAAGTCCTACCTCGACGGCGCGCTCGAGTTGCGGATCCACACCATCGCGCCAGTCTTGCGGCCGAATTTCGATATCTTCGTCCGGGTCGGTGCCGTAGTTCTCGACGCCCCAACCGACGTCTTCGAACCAGAAGGCGAACTCGGGCTGGGTGGTCACCGTGCCGTCGACCAGGTGGTGGCGTGGCCAGATGCCGATGGTTCCGCCCCAGGTGCGTTTGCCCAGAAGCGGCCCCAGACCGAGCAGTTTGAAGCAGTGGCTGAAGATGTCGCCGTCGGACCCGGCCTGCTCGTTGGTCAGCGCGACCAGAGGGCCGGCCGGCGAATCCTGAGGGTAGGGAACGGGCTGACCCCAGCGCTGAACGTCGAAGCCCAGGCGGCGACGAGAGAGTTTCTCGAGCAGCAAGGCCGAGACGTTGCCGCCGCCGTTGTAGCGCACGTCGACAATCAGGCCGTCCTTTTCCACCTCGCTGTAGTAGCCGCGATGGAATTCGGCAAAGCCGGCGGCGCTCATGTTGGGAACGTGGACGTAGCCCAGGCGGCCCTCGGAAAGCTCGTGAACCTTGGCCCGGTTGGCCTCGACCCAGGCGCGATAGCGGATCGGCGCCTCGCGACGGAGCGCCTTGACGATCACTTTCTCTTCCTTGACCGGGTCGTCTCCGGTGTGGGAAGCGCGACGCATCACGCTCAGAGTGACGCGCTGATCGGCCCGGTTGACCAGGAACTTCTCAGGCGGTTCGGCCAGCGATAGGCGCTGCCCGTTGACTGCCAGCAGCACGTCGCCGGGCTGTAGCGGGTTGTGCAGCAGGCGCAGCGGCGAGGTGGTCTTCTCGGACCAGGGGTCGCCTTCGGCGATTTCGAGGATGCGGTAGCCGCCTTCCTCGGCGTCCCACTGCAGCGTCGATGCCAGTTTGCCCTGAGCGTAGTGCGGCCCGGCGCTGTGATCGCCGCCGTACTCGTAGGCGTGCGAGGTGCCCAGTTCGCCCTGGAACTCCCACAGCAGGTCCGAGAACTCGCGGCGGGTGGATAGGCGCTTGAGCAGCGGCTGATAGCGGGCCAGCACTTCGGGCCAGTCGACCTTGGACATCTCGGGGTCCCAGAAGTGGTCTCGCATCAGGCGCCAGGCCTCTTTGAGCATCTGCTCCCACTCGGGGATCGGCTTGACCGAGGCTTTGACCCGGTTCAGGTCCAGCCAGCCGCTGTTTCGGCCGGGGGCGCGGTCGGTCGGGGCCGAAGAGATGGTGGCCGCTTTCAACACGCGGAGCGAGGTCGAACTGCGGTAGATCACGGTCGAGCGGTCGAGCGAGGTGTCGAAGCCAGAGACGCCCCGGATGGCCACAGCGTACTCGAGTTTCTTGAAATCGTACACGCCGAGCGCCCCGCTGGGGCCGTCGGTGTCGGTGGTGGCCAGACCCAGCGAGGGGCGCACGGGGGAAAGCCCGATCAGCGCTTTACCGCGCAAGCCCATGATGCCGAAGTAGCGACCTTCGTCGACCGGGAAGACACGCACGCGGCGCTCGATGCCGTCGAAGTCGATGCGGATCTTCTTGAGCTCTTTCGGCGCTTCGGGCTTTTTCTCGCCCTTGTCGGGAGCAGCGGTGGGCTCGGCTTCGCCTTTGGCGGCCGGCCTGGTAGCGTCGACCGGTTCGCTAGTTTTTTCCCCGGCCTTGTCCGCCGCGACCGTCTCTTTGCCCGCAGCGTCGTCCTTTTTCTCCTCGAGATAAGGGGAGGGCAGAGGGGGCGCCTCTTCGCCCGGGGGACGAGGGCGGTCCAGGAACGGGTCGGGTTGCTCCTTCTGTAAGGTGATCAGGTAAGGGCGCGCGGCCTTCGGGAAAGAGTACTCGAAGAACACGTTGTCGCGCACCGGGTCGAAGTCGCGGCAGCTCAGGAAGTACAGGTAGCGGCCTTCCGGGTCGAAGTCGGGCGACCAGTCGCGGAACGGCGCCGTGGTGACAGCGCGCGCTTCGCGGCTTTCCCAGCTCCAGATAAAGACCTGGCTGTCCTGGCGGTTGATCGATTCGGCGTAAGCGAGCCACAGCCCGTCGGGCGACCACGAAGCGCTGCCGATGCGGCTGTAGCGGTCTTCGGCGACCTTGACCAGGGTGTGTTTGGGCTTTTCGACTTCGGGAGCGGGGGACGCTTCCGACTCCATCACGGCAGGGGCGCCTGTGCCTTTAGCACCCTTTTTCTTCTTGGGTTTCTCGACGGCGGCGGTCACGGTTTCGCGAGCACCCTTGGCGGCCGCGACGGCCTTTTTCGAAGCCTTTTTCGTTTTGTCTTTGGCTTTGCTCTTGCTTTTGGCCGACTCGGAGGCCGCGTCGTCCTTAGAGTCTTTGGCGTCCGCAGCCGGGGCGGGCTCGGGCTTGGGGAAGAGCAGGGCGAACAGTTCGTGGCGGTGGTTGGCAAACCACAGCTTCTCGCCGCAAGGGGAAAGTCCGATGTCGAGCACCCGTCCGATGTCGTGACCGGCGGTCAGCGACTGGAATTTGTCGCCGTCGGCTTCGGCGAACAGTCCGATCTCTTCTTCGCCGCTGGCGTCGCTGACGCAGATGACGCCCTGGGGGCTCCAGCGCATGACGCGATAGCGGACGCCGTCGCGCTCGCCCAACTGCTCGACGCTTTCTTCCCAGTGAGCGAAGGTGAACGGTTTACCGCGCACTCCCGTCACCGTGTGGGCGCCGTTCGGCGAGAGGGCGTAGCTTTCCAGGAAACGTCCGGGCGAAACAAACTTACGGGCTAGCCGGGGGCGCGGCGTGTGCACCGTGATGTCGACCTTTTCCGGCTTCGTCCGCTTCGGGTCGAGCAGATAGATATCGCCGCCGCACTGGTAGACGATGCGCTGGCCGTCGCTGTTGGGGTAGCGGATGTAGAAGTCGTCGTGATCGGTGTGACGTTTGAGGTCCTTGCCGTCGGGGGTGCAGCTATAGATGTTGCAGATCCCTTCGTGGTCAGAGCCGAAATAGATCCGGTTGCCCACCCAGACCGGTCGGGTCAGGTTGCCGTCGAGTTCGAGCAGTTGGGTGAAGTCGCCGTTCTCTTTACGGTCGACCCACAGTTGCCCGGCGGTTCCGCCGCGGTAGCGTTTCCAGCGGGCGGGGTCCCAGGTGTGGCGACCGATCACGCGACCCTGGCCGGGAGCATAAGAGATATGGGCGGCCGGACCTAACTCGAGACCTCGGATAGGGCCGCCGGAGTGAGGCACTTCGGCCAGTTGAAAGATGCGGTTGAACGGCGCACCCGCGTTGGTGGTGAAAAGGATGTTTTCGCCGTCCCGGCTCCAACCAACACAGCGGGTGTCGTCGCCCAGATAGGTCAGGCGCTGCGGCTCCATCTCGTCGAGCCGGGTCGAATAGACCTCGGGTGTACCTTCGTCGAGCGAGGTGAAGGCCAGGCGCAGCCCGTCGGGCGACAGCTGCGGGTCCGAGGAGCGGCCGGGGTTGGCGGTGAGGCGGTAAGCGTGGCTGGAAGAAGAGCCAAGATCGCGCAGCCAGAGATCATCCTCGAACATGAAGACGAGCGTCTCCCCGCTAAGCGTGGGACGCTGGTAGTAACCGATGAAAGTCATAGGCGCCCCTCGTTCGCTCAGCGAGCTTTCCCCTCCCCTCGAAAACTGGGCTCATTTAGAGCAGGCATAGGGTGGGGGTCTGCGAATGGCGCTGCTGTTATGGCCAAGAATATCAAAACCCGCGCGGAAGATTACAACCAGTGGTACCTCGACGTCATCAAGGCGGCCGAGCTTGCCGACTATTCCCCCGTCCGGGGTTGCATGGTGATCCGACCCACGGGTTATGCCCTGTGGGAATCGATCCAGCGCGACCTGGACTGGCGTTTCAAGGCCACCGGCCACACTAACGCCTATTTCCCCCTGCTCATCCCGGTCAGCTTCTTGCAGAAAGAGGCCGATCACGTAGAAGGCTTCGCCATGGAGTGCGCCGTGGTCACCCATTCCGGTCTCGAGGCCGGTGAGGGCGGACTGGTCGCCAAGGGCGAACTGGCCGAACCGCTGGTGGTGCGTCCCACCTCGGAGACGGTGATCGGGCATATGTACGCCCAGTGGATCCAGAGCTATCGCGACCTGCCCGTGCTGATCAACCAGTGGGCCAACGTGATGCGCTGGGAGCTGCGGACGCGACTGTTCCTGCGCACCGCCGAATTCTTGTGGCAGGAAGGGCACACCGCCCACGAGACTGCTGAGGAGGCGGAAGAAGAAACCCGCCGCATGCTCGACGTGTACGCCGAGTTCTGCGAAGAGTTCCTGGCCGTGCCCGTGGTCAAAGGTCGCAAGACGGAGAGCGAAAAGTTCCCCGGAGCCGACATCACCTACTGCATCGAAGCGCTGATGCAGGACGGCAAGGCGCTGCAAGCCGGCACCTCGCACAATCTGGGACAGAACTTCGCCCGCGCTTTCGACATCGGATTCCTGGGACGGGACAACCAGCGCCATCTGGCCTGGACCACTTCCTGGGGCGTGAGCACGCGTCTGATCGGCGCGCTGATCATGACGCACTCCGACGACGAAGGTCTGGTACTGCCTCCCCGCATGGCTCCGGTGGTATGCGCTATCGTTCCTATCTATCGCAAGGACGACGAAAAGGAAGCCGTGGTAGCGGCCTGTCGCGGCATGCTGGCCAGCCTGTGTGGTGAAGAAGCGGTGGCGCAGGCGGAGAAGCGTCTGGGTCAGCGCGACGTCCTGTCGGTCTTCTTCGGTGAAGGTCACCGTCAGCAAGTGATCCTGGACCTGCGGGACTCGAAGCCGGTGGACAAGCACTTCCACTGGGAGCAGCGCGGCGTACCGTTCCGTCTGGAAGTCGGTCCCAAGGACGTGGCCAATAACGCCTGCGTGCTGAAAAACCGCCTCTCGCGCGACAAGGAGTTCTTGCAGCAGGATCAGCTGTCGGGCCCCTGGCTGAGCGAGAAGATGGAGGCGATGCAGCAGGAGCTTTACAATCGCTCCAAGGCTCGCACCGAAGAGAACACCGTCACGGTGGACAGCTACGAGGCGCTGAAGACCGCACTGTCCGAGCGCTCGGGCTTCGTGCGCTGCTGGTTCAACCCCAGCGTCGAGAACGAAAAGAAGATCAAGGAAGAGACCAAGGGCACGGTCCGCTGCATCCCGCTGGATCAGCCGGGCGGCAGCGGGACCTGCATTTACAGCGGCGAGCCCGCCGAGCAGCAGGTGATCTTCTCGATCGCCTACTGAGCGATTGGCGCTGCTTCCTTTTCCTTCGGCACGACCGGGGGAAGGAAGCCGCGCTGGTCCAGCAGTTCCCGACCCTTGCCTTTGACTAACGAATCGACCAGACGGCTTGCCTCTGGTCGATTTTCTTTAGGCAAAGCGGCCACGTAAAGCACCGGGCGATGACGGTCGGGCGGAATGGCGGCCACGATCTTGACCCCTTTTTCGTTGCGGGCGTCGCTGCGGTAGACCACCCCGAGGGCGGCGTGGCCTAAAGCTACGGACGAGAGCACCGCCTGGGCGTCCTGCAGGGGCAGCAACCGGGCTTTGAGGCTCAAGCCTTGGAGCGCCTCTTCGGTGTATCCGCCCAGGGGAGCGGTTTTGGGGTCGGCGACGGCTAGCTCTTTGGCGGCGGCCAGCAGCGCATGGAACTCTCCGGGGGCGGTGGAGGAAGAGGTCGGGGCGACCAGCACCAGTTCGTTGGAAGCCAGGGGGAGTAATCGGTAGCCTTTGGGCTGAAGTTCGCTCTGAGCCAGTTCAGCGTCGGCCAGGAGCAGCAGGTCGGCGTGGGCCCCCATCTGGACCTGGCGAACGAGTGCGTTAGAGCCTCCGCTGTTGAGCTGAACGATCATCCCTTCGAGCTTGGCCGTCTGCTCGACGGTCGAGGTCAAGCTGGCCGCGCTGAACACCGTGAGGGGGGGCGCCTCCGCGCCCACGTGACCAGGGTCGCAGCCGCTTCCCAGCAGAACGACGCAAAGCAGCGCCCTCATGAAAAAAGACCCCCGAGACGAGGGTCTTTTGGGCCAAAGGGTCACCCTACAGCTCGGAGCGGCCGGCCGGCTCGGTGGCCGGAGGCAGATCGGGGATCAGCTCCTCGGCCTGAGGCAGGTCGGGTAGGTCCAGCGAGCCCAGCGAAGGAGGAGCCGGAGCGATCGGCTTGACCTCCTGCTCGATCTCGGTGCGAGGCGCTTCCGAGATGGACGGCATGTCGGGCACGGCAAGTTCGGGGGTGGGGAAGCTCTCTTCGGCTCCGCCGACATCGTCGTGCAGTTGAGGCATTTCGATGTGAATACCGCCGGGAGCCGACGTTCCGAGGCCGCCCGAAGGGGCGGAACCGGACGAGAAGGCGGGCAAGATGTCGGGCGCAGGCGCTTCGAAGGAGTCCGCGATCAGGCGGGCCGGCGTGCGGTCGTCCTCATCGTCGATGCTATCTTCCACGGACGGCTCTTCGAAGGACGGCTCGGGAGCGGGTGCGGGAGCTTCCACGCTCTCTTCTGCTGCGGCTTCGGCAGCGAAGGCGCCGGGCACCATCTTGCGCACGATCAGGTCCTGCACGCGAACCGGGGTCAGGGCGGCCAGGGGGTCCAGGATCTCGCGCAGGTAGGAGCGCTGACGCTCGAGCAGGATCGAACGCAGCTGGCTGTCCAGGTCGGACAGCGCATCCACGAAGGCGAAGCTGGCGTTGCTGTTGGCCTGACGCAGGTGGTGCCGCATCAGGGTCGAGGTGCGGTCGGTCGAGACCACGATGATGTCCTTGAGATCGTAAGCGGCCACCTGGGCCCCGATCAGGTAGGCGTCATCGAGCGAAAGACGTCGGTTGCTGAGCACCAGCAAGAACTTCTGCTGGCTGGTCTGCAGGTAGACACGGCTGGGCGCGGCGTCCGAGCGGCAAACGAAGACGGCGTCCGAGCCCAGGTCGAGCTCTTTGAGCGTGCCCAGCAGTAGGAGCAGCAGCCAGGTGTCGTTGGCCAGCAGATGGCGGCAGAACGGAGTGCACGAGATCACCTCGTCGACGTTGTCGTTCGAGATGGCGGTGCCGCCGATGAAAAACTTCTGAGAAGCCTCTTCCAGCGAGGCGCGGCTGGGTACGCGCAGGATCTGCTGACCGGTCTTCTGGTCGATCACCGCGTAGTCTTTACGGATCAGCTCGAGGTCTTCGAAGTGCTGAAGCTGACGGAACAGGTCGCGCACGCCGGTGGTGTCGATCTCGCGAACCAGGATCGATTCCTGGCTGGCCAGCTGCTCGAGCAGGCCGCGGCTCTCGGGCTTCATCAGCTCGCGAGCGGCTTCCAGCTCTTTTTCCGAGACGTCCACCGAGGCCGGTTCGGCATCTTCGGGGATGGAGCTGTCGCCACCGGGCTCTTGCCATCCTTTGGCTTTGACGCCGGCGTTGGCAAGGCATGCGCCGACTTCTTGGAAGAACTCGTCGAGATTGGCCTCTTTGCTGTTCGAGATAGCGCTGGCTTCCAGCACTTCTTCGGCGCCGTCGTAACGGACGTAGCAGACCGTGCCGGGCTGGGTGAGGAAGATCTCCCCGAGCTGCACGACCCCGGCTTCATTAG
This sequence comes from Vulcanimicrobiota bacterium, assembly GCA_023447635.1. Classification (GTDB taxonomy): domain Bacteria; phylum Vulcanimicrobiota; class Xenobia; order Xenobiales; family JADMJV01; genus JAEXNA01. The sequence goes on along the minus strand of JAEXNA010000155.1, from coordinate 16,332 downwards.
TGGGCGAGGGAAGCAGGTCCCCGTCTTCGAGTCCCAACCGGCGAGCGTACTCTAGCCGAACCCCGGCCAACAGGGAGTTGAAGCGTCCCTGGAGCTGGCTCTGGAAAGCCCGAGCGCTACCGGCGTCGAGTTTGACGGGGGTGCTCTTCTTAATGATCTTCAGCATGTCTACGTCTGGCCCACCTATCCTGATGAGGGCGCCTGAGCGCCCTCGCTTGCTTGGTCCGAGCGGTTTCTCGTCCCTGGGAGACTGTTCCTCCTCCGTGGGGTCCGCCAGGGAGAACGGAAAAGTCGCGCTTTTGACACCGCCAGGAGAGGGGGAGGGGGGGCGGATCGCGTATCATAGGAGCCTGAGGAATAGGGATTGAGTAGTTCGGAACCGGCTGTCGCCGAAGCCCAAACCAGACCGCTTTCGTCGTGGAGCGAGCGGTCTATCGGTCTTGGGCCGGGACTTTTGAGACTGCCTGACGGCAGTTACCGGCGGCCTTTAGCGGCCGCCTTCCATCTTCGTTGCATGGGGCCGCTGGCCCACTGGGAGGTCGACCTCGCGTTTGACTTTGCCAACATGCCCGACGGCGAGGAGCGACCGCTATTCCTCTACCCGCTGCCCTCGGCTGCTTCGATCAGCGAATGCTCCTTCACCCAGGGCGACGAGCCGTTGGGTCCTCAACCCACGGTTCAGGCTCTGGACCAGCTGCCGGAGGAGGCTCAGCCTCCGACGCCCAGCAAAGGGCTGATGGTCGCCTTCGCGACCGAGTCGCTCCCTATCCTGAGTCTGGGACTCGAGAGCTATCTGGCCGCCTATAAGGAAGGGGAGCCGGTCCTGGTTCGCCTGGTCTACGGGAACGGACTGCCGACCGTGGATGGACGGATCCGTCTGCGTATCCCCGGCCGGGTCGACCCCTCGCTCGAAGTCGACGGCGCCACCGAGGTGGCCGTTCAGATCGCGATCGAGGATGGCGAGGAGTTGGTCGACGATCCCGAGAGCAGTGTGCCTCTCGAGCGCCGTAAAGAGGGCGATGTCGTCACCCTCGAAGACGAGGCGCTGGGCGTTCTCGATGTCGATATCGAGGTCAGCTTCCGCCCCGGACGGACCGAGATGCCGGTGACCCGTCTACGGCGCAGCGACGAGCATTTTCTTTTCTCCATCTTCCCTCCCACTTCGATCCCGGCCAGCCCTCAACGGCGCGACCTGGTGTTCTGCGTGGACGCCTCCGAGAACGTGCTGTCGGGTCTGTTCGACATCATTCGCGACGATCTGGCCTCGACGTTGCGCAAGCTCGACGACAACGATCGCTTCGCCCTGGTCACCTACGGCCGCGATATCGACGGCTACGAGGGCGGCGAGTTCTGCGAGGTGGGCAAGGTCGAAGAGGCCTGTCGCTGGCTGGAAAAGATCGAGCCCAAGGGGCGGGCCGACATCCAGCCGCTGCTGGCCCGAATCCAGGCGCTGCCTTCCCAGCCCGACCGCCAGCTCTGTATCTTCCTGCTGGCCGCCGGTCACGTCGGCAACGAACCGGCGATTCTCAAAGGGCTGGATTTCGACCAGAGCGACCGCCGCTATTACGCTGTCGGGATCGGGCCTTCGGTTCAGCAAGCGTTTCTGCGCCGCCTATCCCTGCTCGCTCGCGGTCGCTGTGAAGTTGCCCCCCAGGGGCACTGCGCCGAAGCGCTGGGCCGCCTGCTGGGGCAGACCCGCGCCCTGCTGGCCGAGGTCACCTTCGAAGGTCAGGACGGGAACGACTTTACCCTGGATAAAGAGAGCCTGGTTCCGTCGCGCATGCCGTCGCTGACGCCGCAAGGGCCGGTCCACTGTCTGGGCCAGGGCTCGCCGCCTTCACTACGTTTCCGCTCCAAGGACGAGACGGGCGTGTTCTTTGCCGGCACGGTGAACGCCCGCACGACGGAAAATCCGGCCCTCAGGGGAGTTTGGGCCGGTATGAAGGTGAGGGAGATGCTCGACTCGGTGCGTCTTTCCACCGGAGCCAAGCGCAAGCAGTTGCGCGCCGAGACGTCGGCTTTAGCCTCGTCTCACGGAATTCTGGTCGAGGACACGGTGCTGGTCCTCGACACGGGCGAAGGGCTGGACGTTCAGCTCAGCGCCTTACCGTATCGATGGAGAAAAGGGGGCCCGCCCGTGGCCAAAACCGAGGAAGATTCGACGCCCGCCTTTGACTGGCGCAAGGGGCTGAAGGCCCGCGACGGTCTGTTCAAAGGCGCGCGCCCCGGCGAAGAAGGCGACATGCGCGCCGGCTTGAGACGGCCGGGAGAGAGCTCTTCGAAGCCGGCCAAAGGTGGGCGCGACGCTTCGAAGCCGATGCTGGACCGTTACGGTATGGCGAACTCGGTCCCGCTCGACGAGGAAGAGGACGACGACGTCGTGCTCGAGGCTCCCGTCGAGGCTACTCCCGAGGAGGAAGCCTCTCCGTCGGAAGTCTCCTCGGAAGGGGAGCTCTCCACCGAGCCGGAGGTCTCTCAGGAGACCGAAGCCGGAGAGGTCACCACCGAGATCGGGGCTCAGAACTTCAATCCTTTTGAGGCTCCGTCCGAGGACGAAACAGCGGCCGAGTCTTCGGAGGCTTCTGGCGCGGAGGCGACGGAAGCGACCGAGGCGGTCGAGTCCATCGATCTGGTCGCCGAGGAAGAATCCGCCGAGATCGTCGAGGAACCTGTCGCTTCGAACGAGCCGGAAGAAGCCATCGGAAAAGTCGAAGCCGTCGAAGAGGCGACTCCGTCGGAGGAGGTCGCTGCGCCACCCGTTGACGAGTCGGCCGAAGCCTCGCCGGTCGTCGCTCCGCAGGCATCGCCCGAAACCGGCGACGAAGGGCAGCCTGTCGCCGTAGCTGTGGCGCCGCGTTTGGTCGCCTTGCCGGCTCAGGCCGACCCGGTGTTCCAGTACGTCGCCGACCCGATGGCGGAAGCCCGCCTACGGATGGACTCTTATCTGGAGCAGGCCGGCTCGGTAGAGACTCGGATGGCGCTGGCCAGTCTGGCCGCTTTGCCTTCCGAGGTCGGCGGTAGCGGGGCCGACTTGCCTCGCATTCTGGCCCAGACGGTCGGCCATCTGGAAAAACGAGGCTACTATTCGTCCGCCGTGTCGGTCCTGGGGCTGCTACTCCGTGACTACGCCTCTCCCGAGGTGACCAAGAAGATGGAGAGCCTGCTGGTGGGCTGGGCTAACAGCCTGGAGGCGGAGAAGACGCCCGAGGCGATCCACATTCTACAGGCCGGTCTGCGAATCTGCCCCGGCTCGGAAGCGCTGGCTGGAGCCCTGGAAGGCCACTGGAGTCGCTGGAACGAGCGGGCGGCTCAGCAGAGCGAACTGCCTGAGGTGGCTCAGTGGCGCCAGACGGTCGCCGCGACCGATCCTCCGGCCGAGCCGCTGCTGTCGTCGGCCCAACTCGAGATCTTACGCCTGCGTCAGCAACAGCAGCAGATGGCCGACGAGGTCGCCTCGCTGAAAGCGACTCTCGACGAACGGCTGGGCGGGTTGCCAGGCATGCTAGAAAAGCTGCTGGAGGCGCGCCCGGTGGTGGTGCAGGCAGCCCCGCTGTCGCCTCCACCTGTCCCGGTCGCCTCTCCCGTCTCCGTCCCAGATCTCGATGGGGAAGAGGAGCCGCTGATCGAATCGGTTCCTATCATCAAGCCGTTGGCCGCCGCGCCCGTGGTGGTCCAGGCGCCCGCGGTCGAGGACGAACCGCTGCCCATCGACCTGCCGCTTCCCGAGCCGGTTCCGACGCCGGAGCCGGTGGCCCTGGTCGAGGAAGAGCCGATACGCTCTGAAGTGACGGCTTCGGTTGTTGAAGAAGAGCCGCTGCCGATCGACCTGCCGCTGCCCGAGCCCGAGCCGGTTTCCGCTGTTGTAGAGCCTCCGACGGAAGGTCAGGCCGAAGTCGCTTCAACGGAGGCGCTGGAGGAGGCCGAGCTTCCCGCGCTCGATATCCCGATGCCCGAGGTGGAGGCCGAGACGGTCCTTGAAGCCCCGGCAGAGTCGGTCGTCGAGCCGGTTGTCGAACTTGCCGAGGTTGTGATCGAGCCGGTTGCAGAGGTCGGAGCGGTGGAAGCGCCGGAGTCCGCCGTGGAAACGTTGCCACCCTCCGAAGAGGCCGGGTCGCTGGAGCAGGCGGCCGAAGTTGTCGCTTCGCCGGATCCCGCTCCGGTTGAGGCCGTTGAAGAAGCGCCTGCTGCCGAGGTACCCATTGCTGAAGTCGAGGCCGAAACCGATGAGGATTCCGGGGAGAGCCTGAATCTGACTCGCGACGAGCTGCTCGAACTGCTGCAGGCCGAACCGAACGACGCTTCGGGTCATCGGGCGGTGAAAACCGCTTTCCCCGACACCAAAGATCGCATAAACTTCTATCGCGACCTGGTTAGGCTTGACGCAGGTCAAATTTATCACTCTTTGTCGCTTGCTAGAGCTTATCGAGAGGCTGATCAGACTAAAGTTGCGGTTGTCCATTTTCAAAAATTCCTGAGATCGGAGAAGGACGCTGCCGCTTACCTGGAACTGGCCGACGCCTACGACGAACTGGGGAAAGCCAATCTGAGCGTCTCGGCCCGCAAAGCCGCCGAACTGCTGTCCTGAGGCCCTAAATCATGAAATTCCTGAGCAAACTTTTTGGTAAAAGCGAGGCGGCCGAGCCCGTCGTCGAGACCCCTCCGTCCGAGGAGGTCGTTTTTGACGAAGCGCCCGCCGAAGAGGGCCCGAAGGCTGGGGACGAACCCTCGGTCGAGGCAGCCGCCGAAGTCGAAGTCGAGCAGCCCTTGGGGGAAGTCGTAACCTTTGAGGAAGTTGCGCCCTCCGATGCCGAGACCCCGACCGAGGAGCCCGCCGCTGAGGTTGTGACCTTCCACGAAGCGCCTACCGCTGAAGTGGTGACCTTTGACGAGGCGCCTACCACTGAAGTGGTGACCTTTGACGAGGCGCCTACCGCTGAGGTCGGGGAACCGTCTCAGGACTCCCCGGCCCCCGAGACGGCCCGCGAAGAGACGGCGGTCGACCCGGCCGCTTTGGAGCGTCTGGCCCAGGCTCGCAGCGCCCGCGACGAGGGGCAACCTCGGGAGGCGGTGCCTCACTACCAGGCCTATCTACGCTCGGTCATGGATGCTGAGGTGTTCGAAGAGTTGGCTGACGTCTATAGCGCGCTTGGCGACAGCTATATGGCGAGTTCTGCTCGCGGCATAGCGCAGTCCATTCGTTCCAAGGGAGGGTAGCGATGTTCGAGTTCCTCAATAAGGTGTTCGGCCGGGCGGTCGAAGTTCAGGTGGTCGACTATAAGCCGCCGGAAGTTTTCTTCACCAGCGCCGAGCCGCTACCGCTGGGGATCAACGACGTTCACGCTACCATCTCGGGAGTCAAGCTCAAGGCGCGGGTTCAAGTGGTCGAGACAGGGACGGAACTCTCTTCGGGCTTCTGGCTGGCGCCGGCTGAAGCGGTTCCTTACCTCGAAGAGATCTTCTCTCACGCGGAAAAGCGCAAAGCCCCTCGATTCGCCCGCACGTTGCGGGTGCGCTCTCCACAGTTGGACGGTTTCCAGGGGCACAGCCTGGACATCTCCCTGGAGGGGCTGCGTCTGGAAGGTCAGGGAGAGTTGGTGCCGGGAAGCATCATCGAACTGGAAATGGACCTGGACGACCACCGCGAAACTCGCCTTGAGCTGCAGGGGTTGGTTCGCTGGTGTGGACCCGCCTTGACTGAGGATTGGGTGGTCGCTGGCATCGAGTTCGCCAACTTCGACGGTCGTCACGACGGCTATAGCTTCTACAGCGATTTCCTGGCCCGCCTGGCCCACCACGAAAAACCGCTGGCCGAACGTTAAGATTTTGTCGCGCCCCTGGGAGCGCCAGGGAGCGAGATCGAGGGCAACGAAGCGGCGGCCCATGCACACACCCAAACCGTTACGTTTCGCGCTCTTCGCGCTGCTATTTCTGGCCGGTCAGGTTCTGGCCCAGGCCAACTTCAACCAGGAGGCGGTCAAGTCGCTGGCCGGCCGCAACGTGCTTCTACTGGTGGGTTCGCCCGACCAGATCAAAGCCCAGAAGGCGATGTACCTGGACCTGGTCGAGCGGGCCGGAGCCGATGTCGCCCGTTACCCGGTCTACGCTACCAGCAAGCTGCCCAACGAAGTTGCGGGCAAGCTTGGCCTGGTCAACCGTGGCTCGAACTACGCCGCTCTGGTGAAATGGGGCAACCCCGCGCGCTTCGGTCCGGCCCGCGTGCTGGAGACCGGCGTGACCACCAAGCTGACCGGCGAAGCCGACCTGTTCGTGGTCGTCGCTGACGCTTTCGAGGTCAATCGCGATACCGCTCTGCTCGAGAAGCTGCCGGCCGACCTGCAGGCGCTGCGCCCTCGGGCCGAACTGACGGTCGAGAAGATCGACTTCCAGGCCAACGGCAAGCCGCTCTACCTGGTGGACACCAAGGTCCGCATCCGCAACGGCGGTAAGTTGCCGGCCAAAGGTGTCGTCGTGCACTTCCAGGTGGAAAACCCGGACGGCACCTGGTACGAGCTGGGTCGTCACGAAGACCTCGAGATCAAGGCCGGAGACACCATCACCCGCGACCTGGTCCGAACCACTCACGACACCCCTTTGCTCAACGACAAGAACGAGATTCAGCCGACCCGCTATCGTATCACGGTCGACTACGACGGTCACACCATCGACCGCACGGAAGAGTTCCAGCCCGCCCTCCTGATCGACCAGAAGTAAGCCGGTCAACCAGTACGAAAAAGGGCTCCCGTCGACGGGAGCCCTTTTTCGTGTCTCGAGAGACGCGCTTAGTTGAGCAGGTCCTCGACGTCGGCGCGCTCTTCGCGCAGCTCTTTGTCGGTGGCGATCATCTTGCCCCGGGAGAACTCGTCGATAGGAAGGTCGGGAACGATGCTGTAGAAGCCGTTCTTACAGACCACGGGATAGCTGTACATGACGCCTTCGGCGATGCCGTACGAGCCGTCGGAAGGGATGGCCATCGAGGTCCAGTCCTTCTCGCCGGTGCCGAACACCCAGGTGTGCATGTGGTCGATGGCGGCCGAGGCGGCCGAAGCTGCCGAAGAGGCGCCTCGAGCGTCGATGATGGCGGCGCCACGTTTGGCCACGGTGGGAATGTAGGTGTCGGTGTACCAGCCGCGGTCGACCAGCGACAGGGCGTCTTTACCGTCGACCTTGGCGTGGCTAAGGTCGGGGTACTGGGTGGTACTGTGGTTACCCCAGATGGTGACCTGCTTGATCTTGGTCTGATGCACGCCGGTCTTCTCAGAGAGCTGAGCCACCGCGCGGTTGTGGTCCAGGCGGGTCATGGCGGTGAACTGTTTGCGGTCCAGGCGCTTGGCCTGGGAGGCAGCGATCAGGGCGTTGGTGTTGGCGGGGTTGCCCACCACCAGGACACGCACGTCCGAGTTCGAGCGGGTGTCGATAGCCTTACCCTGGGGGGCGAAAATAGCGCCGTTAGCCTTGATCAGGTCGCTGCGCTCCATGCCCGGTCCGCGAGGACGGCCGCCCACCAGCAGGGCGAAGTTGGTGTCTTCGAAGCCTTCGTCCAAGTTGGACGTGGCGGTGATGCCTTGCAGCAGGGGGAAGGCGCAGTCGTTGAGCTCCATGACCACACCGTTGAGGGCCTTCAGAGCGGGCTCGATCTCGATCAACTGCAGGATGACGGGCTGGTCGGGGCCCAGCATGTCTCCAGCGGCGATGCGGAACGCCAGGGCGTATCCGATGTTACCGGCGGCTCCAGTAATGGCCACCTTGAGAGGTTTCTTCATCTCGACTCCTTTTGGATGGGAACTAATCGGCGACTAGACGGAGTAGTCGCCAGCGAGGTTGCGGAAAAAGCGTTGCAGCGCGTTGGGCTGGTCCTTGGCGCGGCCGGTCAACAGTTCGAGTTCGCCCGCGTCGAGCCAGACGCCGTTGCAGCGAGGGAAGCGGTCGATCTCGACGTTGTCGTAAGGCAGGCGGTCGAGCACGACTCCGTGGCAGTCGGCGCAAGGGCAGTGGCGCTCGAAGGTGCCGCGGGCTTCGCGAGAGCCGCGGAGGTCCGCCAGAATCTCCTGCTCGCGCTCGTGGAAGTACTTGTCCTCATCGGACACAGGCTTGCTGCGAAAGGCATCCTGGGGTAGAGGGGTGTCGCTCAAAACGTTTCTCCTGGCTGTGGGCATTTTTACCGCGCGCGCGGTAGGGGTCCGGCCCTTCCTCCGCCTGCTAAGCGGTTCCTTCCTCGGCCTCGGTTGGAGGGAAGGGATGCTTCGTTGAGATGCCGCAAATCCGGGCATGAATTTTCGCCAGCGCCACTTTTTGAAACTTCTCGATCTCTCGGCTTCGGAGATCCGCGACCTGTTGGAACTGTCCCGTCAGTTGAAGTGGGCGCGTAACGCCCGTCAGGAGCAGCCTCGCCTGGCAGGAAAGACCATCGCCTTGCTGTTCGAGAAGGACTCGACTCGCACGCGGTGCGCCTTCGAGGCCGCCGCCGTGCACCAGGGCGCTCAGGTTGTCTACTTAGGCTCGGGCGGCAGCCACTTCGGCAAAAAGGAGACGGTGGCCGACACGGCCCGCGTCTTCGGTCGAATGTTCGACGCTCTCTCTTTTCGCGGCTACAAGCAAAGCGTGGTCGAAGAGTTGGCTCGGCACGCCGGGATTCCGGTCTACAACGCCCTGACTGACGAGTTCCATCCCACTCAGATTCTGGCCGATTTCCTGACCATGAGCGAGCACAACCCCAGGCCGCTGGCCCAACAGAGCCTGGTCTATCTTGGAGACGGCGCCAACAATATGGGGAACAGCTTGATGGTCGGGTCGGCCAAGCTAGGTCTGGACTTCCGGATGGCCTGCCCCCCTTCGCTGCGCCCCGAAGCCGAGCTGATCGCGACCTGCCAGACGCTGGCGAAGGAAAGCGGCGCCCGCCTGTCGTTCCACGACGATCCGTACGAGGCGGTGAAGGGGGCGGACTTCCTGTACACCGATGTCTGGGTTTCCATGGGACAGCCCGAGGCGCTGTGGGAAGAGCGCATCTCACTGCTAAAGCCTTACCGCGTCACGGCCGACCTGATGGCCGCCACGGGCAAGCCGGAGAGTAAGTTCCTGCACTGCCTGCCGGCCTTCCACAACGCCGACACCGAGGTTGGTGCTGCTATCTCGGAAAAGTTCGGACTCGACGGTATCGAGGTCACGGAAGAGGTGTTCGAGTCGCCCGCCTCCGTGGTCTTCGACCAGGCCGAGAACCGCCTGCACACCATCAAGGCGATCATGGTCGCCACGCTTGCCTGACGCAACCTCGCTGAGGCGCCTGCTCGGCCTCAAGGAGGTTTTGAGAACGGGATGGACCCGTCACCCGATCCCTCGGGTCGAGTCGGTGGCCGACCATAGCTACGGGGTGATGCTGCTCTGCTGGCTGCTTTGTCCGGAGGGGCTAGACCGTGGTCGGGTGCTCGAAATCGCTCTCCTGCACGACCTGGCCGAGGTGGTGACGGGCGACCTGACGCCGGCGGACGGCGTGGCGAACGAGGTAAAGACCTCGGATGAGAGAGCGGCTCTCAGCGACCTGCTGGACGGTTTCCCCGGAGCCGGAAGGGGAGGGGAGTGGCTGTTGGAGTACCAGAGGCAAAGCTCGCCGGAGGCTCGCTTCGTCAAAGCCGTCGACAAACTGGACATGGCGCTGCAGAGTCAGATCTATGAAGTTGCCTTCGGCTGCGACCTGGAAGAGTTTCGGGTTTCGGCTCGCCCGCTTCTGCAGCAATCCGGTCTGGGGGAGTGGACGGTCTAGACGCCGGCGCTTTGCGCGGTGGCGCGCTCGTCAAAGAAGCGGTCGGCCCGCATCGCTTCGGCCTGGAACTCTAGAAGCTGCTCGGGCTTCAGGTTCAGCGATGCGACAATAGAGTCGAGACGCTGCAAAAAATGGGGCGCCAGCGAGGGGTCGCGCAGGACCGAGAGACGGCCCCAAAAGTGCAGCGATAGGCTCGATTCCGGGCAAGCCATCACCAGGGTGGCGGTTTGAGGTTCTTCCTCTAAGGAGAAGTTGGAGTGCAGAGGGAGACAGAACAGGCGTCCCTGGGCCAGGTTGAAGCCGCAGCAGCGGGCCCACCCCGAATGCAGGCCGGAGGAGCTCTCCGTGGCCAGCAAGACCTGAGGAAACATGGAGCCGCGACGAACGCGATGAAAAAGCTGTTGATTTTCCGGAGCGGCCAGTGACAGGCTCATCCGATACTGTTCGGCCCGAGCGCCCTGATCCCTTGAGCGATAAGGGCTCTGCGCCGGCCGGCGCCGTCTCCTGGAAACCGGTGCTCGCCCTGCTGGTTCTGGTGCCGCTAGCCTTCGCCGTGCTGCTCTCGTCCTGGCTGGGCACTCCGCGGGAGCGTGTCGAGCCGAGCGAGGTATTTGCCTTGATGCGCTTGCCTTTGGTGGCCACGCAGAGCATCGACAGCATGGCTTACGGCCGGTTGACCTTCACCCGGCTAGAGTTTGCCGACGAGCCTCGCAAGGCGTTTCTCCGCTCTCTGTCCGAGTTAGACGTCGACCACGGGCGGGCCCAGACGCCGACCTCGTTCGATCTGGACCGTCCCTGGTGGACTCCACCCAAAGAGGAGGGGACGCGGTGGCGACGGCGTGGTCTGGTCGTCTGGAACCCCGACAGCCAGCCCGCGACCTTTTATGTGGTGGTCGAGCGAGAAGCGGACGGAAGGGGAAGTATGTCCGATTAGGAAGGCTTCAGGATGACCAGATTTGCCTACTTTTGCGGCCACGAGCAGTGGCAACCGGAACAACTTCTCGAGCACGGCCGCCTGGCCAAGGAGGCTGGCTTCGATATGCTGGTGGCCTCCGAACACTTCCATCCCTGGGTCGACGATGCGTCGGCCGCCGGCTATTGCTGGTCGACGCTGGGCGGATTGACCCAGGCTGCTCCCGGACTTCACCTCTCCACCGGGGTAACCACTCCTCTGTGGCGTTTCCACCCGGCTCTGGTCGCCCAGGCCGCCGCCACCGTCGACCGCATGAGTGGCGGTCGCTTCAATCTGGGCGTCGGTACCGGCGAGAACATCAACGAGGGACCGCTGGGCTACGAGTTTGCAGCCTACAAAGAGCGCTCCGAGCGGATGAGCGAGGCGCTGGACATCATGCGCCGCCTGCTCGATGGCGAGAAGTTGACCTACGAAGGGAAGTACTACAAGACCGACCGGGCCAAGCTGTACTCGCCTCCCACCGGCCCCGTTCCGATCTGGATGGCCGCCGGCGGACCTCAGTCGGCCCGCCTGGCCGGACGTAAAGCGCAGGGCGTCATCGTTTCGGTCAAGGACCCGCGAGAGATTTTCGATAAGGTGATCGACCCGGCTCGCAAGGCCGCCGCCGAGAAAGACCGTCCCAAGCCCAAGGTGATGGCGTCGCGCTGGACCATCCTCTCGAACAACGACGAGGAAGCCTGGAAGGCGCTCTACTCCTGGCGCGGGCTGCGCGCTCCGGGCCGTCTAGAAGCCGTCGACCCGCTGGAACTGCGCGAGGCTGCGGACGCGCTTCCCCGAGAGGACATCCTGGGGCGCTACTCCCAGTGCCGCTCGGCCAAGGACATCATCGAAGTTTATCGTCCCCTGGTGGAAGATATCGAGGCCGACGTGGTCACCCTGCAGATGGCCTCTATCGACCAGCCCGGTCTGATCAAGATGCTGGGCGCCGAGGTGCTGCCCGCCCTGCGGGAAATGGCCGAAAAGGTCAAAGGCGCTTCGGTTTAGTCTCCTCCGTCCAGTCCGTAGAAGAAGCCCTCATCGCAGCGATGAGGGCTTCTTCTCTATCCGAGGCGGTACGAGTAAGCGCTGAACTCCCTGGAGATTTCCGTGCTGCCCTGTCGCCGGTCCCCATTGTTCGTAGGGCGACTTTGCTATGGATGTGAGGAATGGTACAGTAGTCCTATGCGGCGATCCGATCGGGGCTTCTGGCTCAGTGAAGTGCTGACATCGCTCTGGCTCATCACCTTCGTGGCGGCGGGTCTGTTAGGGCTGTTCGTTTACCTGGCCAAGACTTCGAAAGTGGCCAACGAGAGGGCCGCCGCCGACCTGCTGGCCGATCGCCTGTTAGAGCGGGCCGTCCGCATGGGCCCGCCCGACTGGGGCCTACCCGAGGGGCAGGTTGGTCAGCGTCTGGAGTCGTCCGAGGGCGATGAGGGGAAGCCGCTGCATTACCGCCTGGCCAGCACCGAACTGGAAGACCATCGGCTGGGCAAGCTATATCTGCTGGAAGTCGAGGTCTCATGGAAGGCCGATCCGGAAGCCTCGACCGGTGTCGAGCGCGGGCGTGGAGAGCTGATTCGGGATCGTCAGGTCTACATCGAAGATCTGAGCGACGAGACCGAAGCGGAAACGGAGCCAGCCGAGGGTGGCTAGCAGTCTTCGACCCGGCGATCCGAACCTTGCCCTTCGTCGTCCCCGGGGGATGTCGCTTCCCGAGTTGTTGCTAGGGTTCGGCATCTTTCTGCTCTTCCTGGGCGGGGTGTTCGGCCTGTTCACCCGAGGCTATCAGGCGTTCCAGTTCTTAACCGACCGCCAGTCGATTCAGGGCCAACTGCTGCGAATCAAAGGGGTGATGGAGGCTGACTTCCGCATGAGCCACTTCCGCTCGGTGGGAAGGGAGCAACGCACCGCCACGGTCGAGGGGCATGAGGTGCGTCGTGACATCGCCTGCTGTTTGATTCTCGACGACTGGCAGAACCCCGACAACTACCGCCAGCCCACCGGAATCCCGCTCTGGAACCGCTATGCGGTTTATCAGACCGACGAGAACGCCGAAGGTCAGCTCCTGCGTCTGGTGGTTGCTCCAGACCGGGCCTTCCCGCTGCGAGTTCGCCCGCTCGAAGAGTTGACCAACATCACCGAACCGCTGGTCGGCCGACAGCTTCTGAGCTCGAACCTCAGGGCGTTCAGCTGTGAACCCGACCGCTACATGCAAGAGGTGGTGGTCAGTTTTGAACTGCGTCAAGTCGGTGGTCAACGCGGGGTGGACTATCGCAAAACGAGCGAAGCGTTCAAGGCGGTTTTCCACTGGACGCCGAACAACACGGTTCCGAGATTCTAGTATGAAAATTGCGCGAGTAGGAAGACGCACCGATCGGGCTATCGCCCTGGTCACCACCATGGCCGCCCTGGTGGTCGTGGTGATGCTGGTGGGAGCCTTTTTGTCGACTCGTCAGGGCTACATCACGCTGTCGCGTTATTCGGCCGAGCAGCAGGCCTGCCGAGACACCCTGAGGTCGCTGGCCGACTTTTGCCGTTTTCGCCTGGAGGGTCAGGAAAGCTGGGGGCGCGTGCCCGGCCAGGCCGACGACGCCGTGGCGTTTCGCGACGCCGCCGGCAACGTGGTCTTCGAGTTGCAGCCGCTGGCCACCGCCGAGGCGCGCTCGCGAGAAGAGTTTCAGGGGATGCGCGGGCTGGCCTACTTCGAAGGCAAGGCGCCTCGGGCCGCGGTGACCTTTCAGCTTTGCCTGAGCAACAATCTGCACAGTGAAACCGCCAACGATACGGTCGGCGTGGGCGCCAAGTCGTGCCGGCTCGAGTTCCGAGCCAACCGGGGCAGTCACGCCGAGCGGGTCGAGGTGATGCTGCGTCGGGCGGCCTTCTTCGATTCGACCGTGGCCGCCTCGGGCGAGATCGAGATCGACGCCGACGAGGTGAACTTTTCCAGCATCGACCCGTTGCGCAACCAGATTCGCTCGAAATCCGACATCCTGCTGCCCGACATCCCGAGCATCGTCTTCACCCCCGACTCGGAGGTGCAGACGCCGGAAAAGGGCACCGTGTGGGCTCAGGGCGACATCAAGATCGACGGCGCCACGAGCGAAGAGCTCCTGCGCCAGGCCGCCGACGACACCGGGGGCGAGTTCCTGCCCAACGCCCCTACCCGCTACTCGGTCCCCGAGTTGAAGAAGGCGGACCTCGACGCCGACGGAAGCAAACCGATCCGGCTGCTGGCGCCGCGCTGCTACTACTTCGTCAAAGAGCGCGTCTACTATCTGGACACCGACGGGGTCGAGCGCGAGCGCCTGATCCCTTCGCTTCGGCTGGTCGCTCCGAACGCCGACCCGGGCGACGGTCAGGTCGAAGAGTTTTACTGGGTCAAAGACGCGCTCTTCGCTCCGCTGGCCGGTGACGACCCTGACGAACCGACCACGCCGCTCGATCACACGCCCGATCCGGACACGGTTTACATCAAATTCGGGAACGGGCAGACCATGACCGGAACGATGACGGAAGAGCGCGAGATCGAGATCCCGGGAGGGCCCGAGGTCGAGATGCCGGTCGCTCTCTACGACCCGCCCAAGGTGCTTTTCGAAGCCGAGGTTGACTACCGCGTGCGTGGTGACGGCGGTCGGGTTGGCGATTTCAAGATCGCTTCGTTCGGGGCCGAGGCTACCATCGATTTCGTGGATCACGACCCCGACCCGGAGCGGCCGCAGGAGGGGTTCCTTTCGGTCGATCGCGACCTGGTGGTGCACGGTCAGATGAATAACTGCGGGAAGCTGCTGGCCGGTCGCGACGTTGAACTGCTGCCCCGCGACGTGACGGTGGACAAGATCGAGGAGGGGAACGACCTGGCCGTCTTTGCCGGACGCAACGTGATGATCCGCCCCCTGATGTCGGAAGAAGAGTCGGTGCGGGCCGACTCTCGACGCTACTTCGTGTTCCGCGGGCTGGTCTACGCCGGCGACGACTTCGACTTCCGCTCGTCGGTGGTGCGTCAGGGTCAGACCTATCAGTTCGACCGCAAGCTGTTCATCGAGGGCGCCCTGGTGGCGCGCCGAGGCGACGTGGTGATCCAGGGGAACGAGACCGTCGAACTCAAGTACAACCCCAAGTTCCTCGACGATCTGCTGCAGGGCTCGTTCGACGAAGACCACGCCCAGCTCGAGGAGTTGTCCTGGCGCCCACTTTAGGGCGTCGGACACAACCGCTTTGTCGAGCCTTCGAGACGCTCTGAGGGAGCGCGCCCGGCGCCTGGTCTCGCGCTTTGGCAGTGCGAAAGAGCGGCTGCCCGCGCACGAAGAGGCGAACTTCTTACGACAGTTCTCCCTGATGGTGGAAAGCGGAATCACCTTCCACGAAGCGCTGCGGGTGCTGGAAGGGACCGGTCAGGGTCGAGGCGCCGCTCTGGCCCGTGGGATCAACGATTGTCTCTACCGGGGCTTTTCCCTGAGCGCGGCGTTTTACCACTTCCGAGACCGGATCAGCGAGGTCTGCCCCGCCCTGGTCGAGGCGGGAGAGCAGTCGGGCGGACTGACCCGCACCTTGAACATCGCCGCCGACTGGGCTGAGCTTTCGGCGGACCTGCGAGCCAAGATGAAATCGGCGATGATCTATCCCGCCTTTGTTCTTATCGTCAACTTGCTGCTGGCCGGGGTGATGCTGGCCTACGTCTTCCCCACCTTCCTCCCGCTGTTCCAGGGCGAGTCGCTGCCCCTGCTGACGCGCTTTTTCCTGGGCCTGTCGTGGCTTGCCACCTCGAAGCTGTTCTGGCTGGTGGCGCTGCTCGGGGCGGCGGAAGGAGTGGCCTTTTTCTCGCAGCCCGAGCATAAGGAAAAGCTCTACCGCGTTGCCGTGCTGGTTCCGGTGCTGGGCCCACTGCTGCGAAGCGCCGCCCGCTGCCGCTTTTGCTCCGTCCTTTCGGTCACCACCCGAACCGGCTTGCCCTTGATGAAAGCGATGACGCTGGCCGCGCGGGCCAGCGGCGACCCCCAGTTCCGCGATCTCGATGTTCCGCTGCAGCGCGAGGTGCGCGAAGGGGTCGAGCCGCACGAGCACTTCTTGACCCACAGCGAGGTGTACGGCCCGATCTTGAGCCACGGGATGGCGCTGTGTCAGGCGACGGGGCGAACCGACAAGGTGTGCGCTCACCTTTCGACCCTGTTCGCGGCCGAAACCGAGACCAGGGTGCGCGACTTTCAGTCGCTGCTCGAACCGCTGCTGATCGGACTGGTCTCGATGACCACCGGCCTGCTGCTCCTGTCCATCTACTGGCCGCTGGGCAAGTTTTTACAGACCCTGGTCGCCTGAGCTGGACCGTTTCAGAGGAAGGGGTGCGGGGTCTGGGGCGGCGCCTGAGAGCAGTCGGCTTCGGCCAAAACGGACGGCCAGTCGAGGTGAGACATCGGGACGACCAGCAAGCCGGGAACGACCACCCTGACCGCGTGAAGGCCGGTCAGCGCCAGATCAGGCGGCGTCAGATCGCGGTAAAACACCGCTGCGGGAAGGGGGCGGGCCGGGAGACCGTGAGGAGAGAGCGGCGGCCCCTCCTCCAGGTCGGGAAGCTCACGTAGCCCGTGCCAGTACAAGGCGGCGTGATCGAGAAAGCTCTCGGGCGGGTCGG
>JAEXNA010000153.1 GCA_023447635.1 Vulcanimicrobiota bacterium | reverse complement strand
CGTCGCCTACCAGCGCTTTTTTACCCGATACTACAAAGGTCGAAGCCTGCCCCTTACCGTATTGATCACGCCTTCGGGCAACGCCGCCCGAGAGTGGAGCGGCGAGCACCCATACCCTACGATGGTGCGGGACATTCTGGCCATCGAAGCAACGGAGCGATAACGTGATCTACCTTCTGACCGTACAGGGCAAGGACAAAATCGGATTGGTCGAGGCGCTGGCCGGAGAAGTTCAGGAGCGCGGCGGCAACTGGCTGGAGAGTCGGCTTTGCCGACTCGGAGGGCAGTTTGCCGGGATCGTCAGGGTCGAGTTCACCCACGCTCCCGAGGGCCTCCCTTCCAGGGTCGAGACGCTGACCTGTGGATGGGAGCCGGTGACGGACGAAGAGGGGGCGACGACGGCGCTCTCTCACGCTCGCATCGATATCCTGGCGGCGGATCGCCCCGGCCTGGTCAAGCAGATCACCCGACTGCTGGTCGAATCGGGAGCCAACGTCGAAGAGATCGAGAGCCGCGTCCGTAGCGCTCCCTTTTCAGGAGAGCAGATGTTCGAAGCCCGCTGCACCATCAGCCTGGGACACGACGCCAACCGCACCCAACTAGCCCAGCGCCTGGAAAGCCTGGCCGAAGAGTTGATGTGCGATATCAGCTTCGAGGACGCGGCGGTCGTCGTCGCTTCTTAGAGGACTTCGCTACCTTCCTGGACTTCGACGAAGCTGCTGGTTTCTCGGCAGACCGAGCGGGCCGAGCCGATTGCGGGGGACCGCTCCGGCGACGCTTCTGCTGCACGAAGCGGGCTTCCCACTCTAGCAGCCATCGTGCTTCCTCCGGCGAGGCGTCGCGCCACCCCCCGGGGGCGATGCCGTCAAGGCTCAGCGGACCGAACCCGGTTCGGATCAGACGCAAGGTCGGTAATCCGACGGCCGCGGTCATACGCCGCACCTGGCGATTCCGCCCCTCGCTGATCACCAACTCGAGCCAGGCGGTCGGCACGCTCTTACGAAAGCGGATGGGAGGAACACGCTCCCATAGCCAGGACGGCTCCCCGACCTCTCTCACCCGGGCCGGCAGGGTGGAGCCGTCCTTGAGCACGACGCCGTCTCGCAGGCGCTGCAAAGCGCTTTCGTCGGGACGGCCTTCGACGCAGACCAGGTAGCGCTTATCTTTGGCGCCCGGCAGCAGCAGCGGTTCGACCAGCGACTTCCGGTCGGTCAGCAGCAGCAGACCCTCGCTATCGGCATCAAGTCGTCCCACCGGATAGACGCCGGGTAGGTCGACCAGAGAGGCCAGGGTCGGGCGCCCCTGTTCGTCCTGAAACTTGCTCAGCGTACCGTGAGGCTTATTCAGCAGCAGAATGCGGTTAACGGCGGACATGGGAGGAATTTCCTACAAGGGGCGTTGCCCTGTTTTGTCGTAATTTCCGAGGACAAGGAGATTTATGACATGATGAACTATCGAGCCATCGCTCGGGGCTTTCTCGTCGACATGTCGACGACCTGTCTTTTCGCGGCATCGCTTTCCGTCTTCTTGCTCGACCCCGGAAGTTCTTACACTTCCATGGCCGAGCGTCTCTACGGGACCAACGTCATCGACTGGCTCTGCCTGCTGGGCGGATTGACCATGACCATGCTGGGCGGCTTCGTAAGCGCTCGTATGGCGCCTCGCCGAGAGTTGACCCACGCCACGGCGGTAGGTTTCCTTTCGCTGCTAGCCGCCCTGGTGGCCTCGCCCGGGGGCTGTCCTCTCGGCGACTGGTACACCTTCACGGGACTAGTCATGACCATCCCGGTAGCCCAGATGGGTGGGATGATGGCCGGCTTTTACAACGCTATCGGTGACAGCGCTTCCGCCACCTGACCGAAGCGCCGCCTCCTCCGATGAAGGGTCGCCTAGCGACCCTTTTTCTTTTCTGGGGAAGGCCAATTGATAACACGCCCTAGAGATATCAATCCTATTCCGAAGAGATATTTCTCAACTTCTGCCCCAGCGGCTACAGTGGTGGCAGGAACCCCCATGGAGATTTGGTAAGGGTACCTCGACAAAAATTTTAAGGAGACGCTATGGACCCGTTTGGAGTTAAGAGCAGCATTAAGACCCAGGGAGGAGAGTTCGCCATCTATTCGTTGCCGAAACTTTTCTCCCAAGGTATCGGGCGGGGGGATAAGCTGCCGGTCTCCATTCGCGTCGTCCTGGAGAACGTTTTGCGCAACATGGACGGCCGCGCCATGTCCGAAAACGACGTCAAGAACCTGGCCAACTGGGACCCTAAAGCTTACGACCCGGTCGAGGTGAACTTCATCCCCGCTCGTGTGGTGTTGCAAGACTTCACCGGCGTGCCCTGTGTGGTCGACCTGGCCGCTCTTCGTAACGCGATGGTGCGTCTGGGCGGCGACCCCAAAAAGATCAATCCGATCGTTCCCGTGGACCTGGTCATCGACCACTCCGTGCAGGTCGACGCCTTCGGAACCCTCGACGCCATCAGCCTGAACTCGAAGCTCGAGTTCGAGCGTAACGCCGAGCGTTACAAGTTCCTGCACTGGGGCCAGAAAGCGTTTGACAACTTCAAAGTGGTCCCCCCGGCGACCGGCATCGTCCACCAGGTCAACCTCGAGTACCTGGCCGACGCCATCATGACGGGCGACCATCGTGGTGAGAAGACGGCCTTCTTTGATACTCTGGTGGGCACCGACAGCCACACCACCATGATCAACGGCCTGGGCGTCCTGGGTTGGGGCGTCGGCGGTATCGAAGCCGAAGCCTGTATGCTGGGCCAACCGCTCTCCATGGTGATGCCCGAGGTGGTCGGCTTCAAGCTGACCGGCGAACTGCAGGAAGGCGCCACCGCCACCGACCTGGTCCTGGTAGTCACCGAGATGCTGCGCAAGAAGGGCGTAGTCGGCAAGTTCGTCGAGTTCTTCGGCAGCGCGCTGTCCAACATCAGCCTGCCCGACCGTGCCACCATCGCCAACATGGCTCCCGAGTACGGCGCCACCATGGGCTTCTTCCCCATCGATGACGAGACCCTGTCCTACCTGCGCCGCACCGGCCGTTCCGAAGAGATCGTCGACATCGTCGAAGTCTACTGCAAAGAGCAGGGCGTCTTCCGTACCGACAGCACCCCGGACCCCGAGTTCAACGACGTGCTCGAACTGGACCTGGCCACCGTACAGCCGTCGCTGGCCGGCCCTTCGCGCCCGCAGGACCGCGTGCTGCTCAAGGACATGAAGGAGAACTTCCATCAGGTGCTGCTGGCCCCTCAGGGCCCCAAAGGCTTCGCCCTGACCATGGCCGACCTCGAGCGCAAAGGCACCGTCAAGGACAACGGTCACACCACCGACATCACTCACGGCGCCGTGGTAATCGCCGCCATCACCTCCTGCACGAACACCTCGAACCCCAGCGTCATGGTGGGAGCCGGGATCCTGGCCAAGAAGGCGGTCGAGAAAGGCCTGGAGCGCAAATCGTACGTCAAATCGTCGCTGGCTCCCGGCTCCAAGGTCGTCACCGAGTACCTCAACAAGGCTGGCCTGACCGAGTACCTCAACGAACTGGGCTTCCAGACCGTAGGCTACGGCTGCACGACCTGTATCGGTAACTCCGGCCCGCTGCCCGACCCCGTGCGCGATGCCGTGAACGAAGGCGACCTGGTAGCCACCTCGGTGCTTTCCGGAAACCGTAACTTCGCCGGTCGTATCTCGCCCGACGTGCGCGCCAACTTCCTGGCCTCGCCCCCTCTGGTGGTGGCCTACGCCCTGGCTGGCACGGTCGACATCGACCTGAACAACGAACCGCTGGGCAAGGGCAAAGACGGTAACGACGTCTTCCTCAAAGACATCTGGCCCACCCAGGCCGAGATCAACGACACCCTGGCCAGCAGCCTATCGGCCGAGATGTACCGCGGTCAGTATTCGAACGTCTACAACGGCAACCCGGATTGGAACAAGATCCCCTCGCCGGCCGGCGCCGTCTACGAGTGGGAGGACGACAGCACCTACATCGCCGAGCCTCCCTTCTTCAAGGACCTGCCCGCCGAACCGGCTCCGCTGAAGCCGATCAACGACGCCCGCGTGCTGGTGCTCGGTGGCGACTCGATCACCACTGACCACATCTCGCCGGCCGGTAACATCGCGCTGACCTCTCCCGCCGGAAAATACCTGACCGGCCACGGTGTGGAAAAAGCGATGTTCAATTCGTACGGATCGCGCCGTGGACACGATGCCGTGATGACCCGCGGTACCTTTGCCAACGTGCGTCTGCGCAACTTGCTGGTGCCCGGCTCGGAAGGCGGCGTGACCTATCACCTGCCTTCCGGCACGGAGCCTGTCTCCATCTACGACGCCTCGATGAAGTACCAGGAAGAGGGCACCCCGCTGGTTATCCTGGCCGGTGTCGACTACGGCATGGGCTCCTCGCGCGACTGGGCCGCCAAGGGCACCTTCTTGCTGGGCGTGCGCGCTACCATCGTAGAGAGCTACGAGCGTATCCACCGCAGCAACCTGGTGATGATGGGCATCATCCCGCTGACCTTCAAGCCGGGAGAAAGCTGGAAGAGCCTGGGACTGACGGGTCACGAGCACTTCGACATCCCGGTCGATGAGAACCTCAAGCCCGGCCAGATGCTGACCGTGACCGCCACCGATACCGACGGCAACAAGAAGACCTTCGAGACCAAGGTGCGTATCGACACCGAGACCGAGTTGGACTACTACCGCCACGGCGGCATCCTTCAGATGGTGCTGCGCAACTTCCTCAAAGGCGACAACTAAAAGCCCTTGAACCGACTACGGACGGGGATTCTGGGCGGGACGTTCGACCCGATCCACAACGGCCATCTGTTTCTCGCCCTCGAGGCGATGCAGGTGGCCGGCCTCGACCGCGTGCTCTTCATCCCCAACCGGGTGCCGCCCCACAAGGAGGCACCCGGCGTGGGGCCGGAAGAGCGCTGGGCCATGCTACGGATGGCCATCGCGGGCGAACCGCGCTTCGAAGCCTCTCGCATCGAACTCGATCGCGAGGGGCTTTCTTATACCCTGGACACGGTCAGCGCCCTCAGCACCGATAACGAAGTGGTGTTCCTTTGTGGGGCCGACGCCTTCCACAGCCCCTGGCATCGTCCGCAAGACGTCCTCGAGCAGCTTGACACTCTGCTGGTAGCCCATCGCCACGGAGTGCCCCCCGAACTACCGCCCGTGCTAGCCCAGATGCCGCCGGCGCTCAAGGGCAAGATCCAGCACTTGGACTTCCCCGACATCGCCATCTCTTCGAGCGACCTCAGGGCCCGCATCGCGGCGGGCCGCCCTACTCGCTACCTTCTGCCCGACTCCGTGCACGACTACATTCGAGAGCGCGGCCTGTACCAGGGGGGGTAGCCAATCTGCCCCGGGGGCGCTATAGTGCCTCGGAAGACCCATCCGCCAGGAGCCTGGCCTCCTGACGAGAAGGGCACCCTTCGGCCGTCGCTACAGCAGCGAGGCCCATACCGATACGGAGAAGTTGACCCTCTTTTGGAAAGCCTGGAAGTCGCCCAAATTGCCGCCACCACCGCCGTCGATCGCAAAGCCGACGACGTGCTGATCCTCGATGTCGCGCCCCTGACCACGGTGGCCGACTGCTTCGTGATCGCTAGCGCCCCTACGCGCATTCAGACCAAGGACATCGCTCAGAAGATCGAGGATGCCCTGGAAGACCAGGGCGTCAGCAAGCTGCGCGTGCAGGGACGCGACGAGGGCAGCTGGATTCTGCTCGACTACGGCTCCGTCGTGGTCCACGTGTTTCTGCGCCAGGAGCGCGAGTTTTACGACCTGGAAGGCCGCTGGTCGGAAGCGAAGGTGGTGTTCGACTCGAACACCGCCCCCGCCCCCAAAGCTCGCTAAACCGCTTACCCCTTGCTCTCCACGGGCCGGAACGGGAACACCCACGACGCCATCGAACGGGGCGAGCGCGACTGGGTCCAGACCCGGCCGTGCCCGGAGAAGCGCATCACCAGCTGGTCTCCGAACAGGAACGAGCGGATCTTCTTGCCGCTTCGAGTCACCTTGTAGTCCAGGGAAGCGTCCCAGGCCAGAGCGTAGCCGTTGTCCACGATGTAGTCGCCTTCGACCTGCACCTCGTGGATGTCGCCGTAGCTGTTGAAGAACAACGGACCGCTGCCCTCGACCTGAAGCACGAACATTCCCTCGGAGAACAGCCCTTTGAGACCTTTGAACTTGGAGTCCACCTTCACGTCGGGCCCGGAGGCAAGGTAAGCTCCTCGCTCGAGCAAGATCCGCTGTCCCGCCATCTCCATCGCGCAAATCTCGCCGGGAGGGCCGGAGACCAGCGTCACCTGTCCGCCGCTGGCGCTGGTGTAGGTGTTCTGGAAGAAGCTCTCGCCTCCCAGAAGACCGCGTTTGAGCGAGGCGCCCATGCCGCCCCTCGCCCCCGTCTTGCAGCTGACGCTGGTGTCCATCCAGGCCATCGCCCCGGCTTCCGAGACCAGGCTGTCGCCCGCCGACAGGGTGACGTCGAGCGTAGGGTAAGCGCCCTGATAGTTGATTTCATAGACCATGACGTTACCTCGGAGGAAGTTTGGGGCCAAGAACGGCTCCAAACTCTTTCATGTTGTGGGACTGCACCAGAACCTTGCCCTGACCAGAAAAGCGGATCACGAACCCTTCACCGGCCAGGAACGAGGTAAACCAACTGCCACCCGCTTTGGAGATGGTGTACTGAAGGCTATCCTCGAAAGCCACCAGATGGCCGGTGTCGACCGTGAAGGTGCCATCGACCTGCTCTTCCCGAACCATCCCGAAGGCGTCGAGCACTAGCGGTCCGATGCCGGTAGCGTGCACGAAGACCAGGCTTTCACCGCTGAACAGCCCCTTGATCCCCTGCCATTTCGGCTCCGTCTTGATCTCGGGGCCGGACGCCATGTAGGACCCGCCGGCACAGTACCAACCGCGCCGCCCGTCCATCTCCTGGAACCCGACGTTGCCCGGTAAGGTCGGCGCGAGCACGACCTCGCCTGCGGCGCGAGCCGTGTAGTGGCTGAAGAAGAACGACTCGCCGCCCAGCATCCGCTTGAGACCGCTCATCAGGCCGCCGGTTTTGGCCACGGACTGAACTTCCGACTCGATCGTGGTCGACATGCGAACCATCTTGCCGGCTTCCGAGACGAACCGTTCGCCGGCTCCTAACTCGACGCGGACCGCCTGGAAGGCGTTATGACCGATAATTTCCGTTTTCATCTCGACCTCCTTAGCAGTAGCCGCGCAGCCAGCCGGTCAGTCCGCCGATAGAGCGAGACTGGAGCCAGACTTTGCCGCTGCCCGAAAATTTCATCACCAACCCCTCGCCAGAGAAGGCGGTGGACATCAGATTCCCCATGCCCTGGATACCCCAGGTCAGAGACGGTTCCCAGGCCACCACGTGCCCGGTGTCGACGATCAGGTCGCCGCCGTCGAGCGTCTTCTCCACGATCGCGCCGTAGGCGTTGTACCAGAGGTCGCCGCTGCCGGTAACTTCGATGAAGAACATCCCCTCGCCGCTGAACATCGCTTTGAGGCCGCCGAAGATGGTCGCAAGCTTGACCCCCTCGGTGCAGGCCATAAACGATCCCGGTGTCAGGATGATCCGCTCGCCAGACATGGTCTTGTGCAGCACTTGCCCCGGA
Source organism: Vulcanimicrobiota bacterium (assembly GCA_023447635.1). Taxonomy (GTDB): domain Bacteria; phylum Vulcanimicrobiota; class Xenobia; order Xenobiales; family JADMJV01; genus JAEXNA01. The sequence continues at coordinate 16,857 of JAEXNA010000153.1, read as the reverse complement.
ATGGCCGGAGAGATAGAGAGGCGCTGGCCAGGCGCGCGGGAGCTATAGCGCCCTACCAGCAGGCTTTCTCCGGCGAAGATTTTTCGCCCTATCGCCGGCAGCAGACCGCCCAGCATTTTGATTTCGACGTTGATATGGTCGTCCATGGTCGACATGGCGCCCGACTCGACAAACACCGACTCGCCCGAATCGAGCAGCAGTCTCACGTGTCCGAAGTCGGGGTTTCCAAGAATTTCGACGTTCAAAGGGACCCCTTTCTCGCGGGCGGGCTACGACTTCGAGGTCTCGCCCCATGGCTCCGCGTCCTTGCGCTCAACCTTTAGTACGTTCGACCCGGTCCCTGCCTGAGAGGACAGGCAGCGCGCTCTAGGGGCGCTGCCGGAAACCCCGTCGACATATAGCGACGTATATTTTGGGCAGGCGGAACGGGACGATCGAGGTAATATCCGGAATATTTTCGACGAATCGACTCGTTTCGCATGCACAATAATAGACGAGCTAGATGTCGGCGGGCTTTCCGGTTGCTCCCCTAGGCCTACCCTTCGAGCGCCTTTTTCATCCCGGCCCAATCGGCCTCGATGGCGGTGTAGCTTCCGTCAGCTTCGGGCTGAGCGTTGAGGAACGCCTCGATCGCCTCGATCCGGCGGCCCGTCTCGGGATGAGACGAGAGGAACTCGGGGATCGCTCCCGCCATACCCTGCTGCTGCTGCTGCTGCAGCAGTCGGAAAAATTTCGAGAGCCCCTGAGGGTCGATGTCAGCTTTGAGCAGCAGCCGAGCGCCTTCGAGGTCCGCCTCTTCCTCCAACCCCCTTCCGTAAGAGAGCGAGAGCAGGTCGGGCGCTTTGGCTAGCAGCAGCGACTGAACCGTGCCCAGATCACCAAGGAGCATGCTGGCCATCACCTGCCATTTCACGGCATGGACCATGTTGCGCAGGGATTGCCGCCCCAGCACATGCTGTATCTCGTGGCCCAGAACTCCAGCTAGCTCTTCGGGGCTTTCTGCCTTATCCAGAAGGCCGGTGAACACGATGACCTGGCCGCCCGGCGCGGCCATCGCGTTGACCTCAGGCGCTTCCACCACGTGAAGGGTGAAGGTGTAAGGCTGCTCTCCGGCGGCGCGGAGCACTCGGTCCAAAACGTCTTGAACCGGCTTCGTCACGGCGGGGTCGGTAACTTCGGGGTATCCCAGGCTGGAGGCGACGGCTTCTCCCAGCTTGGTCTCCCAGCTGACCGGAATCTGCTCGATAGCTCGGTCGACCATCCAGTTCGCCGTAAGGTAGAGACAGCCGAACCCCAGGACCAGGCACAGACAGAAAGCTAGCAGCGCCACGTGGGCCCGACGTCCCGCCTGGCGAACCCGCCCTCCCTCGCCATCGAGTCGGGCCAAAAGTTCGGGGCCAGCCGCCTCGCGAAGAGCCGGCTCGATGCGGACCCGATCGCAGTAAAGTTTCGCGCCGGAAGGGCTCTCGAGCAAGACCACAGAGCCCTCGTCGCCCGAGAAGGAGAGCGCCCCGGCGGAGAGGGGAAACTCGAAGCGTCGTGGCTCCACTCCCTCCGGTGGAGAGACCTCTTCGGCAAACACCCGGGCGGATTCGACCCGCAATCGACAAAGTCGACTCGACTCGCCAGGCTCGAAGACGTTTCCCAACAGTTGCTGACTCATTGGGACGTCTTGGACGTCCGACCTCCGGCCTCCTCGAAGTCTGCTTTTTCCGGCGCCCGAGCCCGGGTCGAGCCGGACGGTCAGCCTCCCGGGACTTCCTCACTTCCATTGAGGGTCGGACTGTTCAGAAAGCATTAGTCCAAGGTTCTCGACACCAGAGCGGGTCGTTAGCTGCCCTGGGAAGCCCCTCCTTGCAGAGAGTCGGCCAGACGAAGCGCCAGCCCCGCGACCGTGAGTGTCGGCGGCGCGCTGCCAGCGGTCGGGAAGACGTTCCCGCCCACCAGGTAGAGATTGGAATGACCATGACAGCGTAAATCGCGGTCGACCACCGAGGTCGCCGGGTCATCGCCCATGCGGGTCGTCCCCAGGAGATAGGCCGAATCGGCCGCCGGCTGCTGGTGGCCCACCTCGCCCGCTCCCATCTGGTCGAAAATCGCCTGATGCAACGCCTGGGCATGCGGTAGGGCGCGCCGAGCGTAGTCGCCGATGCGATAGAAGAGACGGGGCCGCCCGACCCCTAGTGTGTCTGGCCGCGAGGCGTCGCAGACCACCCGGTTATCCCTGTCGGGCAGCTCTTCGCAGGTGCTGACCAGAGCCACCTGGCGGGCCAGATGGTCGCTCAACTGCCGACGAAGCTCGCCCCCCGTCAGACCCCGCGCCAGCAGAGAAGGCAGCAGCGCCTCCGGGCTTCCGTGAGGCCAGCCGTCGCTGGCCACCGCCGTCAGGTAGCCCGAGCGCTGGGCACGATGAGGTCCGTCTCTTTGTCCATAAAGCCCCATGCTGGACTGTGGTCCGTTGCGAGGGTTCACCTCATGGGGCGCCAGACCCCAGCTCAGAACCGCCGTCCCCCCCATCAAGTAGCGCCCGGTCGCGGGCGTTCCCAGGCCCGAATGCAGCAGCAGTCGGGGCGTTTCGATCCCGTGACAGGCCAGCACGAACGTCTCCCCCCTCAACCTTCCCTCCCCCCGAGCGTCCCGAAAAATCGCCTCCTGGATCCGACCCGAGGCGTCCGGGACCAGGCGGACAACGGGAGATTCGGCCAACAGTCGCACGCCCGCCCCTTCGGCCAGGGCCGCGTGAACGGAAGCGTCGTACTTGGCCCCCACCGGGCAGAGCGGAACGCAGTTGGCGCTCCGGCAGCACATCGGCCGCCCAGCAAACGGCCGGGAGTTGCGCGCCTGAGGCAGCGGCTCGACCTCCAACCCCAGCGTGCCGCAAGCCGCCTCCACGGCCAGGTCGACGTCAGAAAACGGGAAAGCCGGAAGCGGGCCGTCGGGGCCAGCCACACCTAACTCCCCTTCGGCCTCTCGATAGTAAGGCTCCAGGTCAGCCAGAGTCAGAGGCCAGTCGTCCCCTACTCCGTAGAGACGGCGCATATGAAAATCGCCCTCTAGCCAACGCATGGCCGTCCCCAGCCAGTGCCAGGTCGATCCCCCGAGTCGCCGCTCGTAGAGCCCCATAAAGAGGTCAGGACCGGACTGCAGGTAGTGATGCTCGAGATCGTCAAGGGTGGGACGGGGCGCTAGCGGATGTTCGGGATAAGGGCTGGTCAGCCCACGATAGGGGTCTTTGCGAAACGCCTCGAGAGCCCGGACCCGGTCCACCCGGGGGCCAGCTTCGAGCAAGGTAACCTCGCGTCCGGCCAGGGCCAGCCGATGAGCGACCAGGCAGCCTGCCACTCCGGCCCCCACCACCACGACCTCACTCGAAATCAGGCGCGACAGAAGCTCACCGGGGTCGGGCGAGGCAGACAGCGAACACCCAGCGCCCCTTCAAAAGTCACGAACTCGGTGCCTCGGGGGCCCGGCACGGTTCCGGTGTACCAGGCCTCGATGATCAGGCGGGCCAGGGGCGGCGGAAGCCGTGGCCCGCTGGCGAGGTGTCGAGCCAGGACCGGCTCCCAATCCAGCAAGGCGTCCAGGTATCGCTGACCTTGCTCCCGGTCGAGTTCGTCGAAGCCTGTCAGCTCTCGAGAGAGACGCAAAAAAGGCTCTAACAGGTCGGGAGCCGCCGAGGTGGGAGACGAGACGCAAGCCAACCCCAGCAAGGGCAAGGCCGTTTGAAGAACCTGGCGTCGCGTCAGACGGAGCATTCCCGAGAGTTCGAAGCTCACCGCGCGAGGCCTGTTTTGCCCCCCGGCGGGGGCAGGCACAAAGGGTGAGCGAGCGGCCGTTAGCCGCCTCCCGGCCCGCCCGTAGCGTTGGTCGGTCGGAAGGGACCGGAGTTGGCGGGGTAGCCTTGCTGCTGCGGGTAGCCGCCCGGCATTCCCGTATTGGCGGGGTAGCCTGGATTACCGCCACCGTTGGCGTAGCCAGGATAGACCGAGCAAGCGTATTGGTAGAACTCGGCCATGGCCGAGGGGTCCTGCCCCAGCAGGCGCCGGAGCATGGCCGAAGGCGCCTGGTCGCCAAACTGCTGAGCGATCAGGTCGGCCAACTGGCCGGCAAAGCCCACCGCCTGACTCGCCGAATTCATATCGCTCTGATAGACCTCGGTGGCGTATTCCATGGTCGAAACGAAGGCCCGCCTGGTCATCTGCGGGTCGCGCATGAACATCGCCTCAAACTGACTATAGTTCCCGCCCTGGGTTGCCGCCGTGTAGGCTTCGTACATCTGCAGGGCGTGCTGCCGCCCCTGCGGGTCGGTCTGGGCCGCCCCCGCGACGGAGAGAGCGCAAAACAGCAGCAGAGCGCCTAAAGTCTTCCAAAGTCTCATTAATCTTCTCCCTTGCCGACCTTCCCCATTCGACAGAACGGGAGAAATCCCCCACCGGTGTAGGTAGGGCCCGACGACGCTCGAAGTTGCTGCCCCATGATTCTATGTCGAATCTTTCTCCTCTTCTTCATCTCCCTGTCCTTGTCCACGGGTCTGCTGGCCCAGGATGGCCGCTCCTCAGAAGAAACGGATTCGACAGAGGACCAGATCGTGGTCGACGAAGCGAGTGGAGACGAGATTCAAAGCGACCGGCCGATCATCATCCGGGTTCCCGACCTGGAAGACCATCGGCACCAGATCGAACTTGACGTCCTGGTCACTCGCAACCGCGACGGTAGCCCAACGAAAGTTCGTTTCCCGGTGCTCTACCGCATGGACTCGGGACCGCGTACGGAGATCCGATTACAGACCGACTTTCTGACGATTCAGAACCCCAACGTCGGCTTCGGAGACATCTCGCTAGGCGGGAAGTGGAGGGTTGGCCCCAGCACCAGCCTGATCGGCTCGATTCAAATCCCCACGGGAAGTGCCGGCTTCAGCGACGGGGCGGTCGAGCCAACCCTGGTGGTGGCTCAAGACTTCCCTCTGAGCGAGCGCTGGGAGCTCGGGGTGAACCTGGGGCTGACCTTCAATCGGGATTCCTCCACCCGAGAGTACTATGGAGAGTTCAACGCTGCTGCCCAGTTGGGCTACCACCTGACCTCGACCACCCAGCTGAATGCTGCGGTGCTGTACAAAACTCCCGACGCCTTCGTAGGTGGGGTCCAACGCCTCTCGGGCGCGCTAGGAATCGGCCACCAGCTCGACGTCCACAACCGTCTGAACTTCCTGCTAGGACGCAGCTTCTCGACCACCGGCGATGACTATCTGGTGCTCTTCGGCTGGGCACACAAGATCTAACCGGCCAGGTGGAAGGAGCCCTCGATGTCGGGGTGAGGAGTGCTGCGCACCCGAAACCGGTAGCCCGCTCCCTGCTCCACCCGAGGCTCCCCCTTATCGAGTCCGTCCTTCACTCCGGGCGTCAGCGCCAGCACAAGCTCTGATGGAGTCCAGGCGAAGCCGGTCCATTCGTCGCAGCCCGGCGCCAACGCCTCGACCCGGTTCTCGGCGAAGGCCCAGCTGGCGGAGTAGAGGCTGCCTTCGCTGAAAAGGTCGCGCATCTGGGCCGTCATCTGGCCCTGTCGCACCGGATCGAGAAAACGGTACTGCAGCCCGGGGTCCTTCTGATAGAGAACGGCGTTATGGAAATACTGGGGGATGGTGACCAGCGCCTCAGCGTCGGTCTGCCCCACGTAGAATCGCATCAGCTCGACAAGTTCATGAAACATCGCCAGCCCCGGCGCCGTCTGACCGGGCAACGGCGGCTTGTTCGCGGGGTACTCGGCCATCGGGTCCCGCAGCTCTAACCAGTCCCAAACCAGGGCCCGGCAGGAGCCACCGGGCAGAGGAAGGCGTCCCCAGAACGCTTTGAGCTCCATCAGCTTCTGGCGCTCCGTCGACTCCCGATGGGCGGCGCTGATCTGCAACTCTTCCTGATTGATCGGTACCTGCGGAAGTTCAGCTCGAAAGTCGTGGTAGCCGCGCTCGGCCAGCCGCGACTCTAACCCGCGGGCCTTCAGGTCGTGCAGGATGGTGGCTGCGGAAATCCGTCCGAAGAGCAGCGGGACGGGCCGATGGTCGAGCAGCGCCGAGTCCACGTCTTCCTGGGTGAGGCCGTCGAACGAGACATCCAAAGGAAGAATCCGAGAGACCCACCCCTCCAGACTCTTCCTTTTCACCGGGGCGCCTGTGCCGAAAGCTTGGCGGCCGCTCGCCCTACGCAGTCGGCAACTCTAGCCAGACCTTCTTCGAGTTCGGCTTTCGAGGTGACCAGCGGCGGCGCCAGGATCAGCATCCCCGTGGCGGCTTTGGCGTAGCAGTGGATCCTCTGCTCCTTGAGCTCGGTCGTCAGGGCGGCGAAGAACGGAGCAAACTCGGGGGTCATCCCGTCCCGCCACTCGACCGCGCCCAGCAAACCGCGTACCCGAACGTCGTGCTCGCCCCCCGGCACTCTTTCGGCAATCGCTTTCATCCCTTCGCGGAAGGTCGCTTCGTGCTCGGCGGCCCGCTCGATCAGCCCCTCCTCGCGGTAGATGTCGATCGCCTCGTTGCCGGCCGCGCAGGCCAGCGGGTGGCCGTAATAGGTCAGCCCGCAGTGCAGAATGTTGTCGTCGAAGTGGCGGCTGACCCGTTCGTGAACCAGCACGGCGCCCAACGGAACGTAGCCGCCGGTGATCCCCTTGGCCATCGTGATCATGTCCGGTACCACCCCTTCGTGATCGATCCCCAGCCAGCGGCCGGTGCGTCCGAATCCGGTCAGCACCTCGTCGGCGACCAGCAGCGCGCCGTGTTTGTCACACAGTTCGCGCACCCGTTTCCAGTAGCCGGGGGGAGGGATGAGCACGCCGTTGGCGCCGGGGATCGGCTCTAGGAAGACCGCTCCCACCGACCCGTCCAACCCCAGGATGGTGTCGAACTGGTTCGCGCAGGCCAGGTTATGGCTTCCCGGAGCATGCCCGAACGGGCAGCGGTAGCAGTAGCAGTCCAGGGCGTGCAGCGCTCCCGGCAGGGCGGGCTCGAGCGGCGGCCTTCGATAGTCGCCCGACAGCGACAGCGCCCCCATGGACGCGCCGTGATAGGACCGGTAGCGCGACACCGTCTTGTAACGTCCGGTGACCAGACGAGCCATCTTTAGCGCGTTCTCGACCGCCTCGGAGCCCCCCAGGGTGAAAAACACCCGGTCGAAACCGGGGGGAGCCAGTTCGAGAAGCTTTCTCGCCAGCTGCTCCTTGGCCGGGAAGTTGTGGTTGGGAAGGGTCAAGCAGAAGGCGTCGGCCTGCCGCTTGATAGCCTCGACCATGCGAGGATGGCCGTGACCCAGGTTGGCCTGGTAGGAAAGCGAGGCGAAGTCCAGCCACCACCCTTCGTTGGTGCGGAACTGGCAGCCCTTGCCTTCCAGGATCTCCGGGAGCGGAGCCTGCGATTGCTGGCTCCAGGTGGTGAAAAACGGCGGACGCTGTGACATAGGTTCCCTCTAGTTGAAGTCGTAAAGCCTGGGGGTCTGATCCTCTTCGAAACCAGAGCGAGCCCAGATCTGAGAGCGCTTGCAGTCCATCAGCACTTTGGCGCAGGTCGCGACGCCGTGGATGTTGTCGGGAGTGCGGCGGTCGGTGAACAGCGAATAGGGAAAGTTCACCCGGCAGCCCAGCATGTCCCACAGTTCCTGGGCGCTGGGACGGGGGTTAAAGCCGAGCAGCCCTTCCGCCTGGTCCTGGCGGTGGGCGGTGGTCGAGGCGGGAGAGATCTGGCTGATTTCTCCCATCTTCGGGTCCAGGCAGTGGTTGGCGTGAACATAGACGCCGCGGTCGCCGTGGAAGGTGACCGCGGACCGACTTCCGCTGATCTCCCAGGCGACGGAGAGTTCGCGGTCGCTGAGCAGGTAGTGATGGCCGCTGCCGACCCTCGTTTTGACCAGGGTCTCTTCGGCCAGAAGCACGCTGCGATCGCGCAGCATTCGGCGCACCAGAGTAGGCCAGGAGACGCCGATCCGAGCATCGCCCATGACCAGATTGTTGATCGCTACGGCGACTCCGTCCCGGTTCATCCCACAGAGCCCCAGGCAGCCGGTGACGGTCTGCACCCAGACGCCCTCGTCGGGCAGGTACATCATCATCACGTAGGGCCCGGCCGTGGCGTGCATGTCCCAGGTCTGACCGATCAGCACCTCGTCGTCGTAACGGGCGTGCAGGATAGTGCAGCCCTCTTCCAGCGCCTCCGTTGCCAGACCCAGGTCGCGCAGGTCGGTGTAGTGGTTGAGGATCAGCAGGTCGGCTTCCGTCAGGTTAGCGCCTTCGGCAATTCCAGCGAACTCGTCGTAGAGGTCGCCGTCGTACTCGCGCAGCAGCGGCAGATGCTCTTCGGCGCGCTCGCGAACTTTTTCCGCTCCCTCCTGGCACCAGGCGGTGGCGATCAGGCCGGTGCGGATCTCGGCCAGGGCGCGGATGTCGTCGCGGAAGGTCTCGCCGTGCACCCGGCCGCGCTCGCGGGCGGAGAGGCCGGCGGGTAATCGAAGCTCTTTCATGGAGCCCATATTAGGCCATTCCCGGCGCCTTGCCTTCCTTCGCGGAGGCTGATAGATTGGAAAAGGAGAGATTCACCCAATGCCACCAGGGCGTGGCGTCATACGGGTGTCCCTCCGAGGACCACATCTATGAATGATGACTGGAAAGAGAAACTGGAAACCAACTTCCGCCTGAGCCTGCTCTACACCCGAAAGGTGGCCGAAGACATCGGCCAGCAATGCGAGGGGATGAGCCATCAGATGGGCGACCTGAGCCAGCGTATGGACGATATGGGCCAGCGCATGGACACCATGAGCCAGCGCATGGAGGATATGAGCCAGCAGATGGGCTCCATGGGTCGGCAGATGAGCGAGACCAGCCAGAGACTGGGCGGAGCGAGCCGCGGGCAGGCGACCCTGGCCGCCTCGGTGCGCGCCGGCTTTGAAGAGATCGCGAAAAGCCAGGAAGAGGTCTTCCGAGTTCTCTACGGTCTGGGAGACTCTAGCGTAGATCTGCGCAAAGAGATCTCTGATCTCAAAGAGCGAGTTCGCCGCCTCGAGGACAGGGCCAGCTAGAGCCATATCCACGACCTTGGCCGCCCTCCTCCGCAGGGTCGAGGGCGGCCCTTTCGAACCGACGCTCTATGCCGTCGGTCGACCCTTCCATCGATCTCCCTCTAGCGCGCTGGAACCCATTTAACCATCAGCGCCTCTGCGAACTGTTGAGGGAACGGGGGCGCTCCTCTCCTGGCTATCATCCCGAGCGGCCGCCCTACGCGGTGTTCGACTGGGACAACACCTCCGTATTCCTGGATGTCGAGGAAGCCACGCTGGTCTATCAACTCGACCGGTTCCGATTCCAACTCACTCCCGAAGCTTTCCGTGACGCTCTGACGTGCGGGATGCCCGAGGACGGGGAGATGCGGGAACTGCTCGGCGACGTCGTGGTAGCGTACGCCTGGCTCTTCCTGCGTCGGGCCGCCGGCGCTCCCAATGAGACGCTGCTGCAGAGTTCGCGCCACCGCGAGTTTCGCTGCAAACTGCTGCTTCTCTATCAGCGTCTCGAAGAGGTGCACGGGCCGAGGATCGCTTACGCCTGGATGCCGTTCCGCTTCACCGGAATGGCTGCTGAGGAGGTCGCAGCGCTGACCCATCAGGCCGTCTGCTGGCAGATGGAGCAGCCGATCGAGATCGTGACCTGGCGAAGCGCCGAGGGGTTCGACAGCCGGACCGGCGTGGTCGAGACGCGATGGAGGAGCGGCCTGCGATTGCTCCCCGAAATGCAAGCGCTCTACGGAACGCTGCGAGCCGAAGGGTTCGATGTCTGGGTTTGCACCGCGTCGTTCGCGGAGGGGATCCGCGAGATCGCCTCCTCCCCCACTTTTGGCTACGGTCTGCATCGGGACAACGTGATAGGACTGCAGTTAGAGACGGACCCGGAAGGACGCTTTCTGCCGGTCGGCGTGGGCGAACTGACCTACGCCTCGGGCAAGAGCGAAGCGCTGCGTCGGCGCTTGCTCTCTCTTTACGAGTACGGACCCGCACTGGTGGCGGGCGACTCGGACGGCGACGCCCCCATGCTGTCCGACTTCGACGACACCGCGATCTCGCTGACCATCGAAGTTGGACGTCCCGCCGACTCTCCTATCGGAACGCTGATCCGCAGGGCTCACGAGGAACGCGGCCAGCCCTCCGCTCGCTATCTGGTTCAGCACAGAGACGAGAGGCTCGGCGTGTTCCAACCGGCCTGAGCGCAAGGCGTTACGACCGAGACTCCCGAAGTCTAAGCCATGGCGATTCCTCAACATCTGCTCGACGCCGAGTACGTCAACCTGGCCACCCGGCGCAAAAATGGCGACCTGGTGCCCACTCCGATCTGGGCCGCTCCGGTGGGCGACAAACTGTACGTCTTCACCGCCGGCAACTCGGGGAAGGTGAAGCGGGTCAAGAACTTCAGCCAGGTAGAACTGGCCCAGTGCAACGCCAGCGGAAAGCTGCTCGGAGGCTGGACCCCGGCCAGTGCCTACGTCGTCAACGACCCGCTCGAGGTGCAGAACGCCATCCTGGCGCTGGAAGCCAAGTACGGCTGGAAGATGAAGATGACCGACTTCGGCGCCAGGCTGACCGGTCGCTACGCCAAAAGAGCCTATCTACGGCTCGAGATGCCGTAGAACGTCGAGCAGCAACTCAGGATTGTCCGTCGTGATGGCGTCGAGATCGAGCCGACCCATCTTCTCCATCGCCTCGCGCTCGTTCACCGTCCAGACGCTCACCTTGTGACCCGCCTGGTGCACCTGGCGGACAAAAGCCTCGTCCACGCCGCCGTAGTGGGGGGCCGCATAGTTCGCTCCGCTCTCCTTCTCGACGGTGGCGAGGTCGACCACCTTGCCGGTCAACCAGCCCGTGGGAAGCGTCGGCTCCAACTCCCGCAGGATGCGCAGCGACTCGGCATCAAAGCTGATCACCACGACCTGGTCGAGCATTCCGTGGCGACGCAACTCCTCGACCAGACGCTTTTCGATCCCCTGATGCCGCGAGCCGTGCGGATGCTTGATCTCCACGAACAGCTTGCAGCGCCCTTTGACCAACTCCAACACCTCTCCCAGCATCGGCACGCCGTAGGAGCGTAGGGTGCCTGCGCTCAGTTGGTCCACCCGACCGGAGCGGCCCGAGACCGTGCGTTCCAGAGAGATGTCGTGGATCACGGCCAGTTCGCCGTCGCGGGTCGAATGGATATCCAGTTCAATGGCGTCGACCCCCAGCGCTACCGCCTTTTCGAACGTCGCCAGAGTGTTCTCGGCTCCCAGCGCGGTACCGCCACGATGGGCCACCACCCAGGGACGAGCCAGGGCTAAAGAAGAGAGACAAAGCCAGATCAGAAGGTAGTAGCGCATGCCCGGTCCTTTACCGTACCCCGGGTAGAGGCCTACTGGATACTACGAGCGTATCCCGGCTATTAAAGGGGAGGCGATCCGGCTCGCCAACTACCGTGGGTGGACTCTCCAGAACCTCTATCGATCCTCCTTGTCGAAGATCACGAGCCAACCCGGCTTTCCCTGCTCGAGCACCTCCAGGGCCAGGACTGCTCCGTGCAAGCCGTGGCTTCGGGCCTGGAGGCGCTTGACTTACTCAATCGCGACCCGAAAATCCGCGTGGTGATCACCGACTGGATGATGCCAGACGTGAACGGCATCGCGCTCTGCCGGCTGGCTCGTCAGCTTCAGCGAGAGAACTATCTGTACCTGATGGTGCTGACCGTCAAAGAGGACGAAGACGACCTGAGAGTCGCCCTGGAAGCGGGAGCCGACGCCTTCATCCCCAAAAATCTGGGGCTCTCGCGCCTCGACAGTCAGCTCAAGGTGGTACGTCGAGGGGCCCATCTGGAGAGCGAACTTCAGCGCCAGTTGGCCAACCTGAGAGGAAAAGAAGAAGAGCTGGAGCGGCGAAACTCGGAGCTCTCCGAGCGCAACCGACAGCTTTCTGAAGCGCGTCATCGGGCGGAATCTGGCAGCCGGGCGAAAACCGATTTCCTGGCCAACATGAGCCACGAAGTGCGCACCCCGATGAACGGCGTGCTGGGCCTGGCCAGCCTGCTGCTGGGAACCGAACTCAACGCCGAACAGCGCGAGTACGCCGAACTGGTCAAGCTCTCGGCAGAAAACCTGCTGAGCTTGATCAGCGACATCCTCGATCTTTCCAAGATCGAGGCTGGAAAAATCGACATCTCGGACGACCACGTCGATATCCACTCTTTCTTATTCAAAACCCTCGCTCCACTGGCGCCGCAGGCCGAAAAGAAAGGGCTAAGTCTGACCTGCCGAGTCGATTTCGAAGGCGAGGAAAGCCTTACCAGCGATCTTGGCAAACTGCGCCAGATCCTGACCAACCTGGTCGGCAACGCCCTGAAGTTCACCGCCGAAGGCGGCGTCGAAGTGGTTACCGCTCATCATCGCGATAGCGAGCAGTACAGCTTCACCGTGCGCGACACCGGACGCGGGATTCCGCTGGAACAGCAAGCTTCGATCTTCGAAGCGTTCACCCAGGTCGAAGACTCTCTGCACCGTCACTTCGAAGGGAGCGGTCTAGGGTTGACGATCTCGCGCCGGCTGGCCGAAGCGATGGGCGGCACTCTGGTGCTGAGCCAGAGCCACCCCGGCGGTTCGGAATTTGTCCTTACCGTTCCGGCTCCCCCTTCGTCGGCTCCCTCTCGCCAACTTCCCCGCAACCCCGAGGAGAGCGGTCTAGCCTGGAATGCCGGCCTGCTGGTCGGACTAGACGACGCCAAGCTGCTGGGTCCGATGCTCGAGCGTTGGGGGATCAAGACTCAGTTATTCAGCGACTCGGCCGCCCTGCCGGCCGGTCTGGACCTGCTCGTGCTTGATCGAAGAGCCTGCCAGGATCCGGAGCTGCGATCTCGACTGGAAGCCTCCGGCCAGCCGCCGCGGATGCTGGTGCTGGCCAGCGCGCAGCCGCACGTCGAGCTGCCCTGCCCCAGCGTGTCGGTGCGGCGGCCTCTCATGGAGTATTCGCTGTGGGAGGCGCTGCGTGAGATCCGTGGAGATTCTCGACCCGGGCGAGACAGCGCCCCCGCGGAAGCTGCAGCGCCTCTGAACATTCTGGTCGCCGAAGATAACCCGATCAACCTCAAAGTGCTGGTCACGCTGTTGAAGAAGAAGGGCCATCAGGTAAGCACCGCAGGCAGCGGCCGCGAGGTGCTCCAGCAGTTCGAGGAGAGTCTTTTCGACCTGATCCTGATGGATGTCCAGATGCCGGAAGGGAACGGCTTCGTGACCACAAGCAAGATCCGGGAACTCGAGGCCGCCACTCCCAGCAGGGTGCGGACGCCGATCGTGGCGCTCACTGCGCGCGCCATGGAGGAAGACCAGCACACGTCCCGGGAAGTGGGGATGGACCACTATCTCACCAAGCCTGTCCAGGCGCAGACCCTGTTCTCTCTCTTAGAGCAGACCCAGGCCCAGCGACAGTAGGAGTCCCGTTTGGCTAAAGTTCTCATCGTCGACGACTCTCCCACCATCCGGAAGATGGTGCGCGCCTCTCTGGCGCCGCTGGCCCTGGAGTTCGACGAAGCGGCCAACGGCTTGGAGGCTATTGAACGGCTGGCCGTTGCACAGTTCGACGCCATGGTGCTGGATATGAACATGCCCGACATGCACGGCCTGGAGGTGATCCGTTACACTCGGGCCTACGAGCAGTATCGGGCCTTGCCGATTCTTGTCCTGACGACCCGCAGCGAGCCCGAGGTGCGAGCCGAAGCGCTAGGCGCCGGCGCGAACCTCTACCGAACCAAACCGTTCCAGGCCGAAGAGCTGCGCCAGGACCTCAGGACGCTGCTCGGTGAGTGATCAGAGCACTCCGTTCTACCAAGAGTTTCGAGCCGAAGCCGACGACCTTCTGGCCCAGATCCGTCGCGTTTTGGGCGGGGTACGGGGGGCTCGCGGCGTCGCGCAGCGCGACCTGATCTCTGCCCTGCTGCGTCAGTTTCACACCCTCAAAGGGCTGACCGGTATGGTCGGCCTCAAGCAGGCGGGTCAGTTGACCCATCTCATCGAAAGCTATCTGCTCGAGCACCAAAGCCAGCTTCTCGACGAGAGCACCGTGGTTCACTTGGCCGCAGCGACCCGCGAGCTCGAAGGTCTCATCATCCACCCCGAGGCGGCCTCCGATGCCGTTGGACGGTACCAGCAGCTTTTCGCGACCTCCGGCCCCGCGACGACTTCTGTCCCTGCCCCCTCAGGGGAGGGCAAGGACTGGCAAGACACGCTTCCCGAGGACGTCCGCGCTGTTCTGACCCCTTCCGATCTTCATCTGGTCGAAGAGGGCCTATCCGAAGGACGAGGGCTGAGTCTCGTCCTCTTCGCCTCGAGCGCTGAAAAAGCCGAGCGCGGAGTCAAGGTCAACGACATCCGCGAAGCACTCGGCACTCGGGCCGATCTGGTCAGGGTGGTCCCTCGAGTGAGCGGACGCGACGTCTGCTTCGCCTTTCTTCTTTCCACCCCGGCGGGTTTCCAGGTCGACGACCTGGAGATCGAAAGAGAAGAGCTCGTCGCACCGGGCCCCTCTCCTTCGGCTCAACCGGTCGCCCAGGACGAACCGTTACCGTTCCTCTCCTCGTCTTCGCTTCGAGTGGGAACCGAAAGGCTCGACGAGGTGGTGCGGCTGGTCGAGGGGCTCGTGGTGAGCCGCTATCGACTGGAGCAGCGCCTGGGCGAGGCGGTCGGCCTGGCCAACGACCAGCGCAACGCCCTGCGAGAGACCTCGGGTCAGATGCAGCGCCAGCTGCGCGACCTGACCGAAGCGCTGATGCGGGTGAGAATGGTGCCGATCGGCGACGTGCTAGGTCGTCTGCCGCTGATAGCGCGAGAGCTCGGTCACGAGTCTGGCAAACCTGTCGAACTCGTGCTCACCGGCGAGGAGACGCGGGTCGACAAGAACGTGGTCGAGCGTCTGATGGATCCGCTGCTCCATCTCGTGCGTAACGCGGTCGCCCATGGGCTGGAAGCACCGACCGAGCGAGAGCGCGCGGGGAAGCCCGAAGTGGGAAGGATCAAGATCTCCGCTCATCCCGACGGCAACTCCATCGTCCTCACCGTCTCTGACGACGGCCGAGGCCTCGATCCCGAGAAGCTTAAGGCTCGCGCCCGGGCTCAGGGGTTGGAGGGAGGGACGGAGGGACCCGGCGGCTTGCTCGACCTGATCTGCCAGCCCGGCTTTTCCACTCGGGAAGAGGCCGGAATGGACGCCGGTCGAGGCGTCGGGATGCCGATCGTGCGCGACTCGGTCGAGGCGGTGGGAGGCAGCCTGCGCCTGCAGAGCGAGCCGGGATTTGGCACGACCTTCCAGCTGCGTCTGCCGCTGAGCACCTCCATTGTGGATGCCCTGCTGATCGAAGCCGCCGGCTCGACCTTCGCCATCCCCACCCAGGATCTTCACGAAGTCGTGGATCTCGCCGACTTGCCGCGCACCAGGCTGCGCAGCGCCGAACTGGTCAAGCACCGCGGCGCCTCTCTGCGGCTCCACCAGCTTCCGCATCTGCTCTCCCTGGAGGGGCACGAGAAGGGCGGTCGGCTGGCCCTGATATATGGACGCGGCGACTCGACGGCGGCCTTTGCCGTCGACCGGATCAGCGGCCTGCGCGAAGTCGTGGTCCGCACCTTCGGCGACCCGCTGGTCGTGCGCCCCTGGTTTTTGGGCGCCACCGAACTCGGAGACGGCCGGCTGATCCTGATCCTGCATCTTCCCGAACTGCTGAGGAGAGCCGCGTGAGCAAAGAAGGCTACATCTTTTTCCGACTCGAGGAGACCCATTACGCGCTCTCCGTGGGCATCGTCCGCCAGGTCGAGATGGTAGAGAAGATCACCCACGTCCCGACCTCTCCCCCTTTCGTGTTGGGCGTCACCTCGATCCGCGGGCAGGTGCTACCCGTGCTCGATCTGCGCCAGCGGCTGGGCCTGCCCCAGCGCCCCCCTGACCGCCACTCTCGCCTCCTGGTGGTAGAGTGGAGCGCTCGCACCGTGGCGCTGCTGGTCGATTCGGCGACCGAGTTTCGAGAGATCGCCTCCGAAACCTTGATAGAGACCCCGGGAGAGATGACGGGAGAGCTGGTCGACCGGCTGCTCCACGTCGGCGACCGCACCGTACTGCTGCTCGATTTGCAGAAAGTTTTGGAATGAGAGGACCCTCATGTTAGCTGACGACAAAGAACAACGCGCCGCCGCCCGACTGCGCCAGGTCGCGACCTCGCTGCGCGTCGATGCCGAGAACGCCGACTCCACCTCGAACGCGGTGGAAGAGCTGGCCGCCGGTGTCAACCAGATGGCCGCCACCACCGAGCAGGTGGGCACCACCGTCGACGCCTTCGCCGCCTCGGTAGCCCAGACATCGGGCGCTGTGGAGGAGATGGCGCGCTCGATCGCCGAGGTCGCGAGGCTCTCGAAAGACGCCGACCAGACCAGCGAGCAGACCGTGCAGTCGCTGGCCCAGATCGACGGCTCGCTGCAGCGGCTGACCAGCGAAGGCGATGAGCTCGCCTCGTCGGTGGAAGAGACCGCCGCGGCTATCGAGCAGCTGGCCCGAAGCTTCCGCAGCGTCGCCTCGACCGCGGGCGAACTCTTTGCCGGAGCCAGGACGACCGGAGCCTCGGTCACCAGTATGGCCGCTTCGGTGACCGAGATGGGACAGCTGGGCGACAGCTATAGCAAAGACGTGAACGGCATCTCCGAGGCGATCGGAAAGCTGGCCAAAGCCTCGGATGAGATCCTGGGCAAGGCCGAGCGTGTCGAGAGCCAGTCCGCGGTGTCGGCCAGTGCGGCCGAAGCGCTTGACGTCGCCTTGCGCGAAATCGAAGGGCGAGCGCGCAGCG